>NZ_JBIAPU010000015.1:0-249881 GCF_042888465.1 Streptomyces sp. NPDC002888 | reverse complement strand
CCCCGCGCCGCGGGTGCTGTGGGGGGGGGGCGCCCCCGCCCCCGCCCCCCCCCCCCCCCCCCGCCGCGCCGCCCGCCCCCCCCCCCCCCCCCCCCCCCCCCCCCCCCCGCCGGTCCACGCGCAAACGGCTCTCGCTCAGGCAGCGCAGGGCCGCAGCCTTCTACGTCTTTGTCGGCCCGTGGGTACTGGGCTTCCTGGCCCTCACCGCCTACCCACTCGGGTACGCGCTGTGGCTGAGCCTCACCAACTCCGACGGGCTCTCCAGCCGCTCCCGATTCGTCGGGCTGGCCAACTACAGGGAGGTCTTCACTGACCCGGACACCATGGCGTCCCTCGGGCGCACCGCGCTGTTCACCGGAATCACGGTACCGCTGTCGATCGTGGCGGGACTTGCGCTGGCGGTACTGGTCAACCAGCCGATCCGCGCCCGCGGACTGTTCCGCACGTTGCTGTACCTGCCCGCCGTCGTACCGCCGGTCGGCGCGGCCCTCACCTTCAAGCTGATCTTCGACCGGGACTCCGGGGCGGCGAACGGCATCCTGGACGTCTTCCACATCAACGGCGTGCCATGGCTGATGGATCCCTATGCCCGCTGGGTGCTGATCATGCTGACGATGTGGGCGGTCGGGAATGTCATGATCATCTCGTTGGCGGGCCTGCAGGACATACCCAAAGAGCTCCACGAGGCCGCACGTGTCGACGGGGCCGGCCCCTGGCAGTCCTTCACCCGCATCACCCTGCCGCTCCTCTCCCCGGTGATCTTCTTCCAGGTCGTCACCGGGATCATCGCGGCACTGCAGAGTGTCGCACCGCTGCTGATATCCCTGGACTCCTCCCCGCAGGGGGTGGCACGCGTCCCGGACAGCAACAACCTGTTCATCATCAGCGTCTTCACCCAGTACTTCGCCAACGGACGCTACGGCTATGCCTCGGCCATGCTGTGGGTGCTCTTCGCGATCATCGGCGTCGTCACCTTCCTCGTCTTCAGGCTGAGCAAGGGCGCGGTCTTCTACTCCCTGGACCCGGAGCCGGCGAAGACAAAGCCCCGGACGATCGGAGAGTCGTGATGGTGTTCACCCGGCGCAGCGCCGTCTACATGGTCCTGGTGGCGCTCCTTGTTCTCTTCCTCAGCCCCTTCGGGTGGCTCCTGATCACCGCCTTCAAGGACCCGTCGGAGCTGCGCGCCTTCCCCATCCACTGGTGGCCCCACCACCCGAGCCTGGACAACTTCAAGGAGGCCCTGACCACGTGGGACTACCTCGGCTACGTCCGCAACTCGCTGACGATCTCGGTGATCTACGCGGGGCTGGTCACGCTCGCTTCGGCCTGGGCCGGGTTCGGCTTCGCCCGGCTCGAAGCACCGGGGAAGCGGGTGATCTTCGGGGTGCTGCTGTCGACGATGATGATGCCGCAGATCATCACCCTGGTGCCGACCTATCTGCTGTTCGGCAAAATCGGCCTGGTCAACACCTACATGCCGTGGGTGCTGTGGGGCCTGTGCGGTGCGCCGTATCTGATCTTCCTGTTCCGGCAGTTCTTCGCCAATATGCCGAAGGAACTGGAGGAAGCGGCGATCGTCGACGGCTGCGGGCAGATCCGCATCTTCTGGCGGATCTTCCTGCCCCAGTCGTGGCCGGTCATCGCCACCAGCATCATCCTGTCCTTCAGCTGGACCTGGGGTGACTACATAGCGCCCGCGCTGCTGCTGGACACCAACCGAACCACCCTGGCAGTCAAGCTCGCCACCGGCTACGTCAACGCACAGGGCGCAACGCTCAGCAATCTCGTCGCCGCCGGCGCCGTGATGTACGTCCTGCCCGTGCTCGCGCTCTTCTTGATCCTGCAGCGCGGCTTCGTCGCGGGTATCTCAACCTCCGGGCTCAAGTAGGGACGCTCCGCGCGCCACCGGGCGACCCGGCGCCCGAGGGCACTTGGGTGACGGCGCGGCCACCGACAGTGAGGGCCCGGCGACGCCCGGCGCCGTCCACCCCCTGCTCTACAGATCGTTCGTCGAACACCTCGGCCGTTGCGTGTACACGGGTTTCCACCACCCCGGCTATCCAACCGCCGGACGAGGCCGGACTGCGCCAGGACGTCCTGGCGCTCATCCGGGAACTCGGGGTCACCACCGTGCGCTACCCGGGCGGCAGCCTCGTCTCCGGTTACCGCCGGGACCGAGCGGCCCGGCCTCCTCAATATGCCGTGTTCCAGCTCGCACGGTCCTTGAAGACGGTGCCCGCACTGCTCAGCGCGGACCAACGCGCTGCTTCGTCCTGCCTCTTCTGAAGTCTTCCTGTGCGGCGGCACTCCTCCCCAGCAGTGGCAACGCGGCAGCGGTCAGGCAGGACGACGCTGACCATCATGACCAACCAGCAATCCACCACGAGCGGCATACGGCAGCAAGAACGCAGCCCGATCCGCCCACCACTGCCCGAGGGATACAGCCATGCGCCAAGAGCGCCTCAAGAAGTTCAACGACGCCCGCTTCGGGATGTTCATCCACTGGGGGCTGTACGCCATCCCCGGCAGGGGCGAATGGGTCCGATACCAAGAAGACATTCCGCCCGCCGATTACGAGAAACTCGCCGACCGGTTCAATCCCCGCCACTACGACCCCAGGGCCTGGGCACGCATCGCCCGTGAGGCCGGAATGCGCTACATGGTCCTGACCGCCAAACACCACGACGGCTTCTGCCTGTTCGACAGCGAACACACCGACTTCACTTCAGTGCGCACCGCCGCCCGGCGCGACTTCGTCGCCGAGTACCTCGACGCCTGCCGAGCCGAAGGCCTCATGGCCGGTCTGTACTTCAGCGTCAAGGACTGGAGTATCCCGGCCTACTTCCGCGGCCCGGAGACCGACCCGTCCGGCTGGCAGGAGTGCGTCGACCGGTTCCACCAGCAGACTCTGGAGCTGATGAGCAACTACGGCCCCATCGACATCCTGTTCTACGACTGCGCGGACGACGCGGACTTCCGCGGAGGATGGGGGGAGCGCACGGCCGAGGTGTGGGACTCGGAAGCTCTCAACGAGAAGGTCCGCCAACTGCAACCCGGCATCCTCATCAACGACCGCTCCGGCCTCCCCGAGGACTACGCCACACCCGAGCAGACCGTGCCCATGGAGGTGCCCGACGACACACGCGTGTACGAATCCTGCGTCACCATGAACGACCACTGGGGCTACACCATCGGAGACGGAAACTGGAAGAGCACCGACCTGCTGATCCGGCAGCTGATCGCCTGCGCCGCTCGCGGCAGCAATTACCTGCTCAACGTCGGCCCCGACCCGGACGGCATCATCCCCGCCCCGTCCGTCGAGCGGTTGCGCGAGATGGGCGGCTGGCTCAGGACACATGGGGAAGCCGTATACGGCACGGAACGCCTCTTGCCGAACTACTTCGACTTCCACTCCACCGGCCGCATCACGACCAAGGGCAACCAGGCCTTCCTGACGCTCGACCAATGGAGCGCCACCGGTGAAATCGTCATCACGCAACTCGAGAACGAGGTGCTGGCAGCACGCCTGCTGCCCACCGGCGAGCAGCTCTCCGTGCACCGCGAGGGACGCCGGGTCGTCATCACAGGCCTGCCGGCCCATTCGCCGGCACGTTACGTCAATGTCGTGGAACTGGACCTCGACGGTCCCGCACGACCTCAGTACCACTCCCATTGACCCCGCGCCCTGCGGACACGGGCGTCTCCCGCCTACCGCGCCGTCGAGGGCCGCGGTGCGGCGTTCCGTGCTGCCTGAGCTGAGCCCACCGGCTTGGGATGACGTGAGGGCGGGCTCTCTACTGGAGCGGGATGTCGATCCCGTATTCGTCCACGGGTCGAGGCCCGTGGACGCGTCTGTCGGCTTCGGAGATGGCGATGTCGTTGATGCTCGCCTCGCGGCGCCGCATGAGGCCGCGCTCGTCGAACTCCCACAGTTCATTGCCGTAACTGCGCCACCACTGACCTTCCGTGTCGTGCCACTCGTACTGGAAGCGGACGGCGATCCGGTCCTCGTGGAACGACCAGAGGCTCTTGCGTAGCGCGTAGTCCAGTTCGCGCTCCCACTTCCGTGTCAGGAAGGCGACGATTTCCTCGCGGCCGGTGACGAAAGTGTCCCGGTTCCGCCATGTCGAGTCCGCCGTGTAGGCCAGTGCCACCCGCTGGGGATCGCGGGTGTTCCATGCGTCCTCGGCGGCCTGGACCTTCTGCAGGGCGGTCTCCCGGGTGAACGGGGGGTAGGGCGGGCGATCTTCCGGCACTGCGGTCTCCTCACATTGAGAACGTACGTTCTCCATCGTGGGGTCTAAGGTAGGGAACGATCGTTCTCAATGTCAAGGAGGCTCGATGCCGGCCCCGGTCACCGAGGAACAGAACCGCCTGGACCGTGAAGCACTGCTCGACGCGGCAGAGAGGCTCTTCTACGAGCGAGGCATCCAGGCGGTCGGAATGGACGAGGTGCGCGCGGCATCAGGTCTGCCGCTGAAGCGGATCTACCGGTTCTTCGCGGCGAAAGAGGGTCTCGTCGTGGCGATGCTGCAACGTCGCGACCAACGGTGGAGAGGAGACCTGGCCGCCCACGTGGAACAGGTCCCGGATCCCCGCGAGCGCGTACTCGCGGTGTTCGACTGGCTTGCCGAGTGGTTCGCACAGCCCGGTTTCCGCGGCTGCGCCTGGGTCAACGCCCACGGCGAACTCGGCTCGACGTCCGAAGCGGTGCGGTCCGAAGTCCGGTCGCACAAGCAGGCGTTCCACGAGCAGATCGCCATGTGGGTCCACGCCACCGGGGTGCCGGTGGTGGAACCGGTCTTCCTCCTCGCCGAAGGAGCCATCGTGACGGCCGGCATCAGTGGCGACCCGGCCCCGGCGCGTCATGCTCGCGCAGCCGTCGCGACATTGCTCGGGACACCTTGATCTCTCGGCCGCAGCGTCACCAACCTGCTGACCCGCAATATCTAGCCCGTGGCAGCGGAGGAGCCGCCGACCATCCGCAGGACGGGCGGTGTCTGCTCCATGGCTCGCGCATGCGTGAGGAACCGCGTCAGGGCCGGCGACGGCGGTGTGTCGACGCGCTGGACGAAGACGGTCTGAGCGCGTGCCTCCTCCTCCGGCAGCTCGTGCACCCGCACCTGTTCGCGGGAGGCGTGCCGCTCGACAACGGCGGCGGGCAGCAGGGTGAGACCCATGCCGGCCCCGACGCAGCCGAGAATGCCGTCCAGCGTTCCGAATTCCATGCAGCGAACGCCGATGGCGCCCCGCGCCTGCAGGATGCTCTCCAAGCGCCTGCGGTAGGAGCAGCCGGTACGGAAGACGAGGATCTTCGGGTCGCGCATGACGGCGTCCAGGCCGGCGACCCGGCGCGCCGTGACGAGGACGAGGCGTTCCTCGAACACCGGGGTCTCCACCAGGTCGGGCTGCCGCACCGGGCCGTTGACCAGCGCGCCGTCCAGCCGGTACTCCAGGACGTCCCGGACCAGCTGATCGGTCGGCCCGGTGATCAGCGAGAAGTCGACGCGGGGGCAGTCATCGGCGAAGGCCGCCAGCACGGTGGGAAGCCGCAGGCCCGCCGTGGTCTCCATGGACCCGATCCGCAGTGGACCGCACGGATCGGTCTCGTCGCCGACGACTTGCTGTGCCTCGTCGACGAGCCTGCTGATGCGCTCGGCGTACGGCAGCAGCTGCTCGCCCGCGTTCGTCAGGGCCACGCCCCGGGCATGCCGACGGAACAGCGGGGCGCCCAGCTGTTTCTCCAGCGCGTGGACGCGCGCGCTGACGTTCGACTGCACGGTGTGCAGTTCCTGAGCGGCCTTGGTGATGCCGTGCGTGCGCGCGACGGCCAGGAAGATCCGCAGGTCGGACAGTTCCATGTCGACCTCCATAGGGGCCCGTGGGCAGGATCATACCTGCGGCCGGCGAAAAGACGGATGGTGTCAGCGGCCGGGGACGGCCAGGTCGCCCTCGACGTACTGGGCGCGTCCGTAACCGAAGGACCAGTCCTGCGGGCCGTTCTCCATGAAGCTGATGAAGACGTCCGCACCGGTGATGCCAAGGGGTTCCAGCTGCTTGGCGATGGCGTCGAAGACCCGCTGCTTGACCTCGGTGGTGCGCCCTCCCTGGGTGAAGATCTGGAGCATCACCAGGTTGTCGCTCCGCTCGAAGCCCAGGCCGGCGTCGAGGGCGATGATGTGGTCCGCGTCGTGCTCGGTGATGACCTGGAACCGGTCCCGCTCGGGGATCTCCAGCACGTCCACGAGCGCCCGGTGCGCCGCGTCGGCGATCGCCCGGATCTCGTCGGGACGGCGGCCGCGGATGACATCGATGCGTACGAAGGGCATACGTGTAGTTCCTTGCTCGTCTGTTGCCGGTGTGTGTAGATGTGGCGGATCAGCGGGTGAGCTGCACCCACGTTCCATGGGGCGCGACCCGCAGCACGGAGGACAGGCCGGCCTCGTGGAAGGCCAGCTCGATCTCCGACACGCCCTCGGAGAAGTGGGCCCAGGCGTCGCAGTGGGCCGGAACGACGGTGCCGGCGCCGAGGACGGCTCCCGCGGCGGCAGCGGCGCGACTGTCCAGGGACAGCGGACGGCCGTCGAACTTCGCCGGGACGCGTGCCGCTCCGGCGTGCAGGACGGCCGCGTCGATGTCCGGCACCCGACGGGCGATCTCGGCGACCGTGCGGATCGATGCGTTGTCGCCGCTGACGTACACGGTGGGAAGCCCTTCCCCGGCCAGCACGAACCCGGTGACTTCGCAGTTGACGTTCCCGTCGGCGTCGCGCTCGCCGTCCTCGGGGCCGTGGACCGCGGGGACCGCCAGCACGGTCAGGTCGCCGCCACCGTCCGCGCGGGGCACGGAGTGGCTGGCCCACGGGGAGAGGCCGACGGCCGGTGATCCCAAGCGGCCGGCGGCCAGGGGGCCGGTGAGCACCAACGGGGCGGCCTTCGCGAACGCGCGGCCGCGCTCGTCGAGGTTGTCCGGATGTGTGTCGTGGCTGACCAGAACAAGGTCGACCGGCCCCACCCCGTCCTCGTCGACGGCGGGGTCGGCCGTCTTGGTGAGGTAACCGTGCGGGCCGGCCTCGTCGAAGGTCGGATCGCTGACGATGCGCAGGCCACCGATGTCGATGACGGCCGTGGGGCCGCCCAGGACGGTGATCGCGCATTCCTGTCGGGACAGACCTGTGCTGAGGGTTTCGCTCACGCTCATGCCCTCGACGGTAATGACTCGCCACTCGCAGCAGAAATGCCTTTGGTGAACTGTCTATGCTCACCGGTTATCGATAGTGCTCCCCGGACCGCGGTATGCGGTCACCCCGAGGTGGCGGCCGGTACGGCGGCGTCCAGGAACCGGCGGATCAGCGTCCGCCGGGCGTCAGGAAAGTGAACGAGGCTGACCGGGCTCGGCGGTGCATTGGTCAGGGGCACGAAGCGCACGGCGGGGTGCTGGGTACGGCGCTGAGCGACCTCCGGGACGATGCCGATGCCCCGGTTGGCGGCCACCGTCTCCAGCCACTCGTCGTAGTTCGCCGTCTCGATGATCCGGTCGGGGCGCTGGTCGGTCGGCCAGGACCAGGGGCCGGTGGTGCCGCTGACCGTGTTGACGACCAGCGGCCAGTACTGGACGTCTGTCCAGTCCAGATGGTCGAAACGGGTCAGGTCGGAGTGCTCGGAGCATAGGGCGACGCGCGGCTCGTCGAACAGGTGCACGGAGCGCGCTCCTCGTGGCATGTCGAAGTCGCCCCGCACCACCGCGATGTCGAGCGTGCGCTGACGCAGCGCCTGAAGGGCATCGTCGGTCCGGGTCAGGGCGACCGTCGCTCCTGTGGTCTCCTCGAAGCGGCTGACGGTCCGCTGTGTCCAGGGATCGGGCAGCAGCCAACTGAAGCCCAGGCGCAGGGTGATTCGATGGCTCACGACGGCGAGGGCCTGGTCCAGTGTGGCCAGCACCCGCTCTACGTGGACGAGGAACTCCGCGCCGGTATCGGTCAGTTCGACATGCCGTGAGGACCGGTCGAGCAGGCGGACGCTCAGGTTGCCCTCCAACTGCGCGATCGTACGACTCAGCGCCGGCTGCGTGATCAGCAGTTCCTCGGCTGCACGGGAGAACGAGCGATGGCGGGCCACGGACGCAAAGGCCCGCAAATGGCGCAGTTCGACGTCCATGCTCCTCGCGCCCCTTCCCGGCATCCATGCCTGCCATGCATAGGGGCAGCCTAACCGGCATTTCACAGGCGTATACGCGCTGCCTAGCGTGAAGGACGGCCACAGAAAGTCACCAGGAAGGTACCCAGGTCAGTGCAGCCATCAGCCACGTCCCCTCCCCGAGCGCGGTCTCCTTGGACGATCGTCGCGCAGGCGGCTGCAGCGCTCGCCGCGGGGCAGGGGATCGGCAGGTTCGTCTACACCCCGATCCTTCCCCTCATGCACACCCAGGCCGGACTCTCCTCGGCGCAAGGGGCCAACCTGGCGACCGCGAACTTCATCGGCTACCTCGCAGGAGCCCTGGCCGGCATCGCCGTACCCGCCGTCGTCCGGTCGGCCGTGGCTCTGCGTGGCTCCTTCGTCGTACTGGTGGCGACGCTGGTGCTCATGCCGGTCACCCACGACGGCACCGTCTGGTTCCTGCTGCGTCTTGTGGCCGGTGCCGCCAGCGCGTTGATCTTCGTGATCGCCGTCAGCGCCGTGCTTTCGGGGCTGCGCGAGCACGCCCACCACCTGGTCGGCTGGGCCTTCGGCGGAGTCGGTGCCGGGATCGCCCTGTCCGGCCTGCTGGTCGTCGCCGTGCAGGCCGCGTCCACCTGGCAGGCGGCATGGTGGACCTGCGCCATCCTGGCCGCCCTCCTCGCGGTGGTCGCCTGGCCCCTGGCCCCACAGCCGGAACCAAGGAGTTCCGAGGCGACCGAGAAGACCGAACGGCCCCGCACCCACCGCTGGTTCCTCGCACTGCTCACCAGCTACACCTTCGAAGGCATCGGCTACATCATCGCCGGCACCTTCCTGGTCGCCGCGATCCAGCAGGGAGTCCCGGGCCGTCTCGGCTCCGGGGCCTGGATCGTGGTCGGCCTTGCCGCATTGCCCTCGTGCGCGCTGTGGACCCGGCTGGCCGACCGCTGGTCCAGGCCGGCCCTGCTGCTCACCTCGCTGACCATCCAGGCCGTCGGCATCGCCCTGCCGGCGCTGCTGGGCGGTGCCACGCCCGCACTCGTGTCCGCCGTGCTGTTCGGCGCCACCTTCATGGGCGTCAGCACCATCGCCCTGTCCATCGGCGCCCACCTCCAAGTACCCCGCGCCGTGGCCTTGTTGACCGCCGGATACAGCGCCGGCCAGATCCTCGGCCCGCTGCTCGCCGCCCCGCTGCTCAGTCACGGCTACCACCAGGCGCTCCTGCTGGGCAGCGCGCTGGTCGTCGTCGCCGCGGTCGCGGCCGCCGCCGTCTGTGTCCGCTTCCCGCACCACCTCGGCCCCGTGGCCCCGGCGGCCTGACGCTCATACCTTTCAGGAGGAGTTGCCATGAGCACACTGCTCTCCGACCTCGGAGCAGACCTTCCCCTCATCGCGGCGCCGATGGCCGGGGGGCCGAGCACGCCCGAGTTGGTCACCGCCGCCGCCCACGCGGGCGGTCTGGGTTTCCTGGCCGGCGGGTACAAGACCGCACAGGCACTGGCCGGGCAGATCCACACCACCCGTGCGGAAGGCGTCGCGTTCGGCGTCAACCTGTTCGTTCCGAACCCGGTCCCCGTCTCCCGGGAGGCGTACCGGCGTTACGCGCGGGAGGTGTACGCGGAGGCCGACCGCTACGGCCTCACGCTGCCCGAGGAGCCGGTCGAGGACGACGACCACTGGACGGACAAGATCGACCTGCTCACCTCCTCTCCCGTCCCCTGGGTGTCCTTCACCTTCGGCATCCCGGACCGCGCGGTCGTCAGCGCCCTGCGCAGGGCCGGGAGCACCGTTCTGCAGTGCGTCACCTCCGCCGACGAGGCACGTCGAGCGGCTGACGCCGGGGTCGACGCCCTCATCGCGCAGGCACCCGCCGCCGGCGGGCACTCGGCCACGCTCACCCCCGAACGGCCTCCCGTACAGGTTTCGTTGCCCGACCTGATCGTCGGAGTGCGCGGCGCCGTCGCCCTGCCCCTCGTCGCCACTGGCGGAATCACCACCGCCACCGACGTGGCAGGCGCGCTGGGCGCGGGTGCCCAAGCCGCCATGGTCGGCACCGTCCTGCTGCGCACGCGGGAGAGCGGCGCGTCCGCACCGCACAAGGCGGCCCTGGTCGACCCGGCCTTCGACACCACCGTCGTCACCCGTGCCTTCACCGGGCGGCCCGCGCGTGCCCTGCGCAACCACTTCACCGACCGATACGACCCGATCGCTCCAGTCGGCTACCCCGCCCTGCACCACCTCACAGGCCCACTCCGCAAGGCCGCCACCGCGGCCGCCGACACACGGCTGATCCACCTGTGGGCCGGGACCGGGCACCGCCAGGCAAGGGTCGAGCACGCCGCCGACACCCTCGCGCGGCTCGCCGACCAGCTGTGAGTCCTGCGACAGGCGCACCGCACGCTTTCTCGCCATCAAGGCCCTCGAACAAGTCGACCCCGTCCACATGTGCGGTCTGACGCGGCAACAACTCGCGCACCTGGGAGCACGGGACTTCCAACTGGCCAACGAGAGTGCTGCTTTTCTCGAGACACCGGGCACCGGCAAGACACGCGTCACCACAGGGGGTGCGCAGGCGCCGCGTCGACTCACCATCGCGTCCGCGCACGGACGGCGCCGCACCGAAAGGTCTTCGGCACAGTCGACTCTCACTGCTGAGCGTTGAGGGTGGCCTCTCTGTGCTCAGCAGTGATCAGCAGTCGTTCACCGTGCGATGAGGCGCGCGAGGTGAACTGGCCCTGGCCCGGCCGTGATTTCCTCGCCGTGGGGGAAGACGGCAGTGGCGGTGGAGGCGGGCGGGGCATCGACGGTGATGTCCGGTTCATGGTCATCGGCGCGCCATTCGACCGCGATGGTGCCGCGCGGACTGTCGAAGGTGCCACGTGCCCAGTCCACCGATGCATGGGGGACAGCGAAGTGGTAGGCGATCGGGGGTGACCAGTTCTCTCAGCCGTCGGCCGAGGACGGCACCCGGATCACGCTCCAGTCGACTTCCGGGGTGGGCACGGCCGCCTGCTCCACTCCGGCTCCATGGCCCAGCAATTCGCGAGCGATCTCCCCGACGGCCCACGTGGGCGTGTTCGCGGCGAGGACCCGGGCCTCGCTGGTGATCACCACCGCTTCACCGCCCAGGTACTTGAGTGAGGGGATGACGATCTGCTCGAAGCCGGCCACCGGGACGTCGGCCCCGACGACCCCCGCGAACTCACCGTCCACTGTCAGGGGCCGTGTGAAGGTCAGGATGTAGAGGCCGGCGCAGTGCAGATCGACGTAGGGCCCCATGACCGTGCCGTGACCCTCGTCGCGGGGGATCACGAACCAGGGCTTGAGGGTGTAGTCGTAGAAACTCTCGCTGCGCGGATCCAGGTTCAGCCGCAGCGGCCGGGACTCCTGCTCTCCGGCCCGCTGCCACCACTCGAGGTGGAAGGCGGCGTCGGCGAGCGCGTCGGGCGCCATGACGACACCCGCGCCGTTGAACCTGTCGCCCTGCTCGCGCAGCAGGGTTTGGATCGTCGGGCGCAGGGCGGTGAGATCGCCCGTGCCGGGACGCCTGCCCTTCCGGCCGACCGCGCTCAGGCGCTCTCGCGCCTCGGTCTCCAGGACGGCCAGCGCCGCGAAGACGGATTCCACCGTGTCCCGGATGGACTCGCTGCACCGGACGATGCCGGTGGCTGAGGTGCTGGTCATCACTGTGCTCCGTCAAGGAGGGCGGCGCGCGGGTGCGCCACCGGATCAGGCATCGGTCAACCGTAGGTGTGTACGTACCAGATGGCGAGTGCCGGCAACCGTGTGCGCCTCGGCGAGACGGCGCGCCTCGGCCGCGTCTCCGGCCATGATGGCCACCAGGATCTCGTGATGCTGATCGGCGAAGTCCGACGCGTCGGGCCCGTCGCCTCCGGGCAGCCACAGCAGCGGCCCGAGTTCCGCCTGGAGCCGGACCTCCAGCCGCGTCAGCCGGACGGACTGCGCGGCGACGGCCACCTCGATGTGGAAGCGGGCGTCGGCCTTGCGCCGTTCGGCGGCGGACTCGGCCTTGCGCAGGGCCGTGACGAGGCGGTCCAGGCTCTTCGCCAGGTCCGAGGGGGCGCGTTCGGCGGCGAAGCGGGCCGCGGTGCCCGAGACGGCGAACTGCTCGTCGCCGAGATCGCGCAGCTCCGAGATGCCCAGTTCCCTCAGACGGGCCTGGTGGATCCTGGTCAGGCCCTCCTCCGGGTCGCGGATGAAGCTTCCACCGTTGCGTCCGCGCCGCGTCTCCACGAGTCCCTGCTCGCGCAGGATGGCGAGGGCCTCGCGGACCGTGCCGTTGGCGACCCCGAGCTGGCAGGCGAGGTCGCTCTCACTGGGTAGCTGCTCACCGTCCGCCATCAGCCCGATGGTGACCGCTTCGGCGACCCTGCGGACCACCATGTCCGCCCGGCCCGAGTCGCTCAGGGGCGCGAAGGCGGCGCTCATCACCGGCGAGCGGCCGTCCACTGCCGCCACGGCCCCTCCTCGAAGGTCAAAGATCCGTAACGAGAGATCGTCTCCAGGGTAGCAGTCAAACCGTTGTCCTTTGAACTTCAATGTAGTAGGTTTTCGCCCACTCGACATGCCGGACACCTCCCGGTCCTCGTCGGCCTCCCCCACGGCCCCGGTCCTGCCGACATCCCGCTCAGCAGCGTGTTTCCCTCAAGGAGCCCGTCGATGAACGACGCCACGCAGTCCCCGCCGCCCCCCGCAGACGGAGAAGCAGACGCCGACGCCCAGCGCCTTGCCGCCCTCGGTTACGAGTCCGAGTTCAAGCGGGACATGAGCCTGTGGGCGAACTTCTCGCTGGGATTCACCTACCTCTCGCCGGTCGTCGGCGTGTACACCCTCTTCGCGGCCTCGCTGATGGCCGGCGGCCCGCCGATGATCTGGGCCTTCGTGATCGCGGGCGTCGGCCAGCTGCTGGTGGCCCTGGTCTTCAGCGAGGTCGTCGCCGAGTTCCCGGTGGCCGGCGGGGTGTACCCATGGGCCCGCAGGCTGTGGGGGCGCAAGTGGGGCTGGATGACCGGCTGGATCTACCTCCTGGCGCTGCTGTCCACCATCTCGGCGGTCGCCTACGGCGCCGGACCGTACGTGGCAGCGGTGTTCGGCTTCGCCTCCAGTACCACGACGACGATCCTCTGCGCCCTGGGACTCCTCCTGCTCGCCACGGTCATCAACTTCGGCGGCACGAAGGTGCTCTCCGCCGTCGCCGTGTTCGGCTTCGTGGCCGAGATCGTCGGAGCCGTCGTGGTGGGCGCCTGGCTGCTGATCGCCAACCGTCACCACGGACTGGGCGTGCTGTTCGACAGCTTCGGTTCCCAGGGCAGCCACTCGTACCTCTACGCCTTCGCGGCAGCCTCGCTCATCGGTGTCTTCCAGTACTACGGCTTCGAGGCGTGCGGCGACGTGGCCGAGGAGGTCCCGAACCCCGGCAGGCGGATCCCGACCTCGATGCGGCGCACCATCTACATCGGAGGGGCCGCCGCGACCGCGGTGTGCCTCGCCCTCATCCTCTCCGTCAGCGACTTCGGCGCGGTCATCTCGGGCAAGGACGCCGACCCGGTGACGACCGTGCTCACCGACGCGTTCGGCAGCGGCGGCGCCCGGGCCGTCCTGGTCGTCGTCCTGCTCTCCTTCATCTCCTGCGCGATGAGCCTGCAGGCCGCCGCCAGTCGGCTGACCTACTCCTTCGCCCGCGACCGGATGATCGTCGGCAGCCGTGTGCTGGCGGCGTTCTCCGAACGGCTCCGGGTGCCGCCGTACGCCCTGCTGCTCGCGGCCGTCCTCCCCGGGCTGATCATCGTGGGTTCCGCCTACTCCGCCGACGCCCTGGTGAAGATCATCTCCTTCTCCACCCTGGGTATCTATCTGGCCTTCCAGATGGTTGTTCTCGCCTCCCTGCGGGCGCGGCTGCGCGGCTGGCGGCCGTCGGGCGAGTACCGGCTGGAGCGGTGGGGGCTTCCGGTCACCATCGGCGCCCTCGTCTACGGCGTCGTCGCGCTTGTCAACATCAGTTGGCCGCGCACGCCCGGCACCCCCTGGTACGACAACTACATCGTGCTGGTCAGCGGAGCCGTCGTGGTGGGCGTGGGTGCCGTGTACATGGCGGTCGCCAGGCCGCACGAGCGGGGGGACGTTCCGGCGGGGGATGCGCTGGCCGCCCCGGCCGCGCAGGAGCCGTCCTCGTCGCCCGCCTCCGTCTGAGCACGTAGTCCCTCAGCGTCCCTCAGCTTTCAAGCGTCGCGCGATGCGACCCCGAGAACCGAAGGTGGATACCAACATGCCCCCAACCCTGCCCACAAAGGCGCTCATCGACGGCTCGTGGCTGGACGGCGGCGCGGGCAGCTTCCCCGTGCACTCCCCGCAGTCCGGTGAGCTGATCGCGGACGTGACCCGATGTGACGTCCAGGACGTCGCCCGTGCCGTGTCCGCCGCCCGCCGCGCCCAGCCGCAGTGGGCCGCGACGCCCCTCATCGAGCGGGTCAAGATCCTGCGCCGGGTCCACGCCCTCTTCGCCGAGCGCGCCGAGGAGGTCGCCCGGGTGCTGACGCTGGAGATCGGCAAGACCGTCGCGGAGGCCCGCGAGGAGGTCATCGAGTACGCGGCCCCCGCCTGGCAGAAGGCCGGCGAGGAGGTCCTGCGCCACCGGGGCCTGTCGTTCCCCTCCACCCAGGAGCAGACCAACAACAAGCGGCTGGTCATGAACTACCGTCCGCTCGGCGTCGTCGGCGTGGTGACCCCGTACAACTTCCCCACCGACATCTCCTCGATCGCGCTGGCGCACATCGTCGCGGCCGGCAACACGGCCGTCTGGAAGCCCTCGGAGTACGCGCCGATCAGCTGCAACCTCGTGGCGGAGATCTTCACCGAGGCCGGTCTGCCCGACGGCGTGATCAACGTCGTGCACGGGCTCGGCGACGTCGGAGCGGCCCTCGTCGAACACCCGGGTGTCGACGGTCTGTTCTTCACCGGCTCCACCGCCACCGGTGAACGCATCGCCCGCGCCGCGGCCCTGCGCCCGCACCTGCTCGAACTCGGCGGCGACGGCCCGTTCATCATCCTTCCCGACGCGGACATCGACGCCGCCGTGGAGGCGGCGGTCAACGGCTGCTTCTACTTCGCCGGGCAGGTGTGCACCTCGGCGGAACGGCTCCTGGTCCACGAGGCCGTGCACGACGAGTTCGTCACCAAGTTGACCGCCCGTGCGGCCCAGCTCCGCATCGGCGACCCGGCTTTTGAAGACACCGACATGGGACCCGTCCGCAACGAGGCCACCCTGCGGCGCATCGCCGAGCATGTGGCGGACGCCCGCGACCGGGGCGCGGACGTCGTGCAGTTCGGCAAGGAGGAGGGCCTGTTCTTCCCGGCCACGATCCTCACCGGCGTCACGCCCGAGATGCGCATCGCCCAGGAGGAGACCTTCGGTCCGGTCGCCCCCGTCATCAAGGTCTCCTCGGTGCAGGAGGCCGTGGAGATCGCCAACTCCAGCGACCTCGGCCTGATCGCCTCCCTGTGGACCCGGGACCTCGCCACCGCCTGGCGCGTGGGGGAGGCCCTGCAGCACGGCACGGTCAACATCAACGAGACCAGCAACTACTGGGACCAGCTCGCCCCCTTCGGCGGCACCGGCAAGAGCGGGGTCGGTCGTGAGCTCTCCCGCTGGTTCCTCGACACCTTCACCGAGTCCAAGCTGCTCGTCTTCGACCTGGGTGACAGCGGACTGCGCTACGACCGACGTGCCGAAGGAGGTTGGTGACCACGTCGCACGCGCGGGGCCGCCGGCTGCACCACGTCCGGCGGCCCCACAGCCGTACCCCCAAGTTTTACCTGCACTTCTGAAGGTCATGATTGGTGGTGTGTCGTGGGCGTACAGCTCGCCTGGTTGCTGAGGCGTCAGGATCTGCGTCTGAAGGTGCTGGCGGGCGGCAGCGGCTTGGACCGGGAAGTCGTCTGGGCACACAGCATCGAACTCGTCGATCCCGGCCCGTGGCTGAACGGCGGCGAGTTGGTGCTCACCACCGGGATCCGCTTGGCGGCGGACTCCGGCACCTGCGAGGACTATGTCGAGCGTCTCGCGAAAGCCGGGGTGGCCGCTGTCGGCTTCGGAGTCGGGCTGTCGCACGAGCAGGTGCCCGAGACCCTCGTCGACGCGGCCGAGGAAGCAGGGTTGCCGCTGCTGGAGATCCCGCTTCCCACACCGTTCGTGGCCGTCACCAAGGCAGTCATGGAGCGACTGGCCGAGCAGCAGTACGAGGGTGTCGTCCAGGCATCACGGATCCAGCCGAGGATGACCCGGGCCGCGCTGCGCGGAGGGGCCCAGGCGGTGGTGCGGGAGCTGGCCGTCTCGACCGGCACGTCCGCCGTCCTCCTGGACCACGACAGCGGGGTACGCGCGGCCCATCCGCCTGGCGCAGGAGCCTTTGAGGCCGCCCTGGTCGCCGGGCTCGGTGCCCCGGAGGGGGCGGCCGCCGCGGTGAGTTGTGGCCATGACGGTGTGCTGGCCGTGCAGCGGGTTCGCGTGGGGCCGCGCGTCCACGGCCGCCTGGTCCTGGTCGCCGACCGGACCCTCACGCCCGTCGACCACCTCCTGCTCGGGCACGCGGCGTCGCTGGTCGCCCTGGAGGCGGAGAAGCCCCTGCGGCTGCGCGACGAGCAGAACCGCGTCAACGGCTTGTTCCTGCGGTTGCTGCTGGACGGCACCGTCACCGCATCAGCGGCTCAGAACCATCTGACCGAGGCGGGTTTCCCCGTCCGCGACGGCATCCGTGTCCTCGTCCTGCGCGGCGCTAGCCCACGCCAGGCTCTTCAGGCCCTGGGGAAGGAGCTTGCCGAACGGGGTCTGCCCCTGTTCGGACGTGTGCACGGCGGTTGCGCGGCGGTGCTGCTGCCGGCCGGCCACGCGGTCACGGCACAGACGGCCACGGACGGCGCGCGTGCCCGGCTGAGGTCGCGCGTGTGGGCCGGCCTGAGCGCCGCCCACCATCTGGCCGACGGGCCCGCGGCCCTGACCGAAGCCCTGAACGCCGCCTCGGTAGCCCGGACGCGAGGCAGCTGCGACGTGGTCGCGTTCGAGTCGTTGGCCGGCCGACTGCTGGCCGCCACCCCGGAGACGAGAAGGATCCTCGCGACGCTGGCCGAGACGCAGCTCGCTCCTCTCGCAGCGCACGACACCGCAAACGGCACCGACCTGCTCGACTCGTTGCGCGCCTTCTTGGAGCACAACGGTCAGTGGGAGACCGCGTCGGCCGTGCTCGGCGTGCACCGGCACACCCTGCGCAGCCGTATGGAGCGCGTACGCGGCCTGCTCGGCGCGGATCTCGACTCGGCTCATGTGCGCGCCGAACTCCTGCTGGCGTTGTCCGCGTGGCAGGAGCCCGGCGGCATCGGCCGAACCGGCTGAGGATCGGTCAGACCGTTGAGGCCATCTCCTTCTCGACGGCCTCGCCGAGGAGGGACAGCCCCTCCTCCAGCAGGGCGTCGGAGATCGACAGGGGCGGCAGGAACCGCAGCACGTTGCCGTAGCTGCCGGCGGTCAGCACGAGCAGGCCGTCCGCGTGGCACCGCCGGGCGACCCGGGCCGCGAGGTCGGGAGCGGGCACCCGGTCACCGTCCGCCTCCACCAGCTCGATCGCGATCATGGCGCCCCGGCCCCGGACTTCCCCGACCACCGGGCACCGGTCGCTGAGCTCACCGAGGAATTCGAGCATGATGTCGCCGATCTCCCGGGCGCGCTCCAGCAGGTCGTGGGCCTCGATCTCCTGGAAGACACCGAGCGCGGCCTCGCAGGCCACCGGGTTGCCACTGAAGGTCCCGCCGAGCCCGCCCGCCGGCACCGCGTCCATCAGCTCTGCCCGGCCGGTCACCGCGCCCAGCGGCAGCCCTCCGGCGAGACCCTTGGCGGTGGTGATCAGATCCGGCTGGATGCCCTCGTGCTCGCAGGCGAACATCCGGCCGGTGCGAGCGATGCCGGCCTGGATCTCGTCCACGATCAGCAGGATGCCTCGCGCCCGGCAGATGTTGGCGACGCTGTTCAGGAATCCGGGAGCCGGGACGACGAAGCCGCCCTCGCCCTGGATCGGCTCGACCACGACCGCGGCCACGTTGTCGGCGCCGACCTGCCGGTCCAGCAGGTCGGCCAGGGCATACGCCGCCTCCTCCGCACAGCGTTCGGGACCCGTGGGCCAGCGGTACGGGTATGCCATGGGGGCCCGGTACACCTCCGGCGCGAAGGGGCCGAAGCCCTGCTTGTAGGGCTGGTTCTTGGCGGTGAGGCTCATGGTCAGCAACGTGCGGCCGTGGAAGGCGTGGTCGAAGACGACGATGCCGGGGCGGCCGGTGGCGGCCCTGGCGATCTTGACAGCGTTCTCCACGGCCTCGGCACCGGAGTTCACCAGGATGGTGCGCTTCTCGCCGGGGACGGGTGTGAGCTCGTTGAGCTTCTCGCACACGTCCAGGTACGACTCGTACGGGTTGACCAGGAAGCAGGTGTGGGTGAACCGGCGCAGCTGCGCGGCCGCGCGCTCCGTCACGGCGGGGGCGGAGTTGCCCACCGTGGTCACGGCGATGCCGCTGCCGAAGTCGATGAAGGAGTTGCCGTCCGCGTCGACGATCACGCCACCGCCGGCCGCCTCCACGAAGACGGGCAGGGTCGAGCCGACGCCGGCCGGCACCAGGCTGCGCTGACGGGCCAGCAGTTCACGGGAACGCGGGCCGGGGATCTTGCTCACGACCCGCCGGACCTGCGCGAGCTCGGGACCGCCGACCGGGCGGGAAGCACCGGGCATGGAACATCCTCCGGATGTGACAGGGGTTGGGAGCGACGAGCCAAGCACCGCCGCGGTCTGTCGGGCCATGGACGGATCGGAGTGCTCCCGCCGCAGGGTGCAGGACATCTCGTCGAGTGCGGTGCCGTCGGCCCAGTCCCAAGAATGACGGCCTCATGCACCGGAGGCGCCGACGTGGCGCGTACGGACACAGGACCTCTCCCGACGCACGAGCGTATGGACCCTTAGAGATGCGTACGGACCGTTTGAAAGGAAGGCCGATGCGACAGAGCGCAGGCAGCAGCGCGACGGCAGGCGGACTCGACCGGTCCGCCCGGCCCCTGCGCAACCTGCTCGCGGGGCAGTGGCGAACCGGCGACGGCGACGAACTGGTCGACGTCAACCCGGCGCGGCCCCGCGAGACCGTGGCGGTCGGGCAGCTCGCCCAGGACCACGACCTGGACCAGGCCGTCGCCGCAGCCCGGGACGCCTTTCCTCGCTGGGCGGCGACCCCTCACCACGTGCGCGGCCGGATCCTCGACCGCGCCGCCGACATCCTCGACGCCCACGCCGAGCCGTGGGGTGAGGAACTGTCGTGGGAGGAGGGTAAGACCCGGGCCGAGGGCATCGGCGAGGTACAACGCGCCGCGGAGATCTTCCGCTACTACGCGAGTGAGGCGTCGCGCCCGGTCGGCGAGGTCTTCGCCTCGCCGCGGACCGGCGAGCAGATCCACGTGATCCACCGACCGGTCGGTGTCGTCGCCGTCGTCACCCCGTTCAACTTCCCCATCGCCATCCCGGCCTGGAAGATCGCCCCCGCCCTCAGCTACGGCAACACCGTGGTGTGGAAGCCCGCCAGCCTGGTCCCGCTGCTGGCCGTACGACTGGCCGAGGCCCTCGTCGAGGCCGGGCTGCCGGAAGGCGTGCTGTCGCTGCTGATCGGCGGAGGTCCCCTGGGCGGTCGGCTTGTCGAGCATCCGGGGGTGGACGCGGTGACGTTCACCGGGTCGACCTCCGTCGGCCGGAGCCTGATCGCGGCGTGCGGCTGGCTGGCCCGGCCCTTCCAGGCGGAGATGGGAGGCAAGAACGCGGCCGTCGTCCTGGCCGACGCCGACCTGGAGCTGGCGGCGGGGGAGGTGCTCGCTGGTGCCTTCCGATCGTCGGGGCAGAAGTGCACGGCCACCTCCCGGCTCGTCGTTGAGCAGCCGGTCGCCGACGACTTCCTGGCCCTGCTCACCAAGCGGGCCGCGGCGCTGCGGGTCGGTGATCCGCTGGAGGAAGACACGGAGATGGGGCCCGTGGTCTCGGTCCAGGCCCGGGACGAGATCCAGCGGTCCGTGGATGCCGGGACCACCCGCGCGGGGGTCGATCTGCTGACAGGTGGCCGACCGTACGAAGACGACCGTATGGACGGTGCCTTCCTCGCGCCCACGGTGGTCGAGCTGGCGGGAGACGATCCGCTGTGGCGGGAGGAGCTGTTCGGCCCCGTGCTCTCCGTCCGCCGGGCCCGCGACATCCAGGAGGCGTTCCGCCTGGCCAACGACAGCGACTTCGGACTCTCCGCGGCCGTCTTCACCGACGACCTGCGGGCCGTGGCCGCCGCCACCGAGCAGGTGGACGTGGGCGTGCTCCACATCAACTCCGAAACGGCCGGGGCCGATCCGCACGTCCCCTTCGGCGGAGCCAAGCAGAGCGCGTACGGCCCCAAGGAACAGGGCCGTGCGGCCCGCGAGTTCTTCACCCGGACCAAGACGGTGTATGTACGGCCGTCGGAACGGCGGGAACCGTGACCGCGACATCCGGCGGACCCCTGTCCGGCGTGCTCATAGCCGACTTTGGACGCGTCCTGGCCGCCCCGTACGCGACCATGCTGCTGGCCGACCTCGGCGCCGACGTGATCAAGGTCGAGCACCCGGTCACCGGGGACGACACCCGGGCCTGGGGACCGCCCCACGCCCAGGGCGAGGCCACGTACTACCTGTCGGTCAACCGCAACAAACGTTCCCTCACGCTCGACCTCCGCGACGAGCAGGACCTGTGCAGAGCAACGGAGTTGGTACGCCGGGCCGACGTCCTGTTCGAGAACTTCCGGCCCGGGACCATGGACAAGTACGGGCTCGGCCAGGACCGGGCGCGCGAGCTCAACCCGGGTCTGGTGTACTGCTCGGTCACCGGGTTCGGAGCCGAGGAGGGGGCCGCCCTGCCTGGTTACGACCTGCTGATCCAGGCGGTCGGCGGCCTGATGAGCGTCACCGGGCCGGCGCCCGGGCAGCCTGTGAAGACGGGCGTGGCCCTCGTGGACGTGCTGACCGGACTGCATGCGGCGATCGGAGTGCTGGCCGCGCTGCGGCACCGTGAGGCCACCGGGGAAGGACAACACGTCCAGGTCAACCTCCTTTCCTGCCTGCTGTCCAGCCTGGTCAACCAAGCCGGCGGCTACACCCTGGCGGGCCAGGTGCCGGGCATCCTGGGCAACCGCCACCCGTCGATCGCGCCGTACGAGGTCTTCCCGACAAAGGACCGTCCGCTGGTCGTCGCCGTCGGCAACGACCGGCAGTTCCGCGCCTTGTGTCAGGGGCTGGACGTACCCGGCCTGGCCGACGACCCTCGCTTCGCGACCAACACCGACCGGGTGGCACATGTCGACGAACTCGCTGAGCAATTGGGGGAGTTGCTGTCAGCGCGGACCGCGTCGGAATGGTTCGGGCGGCTCACTCCGCTCGGTGTTCCGTGCGGCCCGGTCAACGACCTCTCCCAGGCCTTCGACCTGGCCGACACCCTCGGCCTGAGCCCTCGTGCCACGGTCACCGGGCCAGAGGGCTCAGCCATGCAGCTGGTCGCCAACCCCATCGGCCTCTCCCGGACCCCGCCCCGCTACGAACGTCGCCCGCCCCGGCTCGGTGAGCACACCGACGACCTCAGGGCCTGGCTGGATTCCTGACCGTCGGCCAACCCTGCCCGATTCCGATCACCACCCCCAGGAGCACACGATGAGCGGCGCCAAGCCGATGAAGGACCCCCTCGACCTGCTCGACTTCTCCTCTTCCCTCACGGACGAGGAGCGCGAGATCCAGGCCACCGTCGCCAGGTTCCTCGCCGACCGGGTGCGCCCGCACATCGGCGAGTGGTTCGAGAACGCCCACTTCGCTCGCGAACTCGCGCCGGAGCTCGGCAAGTTGGGTGTGCTCGGTATGCACCTCGACGGCTACGGCTGTGCCGGGACGAACGCGGTCAGCTATGGCCTCGCCTGTCTGGAGCTGGAGGCGGCGGACTCCGGCTTCCGCAGCTTCGTCTCCGTGCAGGGCTCGCTGTCGATGTTCTCGATCTGGAAGTGGGGTTCGGAGGAGCAGAAGCTTCAGTGGCTGCCCCGGCTCGCCGCCGGCGAGGCGATCGGCTGCTTCGGCCTGACCGAGCCCGACTTCGGCAGCAACCCCGCCGAGATGCGCACCAGGGCCGTCCGTGACGGCGACGACTGGGTCCTGAACGGGTCCAAGATGTGGATCACCAACGGCTCCATCGCCGATGTCGCCACCGTCTGGGCGCAGACCGAGGACGGCGTTCGCGGCTTCCTCGTGCCGCGCGGCACACCGGGCTTCACCACGCAGGACATCAAGCAGAAGATGTCGCTGCGCGCCTCCGTCACCTCGGAGTTGTACTTCGACAACGTCCGGCTGCCCGACTCGGCTCGGCTCCCGCACGCCGAGGGTTTGCGAGGGCCGCTGTCCTGCCTGAACGAGGCCCGCTTCGGCATTCTCTTCGGCGCGGTCGGCGCCGCGCGGGACTCGCTCCAGGCGGCCATCGAGTACGCCGACTCCCGGGTGCAGTTCGGGAAGCCGATCAGCGCATTCCAGCTCACCCAGAAGAAGCTCGCCGACATGACCGTGTCCTTGGGCGGCGCAGCCCTGCTCGCCGTGCACCTGGGGCGCCTCAAGGACCAGGGACGGATCCGTCCTGAGCAGATCAGCGTCGGCAAGCTCAACAACGTCCGGGAAGCCATCGCCATCGCGCGGGAGTGCCGCACCGTCCTGGGTGCCAACGGCGTATCCCTGGAGTACTCGCCGCTCCGCCACGCCAACAACCTGGAATCAGTCCTCACCTACGAAGGCACGGGCGAGATGCACACCCTGGTCGTCGGTCAGGCGATCACCGGCCACGCGGCGTTCCGCTGACCGCCCCCACGACCCGGTTTCCGGACGCAGTGAGCGGCCTCCCCGCGTCCGGAAACTGGTCCCACCCCGTCCGCCCACTTCAGGGAGTGAGGCCCCATGGCCACATCGCCGTCACCTCGCCCACGGTTCGTCCTGAATGGCCCCTCTGAGGACATCCGCCGTGTGGACGTCGGCGGAGCCGGCCTCGTGGGCAGCGGCATCACGGAAGTCTGCGCGCGCGCCGGACTCGACGTCGTCGTCCAGGAGGCAGGTCCTGAATCCGCCGGGGCAGGACGGCGAAGAGTCATCTCCTCCCACGCCTCCTCCGTCTCCCGATCCCGAAAATCGGGACGGCCACCGACTGGCCGGACCAGGCCATCGGCATCCACTTCTTCAAGCGGTACCGGTCCTCGACCTCGTGGAACTGGTGCCGTCCCTGCTCAGCGGAGCGCGTGACAGAGGACGGCCAAGCGCCGCTGCCCGCCCTGGCCGGCCACCAAGCTCGTGCCCGGCGCTGTCAGGAGAAGCTGCGCGGGCGCACGTCCGCGGGACGGCCAGCCATGCCGCCGGCCAACTCGGTCTGGATGACTGGCCCATGAAGCGACCGCCTCCGAAGATCAAGCCTTCACACGCCGGAAAAGCCCGTCACCAGAGTGCGGGCGACCTCGGTCAGGTGTTCCTCCATCAGACCACGCATGGCGGACGTGTCCTTGGCGCGCAGCGCCTCCACCAGCTTGCGGTGAGCCTCGATCTCCTCGGTGGAGATGATGTGGCCTTCGATCTTGGGCAGCAAGTGGTGCAGCCGCACCACTTCGTCGACCAGGTTCTCAAGGATGCCCAGGACACGTGCGCTGCCAGCTATTCCGGCCAATGCGAGATGGAAGCTGCGCGCCGCACCAAGCGCCTGGGCGATGTCGCCCCCTGCAGCCGACTGCCGCTCCAGGATGCTCTCGAGCTGGTCGGCGTGCGCCGGAACATCGGACATGGCGCAGGCCTCGGCGGCCAGGACGGGCTCGATCATCCGTCGGATGGCGAAGATGTCGCGCACGTCGCTCAACTTGACCGGCCTGACCATGTAGCCCTTGTGGGGCATCACGACGACCCAGCCGGTCTGGGCGAGAAGACGGAGAGCCTCCCGCACCGGGGTCTTCGAAACCTCGAACAGCCCTGCCAGTTCAGCCTCGTACAGCAGGTCGCCGGGCGCCCTCTCTGCCGTCAGGATCTGCTTCCGAAGCCGCGCATAGACATCGTCCGTCAGGGTCACAGTCTGTCTCCCAGCACTGAAGTATCAGCAATATATCGCTGAGTCGTAGGGCGATATCGATAGCGCAGCAATATATCAGTGAAACTCTTGTCGCACATCAGAAAAACATGTCATCGTCTTGGCACTCGACGAACACCCCGGGTGGGCTGACCTGGGCTGGCCCCGCCAAGGCTCCGACGGCGGGAACCACACCGCACCCAGCACCGTGACGCCGGCGGACGATCCCCACGGCGATCACGTTGGGGCCGCTCACCGCCCACATCACCAACGGCCTTTGACGCAAGCCCATCCGGCTCTCCCTCGCCGGTTCCAGAACCGCCCGGCTGCGTCCAGCCCGATCCGCCCAGCCGGCTCAATTCGGATAGAAGGAGCAGCAGGTGCCTCAGCAGAATTCCGTGCCCAACCCGGTTGTGGGTTTCGCGGGGCTCGGTGTCATGGGTGGGCCCATGGCGGAACGGCTTCTGCGCGCAGGCCATCGGCTACGGGTGTGGACGCGTGACCGGAATAAGACCGAGCGTTTCGCCGATCTCGGCGCGGTGGTCGCGGCAGATCCACACGAACTGGCCGCCGCCTGCGATGTCGTGCTGAGCTGCCTGCTGGACAGCGAGGTGGTCCGCTCCGTCTACCTCGGCCGGCGTGGGTTGTTGGCCGGTACCCGGCCGGGCACGGTCCTCGTGGAACACGGGACCTTCGCCCCCGAGGTGGCCCTTGCCCTCTGTGAACAGGCGGAGCAGCGCGGCGCCGCGTTCGTGGACGCTCCGGTCACGGGCGGACGAGCAGCCGCAACGGCCGGCAGTCTCGTGATCATGGCAGGTGGTCGCGAGGACGCCGTTGAACGGGTCGCGGCCGTGCTGTCGTCCTACGCCGCCAAGTTGGTGCGGGCGGGGGCGCCGGGCAACGGCCTGCGGCTCAAACTGATCAACCAGATGCTCGTCACGGTCCACGCGGCCGCGGCGGGTGAGGCTGCCGCGCTCGTCCGGTCTGCCGGTCTTGACCGCGATGCGGCCATCTCTGTGCTGTGCTCGGGCTGGGGCGCGAGCACCATGCTGGAGCGCAGTCTGCCGCTGGCCCTCGACGAGGCCACCGACCATGACTCGAACGCCCCCTTGGGCGGCCTGCTGGAAGCCCAGCAGCTGATCGCCCACATGCGCCCCGTTCCGCTCCCGGTCTTCGACGCGGCCGCCGGCCGCTTCGCCCGGGCGACCGAACTGGGCTGGCAGCGGCGCGATCTTGCGGCGCTGGCCGACCTGCCCACCGACGGAAGGGACTGAAATGAAGGGGCTCAGCCCGAACCTCTCCCTCCTGTGGACGGAACTGCCCCTCGCCGAGCGGTTTCGCGCGGCGCGCGACCACGGCTTCGCGGCCGTCGAGTTCTGGCCGTGGGAGGACCCGGCGGTGGTCAGACGGGAGATCGCGGCAACGGGTCTCGCCGTGTCCGTACTCAACGTCCACCCCGGCCCCGCCGGATCGCACGGGCAGCTCGCCAACCCCGACGCCGTTGACTGGTGGCAGAAGGCGCTGGTGTCGGCGGTCCGTCTCGCGCAGGACGTCGGCTGCACGACCGTCAACGCGCTGACCGGCAACCGGATCGAGAAGTTCACCGCGGCCGAGCAGCTGGAAACGGCCGCCCGCAACCTCGCCACCGGGCTGGAACGCATCGAAGGCAACGGGGTCGATCTCGTTCTCGAGCCCCTGGGGCCCGACCGGCCCGACTACCTGACCCGGACCGTCGACGACGCCACGACTCTGCGCCGGGCGGCCGGTGACCCGCCGCGTCTGAAGCTCCTGTTCGACTTCTACCACCTGCACCAGACCGAGTCCCAGCCGGTGGCCGAGGTCTTCCGCGAAGCCGTCGGCGTCACCAAGCACATTCAGGTGGCCGATGTGCCAGGTCGTCACGAGCCGGGACACGGCGAGATCGACTGGACGGCATGCCGCGCCGCCGTGGACGAGTCGGGGTACGACGGTTGGATCGGCCTCGAGTACGCGCCCTCCGCGGACACCGAACTCTCGCTGCTGCAGGCAGTTCAGATTTGGGGTGATCCAGCATGACAGCCGTAAGCGGAGCGCAGGAACGGGCCAAGGACGTTCCGGTGGCCTTGGTCACCGGCGGAGTGGGCGGCATCGGCGAGGCCGTCTGTCGTGCCCTCAGCGCCCGAGGCCATGCCGTGGCCATCCATGACTTCGCGAAAACCGAGGCGGGAGAAGCGCTGGCAGCGAGCTTGCCGGACGCCGTGTACGTCGACGGCGACATCTCGGACTCAGACGTCGCGCCGCGGCTGGTGGCCGCGGCCGTCGATCGCTGGGGCCGCCTCGACGTCGTGGTGAACAACGCGGGCATCGCCCGGCAGATCCCGCACCGAGACCTCGACGCCGTCTCGGACGAATTCTGGCACCAGGTCCTGGGCGTGAACCTGCTCGGTCCCTGGTGGGTTTCCCGGGCAGCCGCGCCGGCACTGCGCGCAACGTGCGGCGCCATCGTCAATGTGGCGTCGGTGGCGGGGCTGACGGTGAGCGGAAGCTCGATCCCCTACGCGGTGAGCAAGGCGGGCCTGGCACACCTGACCAAGCTGCTCGCGGTGGCACTGGCACCCGAGATCCGGGTCAATGCGATCGCGCCCGGCTACATCGACACGCCCCTCACGCACGACTGGACCGCGCTTCGCGAAGCCGTCGGCGCACGAGCACCACTGGGTCGCCTGGGCGGACCGGAGGATGCGGCGTCGGCCGTGCTGAGCCTGCTGGACAGCCCCTACACGACCGGAGCCGTGCTGACCGTCGACGGCGGCCTCCACCTGAGCTGAAAGGGGACGTCGATGTCTCAGAAGGACGTGACCCGCGGCGGCGGGGCTCTTTTCTCCGATCCGGGTCCCGACGGCTTCCTGCACCGTGCGTTCCTGCGCGGTGAGGGAGTTCCGTTCGAGGAGCGTACGCGCCGGCCGGTGGTCGGGATCTGTTCGAGCTGGAGTGAGCTCAACCCGTGCAACGCCGGACTGCGGGAGTTGGCGGCGGCGGCGAAGCGCGGGGTAGCAGCCGCGGGCGGGCTGGCACTGGAGTTCCCGACGATCTCGCTGTCCGAGCCGTTCAGCCGGCCCAGCAGCATGTATCTGAGAAACCTCATGTCCATCGATGTCGAGGAGATGATCTCCAGCTCGCCGATCGATGCCGTCGTGCTGCTGGGCGGCTGCGACAAGACGGTACCCGCCCAGCTGATGGGTGCGATCAGCGCGGGCAAACCAGCGGTGCTCGTCACCGCCGGTCCTCGGCCGGTGTCCTGCTGGCGGGGCCGGGCAACGACCATTGACGACGCTTGGCCGCTCATCGAGCGGCGTCGACTCGGTGAGGTCAGCGACGAGGAGTGGCGCGACGCCGAGGAGAACCTCGTGATCGGTGCCGGCACCTGCAATGTACTGGGCACCGCGACAACCATGGCGGCCGTCGCCGAGGTCCTCGGGTTCGCGTCGCCCGGCTCGGCGTTGCCGCCCGCGGCCGACCTGCGGCGGCGGGCCATCGCCGAGCGGGCCGGCGAGCTGGCTGTCGCCGCCTTCCACGAGGGGCGCCAACCGGCCGGTTTGGTCTCCCTCGCCTCCCTGGAGAACGCCTTCCGCGTGGTGTGCGCGCTGGGTGGCTCGACCAACGCTGTCGTGCACCTGGAGGCGATTGCCGGCCGGGCCGGCCTGCATCTGGACGCGGCAACCCTTCGCGAATGGGCTGCCGCGACACCGCTGCTCGCGGCGGTACGGCCGTCCGGCGACCACCTGCTGTCCGACCTCGAGGAGGCGGGAGGTGTCCCCGCTGTGGTACGCGAGCTGGCGCCCCTGCTCGACCTCGACACGCCGACAGCCGACGGCCGGAGCTGGAAGGCCGTTGTCGACGCCGTGCCCAAGGAGGCCGCGGTGCGGACGGGTACGGGTGTGCTCGCCCCGCTTGCCGAGCCGCTCGCCGCGTCCGGCATGGCCGTCCTGACCGGCAGCCTGGCACCGGACGGCGCCGTGCTGAAGGTCTCCGCCGCAAGCGAGCGGCTGCTACGCCACCGAGGGCGGGCCGTCGTGTTCGACGGCATCGACGATGTCAACGCACGCATCGACGATCCCGAACTCCCCGTCGACGCCGACAGCGTGCTGGTGCTGCGGGGGCTCGGCGTCCGAGGTGGCCCCGGCATGCCCGAGGTCGGGCACGTCCCGATTCCGGCCAAGCTGGCCCGCCAAGGGGTCACCGACATGGTGCGGGTGTCGGACGCGCGGATGAGCGGTACCTCGTCGGGGACCGTGGTCCTGCACGTGGCGCCCGAGGCCGCGGCGGGCGGACCACTCGGGCTCGTTCGCGACGGCGACATGATCACGCTCGACGTCGAAGCGGGCACTCTCGACCTCGAGGTCGACCCGGCGGAGCTGAACGCCCGCAGGGCCAGTACCTCCCCGGGCGGCACAGCAGCCCGGGGATACGACTGGATCTACCAGCGCCATGTTCTGCAGCCCAGCCACGGCTGCGACTTCGACTTCCTGCGCGCCGATTTCATCGGAGCCGACCAGCCCGCAGCAGCCGATGCCTCAAGGACCGTCGAAGCAAACGCGGGCGACGGGCGGCTGCGCGCCGGTCCGCCGGAATGAGGACGCCTTCGCTGATCGCCCCGTTGTGCAGCTCTCAAGGACGACTGGCTCACCGGCAGGACAAGAAGCACTGACCTTGGAGGCGGCCGCCAAACAGGCGGCGCCGTGATGGAAGGAGACCGTGATGAGCGATGAACTGTGGCGCTGGTCCGCCGGGCAGACGGCGCGGAGCATCCGCGACGGCGAGGTCTCGGCCGTGGAGGTCGTGACTGCGTCACTGGCCCGCCTCGCGGAGACCAACCCCGCGACGAACGCGTTCGGGGAGATCGCCCAGGACGCGCTGGACAAGGCCAAGGAGGCCGACGCGTCGCTCGCGCGCGGTGAGAAGGTCGGTCAGCTGCACGGCGTCCCGACGGCGTTCAAGCTCAACACCGACGTCGCCGGCCTGCCCACCCCGGACGGGGTGGCAGACTATCTGGGCAACATCGCCCAGGAGACCGCCCCGGTGCTCAGCAACCTGCTGGCGTCAGGCTCCATCATGGTCGGCCGTACGAACTGCCCCCCGTTCTCCACCAGATGGACTACCGAGAGCGAACACTTCGGCGTCACCCGCAACCCCTGGGATCCCACGGTGACACCCGGCGGATCGAGTGGCGGTGCCGCTGCGGCAGTGGCCACTGGCGTGGTCGGCATCGCGCACGGCAACGACATCGGCGGCTCCATCCGCTACCCGGCCGCGGTGTGCGGGGTGGTGGGCATCCGGCCCACGGTCGGCCGCATCCCCCACTGGCAGGCGCCGCCGGGCACCGGAATTCCGTTGTGTGTCCAGCAGTTCGCGGTGGAAGGCGCCCTGGCGCGCAACATCGCCGATCTTCGCCTGGCATTCCAGGTCATGCAGGGCGCCGACCCTCGCGACCCGCTGGCTGTGCCCGTGGGGCACCTGGTCCCGCCGGCCGCGGAAGGACCGGTGCGGGTGGCACTGGTGACCGATCCGGGAAGTCATCAGCTGGCGGGGCCCGGCAGCGCCGAGACCGATCATGCGGTGCGGACCGCAGGCGGCTGGCTGGCCGACGCCGGGTACGAGGTCGAGGAGGTCGAGCTCCCGGTCTTCGGCGAGGCCGCCACCCTGTGGTGGCAGCTCACGCTGTCCGAGTTCAAAACGGCTGGCCTCGTGTCCGAGGTGAACCGGGTGGGAGACGCCGGGATTCGCGCCTTCTTCGATCTCATGTACGCGGTGTCGGACGATGTTTTCGGGGAGATCTCGTTTGCCGACTACCTCGCCGGACACAACCGGCGTGCCCTGCTGCGTCGGCAGGTCTCGGAGTTCATGGACCGCTATCCGATCGTGGTCGTGCCCAACTCGGGGGAACCGGCGTTCGCGCTCGGCGACGACGTCAAGTCGGTCGGGCGTACGCGCGAGCTCATGACCCGTCAATGGCCGAACATGGCCGTCCCCGTGCTCGATCTCCCCGGCCTCGGTATCCCGGTCACGCCCACCACGGGTGCGCCGCTGGGCGTGCAACTCATCGGTCGGGCGTTCGAGGAGGAATCGCTCTTCCGCGCGGGCGAAGCAATCGAGAACCGCTCGGGCATCACCACCCCGATCGACCCCAAGAGGCTCGGATGTTCGAAGGACTGAAGCAACAGCGCGTCGACGCGGACGGCCTGACCATCAACCTGCGCACCGGCGGTGACGGACCTCCCCTGCTCCTCCTGCACGGCTACCCGCAGACCCACGTGATGTGGCATCGGATCGCGCCGGCGCTCGCCGAGCGCTTCACACTCGTGATCCCCGACCTCCGCGGCTTCGGTGACAGCTCGAAACCCGCCGGCGACGAAGCTCACGCCACCTACTCCAAACGGGCCTTGGCATCCGATCAGGTCCGCGTGATGGAACAGCTCGGCTTCGACAGGTTCCAGGTCGTCGGCCACGATCGCGGAGCCCGCGTCACTCACCGGATGTGCCTCGATCACGCCGACCGCGTCGAGAAGGCCGTCGTGATCGACATCGTCCCCACCGCAGCGGTCTACGCCATGGCCGACCGCGACATGGCCACGGCCTACTTCCACTGGTTCTTCCTGATCCAGCCGAACGAACTACCTGAACAGCTGATCGGCGCCGATCCCGATCTCTGGCTCGACCACCTGACGTCCGGTGGGGCCCACTTCGCTCCCGAGGCACTGGCCGAGTACCGGCGCTGCTTCCGCGACCCCGCGACGATTCACGCGACCTGCGAGGAGTACAGGGCAGCAGCCACGATCGACCTCGAACACGACGCCGCCGACGAAGGCTGGCAGGTCGAGTGTCCGCTGCTGGTGCTGTGGGGCGACCGCGGGTTCGTGGGCCGCCACTACGACCCCCTGACGCTGTGGCGCGAAAAGGCCCGTGACGTCTGCGGCGCACCGTTGCCGGGCGGTCACTTCCTTGCCGAGGAAGCCCCGAAGGAGATGGTCGACGCACTTCTCGGGTTCCTGAACCCGTAGAACAGCCCGGTTTCCCTGAGGACCCCCGCCCCCGAGGAGTCTCCTTGTCATCCACCACTGCCGCTTCGCCTGATCTCCTCACGCGGCTCTGGCGCCGCGACCTCGCCTCCTATCCGAAGAGCAGCCGACGCTACGGCTATCTCGCGATCGTCGTGGCCACCACGGTCGTCCTGTACTACCTGCTGTACATCCAGTACGCCGTCGCCACCTCGATCATCACCCACTACGGGATGACCTTCACCTACTTCATCTGGATGTCGGTCGTCGGCAACGCGGTCGGCGCGTTCGCCTCGCTCGTTGCCGGTCTGGCGGACCGCTGGGGCCGCGCCAACCTCGTCGTCTACGGGCTGCTCGTGGCCGGCGTCCTGGTGCTGCTGCTGCCGAGCACGCCAAGCAAGGGCGCGTTCCTGGCGCTGTTCTCGGCCTTGAACTTCGTCGAAGGCATCATCCTGGTCGCCACGCCGGCGCTGATACGGGACTTCTCGCCGCAGCTGCGCCGCGCCACGGCGATGGGGTTCTGGACGATCGGTCCGGTGGTCGGCAGCTTGGTCGTCACCACCGTCACCAGCACCACGCTGGGCAGTTCCACGTGGCAGGACGAGATCCGCTACGCGGGCACCAGCGCGCTGATCATGTTCGGGCTGGCGCTGATCGGTCTCCGGGAGCTCTCGCCCGAACTGCGCGACCAGATCATGGTCAGCGCGCGCGATCGCGCCCTCATCGAGGCACGCGCCCGCGGCATCAACCCTGAGCAACAGCCCACCGGCCACTGGCGCCAGATGGTACGGCTGAACATCCTGGGTCCGGCCTTCGGGATCGGCGTGTACATGCTGCTGTACTACGCCCTGGTCGGCAGCCTCGTTCTGTACTTCGCATCCGTCTTCGGCTACACCGAGCAGCGCGCCAATGCTCTTGGCAACTGGTATTGGGCGTCTATGGCCGTCGGACTCATCGCGGGCGGCGCGCTGTCGGACCGGCTCAAGGTCCGCAAGCCCCTGATGGTCTTCGGCTGTGTCGGGACCATCGTCACCACGACGGTCTTCGCGCTTCTGACGACTCGCCCGCACACCGGCTACTACACCTTCGCCCTGTTGTTCCTGATCGCCGGGGCCCTCGCCGGCGCAACGTATGCGCCGTGGATGGCCGCGTTCACCGAAACCGTCGAGGAGCGCAGCCCCGCTGCCACGGCGACGGGCCTGGCCATCTGGGGGTGGCTGATGCGCGTGGTCGTCGCCGTGTCCACGGCGATCGTGCCGGTGGTGGTGACGTCGGTGACGCCGATCGTCGACCACGGCGCCCAGGTCGCGGCGGCGCAGGCACAGGCGGCACCGGCGCTTGCGATTATCGACGCCCATCCGCAGACGTTCGCCGGCCTGACCAAGTACCCGCCGAACGCGATCCCGCCATCCGTCATGCGGAACGCCGTGTCGCAGGTGGGTGCCGACAAGGTGGCCGTCGTGCAGAAGGCTCAGCCGCAGCTCGCGATCCTCAAGGCGTATGGTCCCGAGGTCGCTGACGCGGTCAGGAACGGCCCGCACGAGTGGCAGACCTGGTGGTGGGTGACGTTGGCCGGCCAGATCGTCTTCCTCCCGTCCGTCTTCCTCATGCGCGGGCGGTGGAGTCCGCGCCGCGCCCGCGAGGACGCCGAGACCCACCGGATCGCCGTCGAGCGCGAACTGGCCAAGCTCCAGGAGAAGGTCCCCGCCTGAAAAATCTGCACACCGGCCCCGCCTCTCCCCGGGGCTGCGGGGCCGGACCCGCAGCGGGCCACCGGGCTGGGTCCGTGGGCGCCTGTGGCCGCGGAGGAAGTGCCGTCGCCCCTACCCGCCAATCCCACCGAATCCTGGAGACCCTGCAATGAATCAGTCGAACAACCCGTCCGAGTTGTGGCGTTGGACGGCCGTCCAGATGGCCGAAGGCATCCGGACCCGCGAGATCTCCGCCGCCGCCGTGCTGGACTCCTGTCTCGGGCGCATCGAACAGGTAAACCCTGGGCTCAACGCTCTGGTCGAGCTGTGTCGTGACGAGGCCGTCGAGGCGGCATGCGAAGCCGACGCGGCGGTGGCGGCCGGCGCGGACCTGGGGCCCCTGCACGGCGTCCCCGTGTCGACCAAGGTCAACACCTCTCAGCGCGGTCACGCCGTGACCCACGGCGTGACCGCGTTCGCCGATCTCACCGCCCCGGGCGACGCCGCCTGCATCCAGGGTCTGCGTGAGGACGGTGCCGTACTCGTGGGCCGCAGCAACACCCCGACCTTCTCGTTGCGCTGGTTCACCGACAACGCCCTGCACGGCCGCACCCTCAACCCCTGGGACCCGTCCCGCACCCCCGGCGGATCCAGCGGCGGAGCCGCCAGCGCCGTCGCCGCGGGCATGGTCCCGCTCGCTCACGGCAACGACATCGGCGGATCGGTGCGCTATCCCGCGTTCAGTTGCGGGCTCGTCGGCATCCGCCCCACCACGGGCCTGGTCTCCGGCTGGGAACCCTCCGGAGAGTTGGAGGTCGACCTCCCGCCCACATTCCAGGGCTGGGCCGTTCACGGCCCCTTGGCGCGCACTGTCGAGGACGCCCGCCTCGCTCTGCACAGCATGACCACGCCGGACCTGCGTGATCCGTTCGGAGTCCCCCTCGCCCCCGTACCGGACCAGCCCCAGACGCCCGGCCGTGTCCTCCTCGTGCGCGACGTGGGTGTGGCCAAACCGCAGCCGGTGGTCGACTGGGCACTAGACCAGGCCGCTGCCAGGCTGTCGCACGCGGGCTACGCGGTCGAAGAACTGGAGGGCCTGCCGCTGCTGGCGGAGGCCTCCCGACTGTGGTTCCTGCTGCTCTGGGAGGACGTCCGTGCCACCTTGCAGCCGATGATCGAGCAGTTCGGCGACGACGGCATCAAGACCTCCCTCGCAGGCATGTACTCCGTCAGCGCCGACATGTGGGGTGCCGCGCCGGGCCTGGATGCCTACATCCGGGGCTGGGCCCGCCGAGGCACCTTGATCCGGAAGCTGCAGGAGATGCTTGCGGACAACACGATCATCCTCACCCCGGTCTCGGCGGAAGCCCCCTTCGAGAACGACGCCGACCTTTCCGGCCAGGAGCGCTTCGACCAGATCGCGGCCGCGCAATGGCCGATGACCTGTGTCCCGGTGCTCGGCCTTCCCGCGATCTCCGTCCCGACCGGGCTCCAGGACGGCCTGCCCACCGGCGTCCAGCTGATCGGCGGACGCTTCCGCGAGGAGCAACTGCTGACGGCCGCCGCTGCCATCGAAGCCGAAAGGCCCCACCCGACGCCGCACCTGACCTGACGCCTCCGGGACCGGCCCCGGGTCGGTCAGCCTGGGACAGGCCGACGCCGACCGGCCCAGAGTGGACTACCCGGTGGTCATTCTCGGAGACCGCGTCTTCGACGGTCCCGTGGACCACGTCGCCCTGTCCGACCTCGACGCCTCCCGGGCGGCCACCCGCCACCTGATCGAGCGGGGCTGCCGCCGCATCGCGATCCTGTGCGGGGCGGTGGCTGGTGCAGAGGTTCCCGGCGTGCGTCGCTCCACACGCCAGCGGCGAAGCCGCGCGCGGCCGCAGCGCCCCGGGCCTCGGGTCTCGGCAGGGATCCCGGCCGCAGCCGCCTTCAGCGGCAGCCGCACCTGACCGAGCATATCGGTGCGATCGCCGCCCTCACGGCGGCGCTGAAGCGAGCCGGGTGTGGAGAGCTTCGTGCGGGCGCCGGATGGCGGGCACAGGAGCACGATTCAGAAGTGCTTCCGAGCGGCGGACGAGGTAGGTCGCGGCGGCCGAAGTCGGCGTCGACGCGCTGATCGGGCAGTCTCCTGCCGCTCTGGCGGGCACTCGGCCACCCTCGCCGTCGCACAGCCGCCCGCACCGGTCCGACTGACGCTCGTCGACCCTCTCAAGAGTTCTCGCCCAGCGATGGGCGCCATCAGAACCAATCGTTGGTTCTGAAACCTCGGCGAGTCTACAGTCTCCGCAATGCCGCGCCTTCGGCCGACAGCCGCTCGGACGAAAGGAACTTCGCCCTGCTGTGCGCGCCCTACCGATGCCTTGAGATTCGAGCATCCCACCGTCAGTAACTTGCTCGTCTGAGTGAGAGAACGAAGATTGGCACGACATGACTGCGTCCCCCATCTCGACTGAGCCGCTGGCCCAGTCCCTCACTGTGCCATCCGAGAATGAGCATCCCCCGGTAGGAAAGTCGTTCATCTTCGCGTTCGCTTTCGCCTACGCGGGATTCTGGATCGCCTGCCTGACTCCCGGCACGGTCTCGTTGGCACTCAAGGTCCAGGCTCTGGTCGGCTCCAAGGACGCCGCAAGCACACTGGGTGCCATTGTCGGCGTGGGTGTCCTCCTTCCCCTGCTGCTGATGCCGGTCGTGGGGCGCTTGAGCGACCGGACGACGGCACGCATGGGCATGCGCCGTCCCTACCTACTCGCCGGCGCGGCCGGAGTGGTGGCGCTCGGAGCGGTGATGGGGCTTGCCCCGAACGTGCCCGTACTGCTCACCGCGTTCGCGCTGTACAGCGTCGCGGCGAACCTGATCGGTACCCCGCTGCTCGCGGTCATCGCCGACCGGGTGCCGGTGCATCAGCGTGGCCTCGTGTCGGGTCTGGTCGGTCTCACTCTCCCGCTGGCGGTGATCGGCGGTACGTTCATCGTCCAGGCCGTCGCCACCGACTCGCTGCTGATGTTCCTGCTGCCGCCGCTCATCGCGGCCGTGAGCGTCCTGGTCTTCATCGCCCTGGTCAAGGACCGCCGGCTCTCCAAGTACGCTCCCAAGCCGAAACTGTCGGTGCGCGAGATCGCGGGGACCTTCTGGGTCAACCCGGTCCGGCACCCGGACTTCGCGTGGGTCTGGCTCGGCCGTCTCCTTTTTGTGATCGGCTACGGTTTCCTCACCACCTACCAGGCGTTCTTTCTGCTCAACCACCTCGGATCCAGCCAGAACGAGGTGCCACGGCAGATCTTCATCGCGAGTCTGGTGCTGTCGATCACCACGATCCTCACCAGCGTCACCGGCGGGAAGCTGTCGGACCGCCTTGGCCGCCGAAAGGCTTTCGTGCTGGCCTCCGCGGCGATATACGGCGTCGCGCTGATCATTGCGTCGCTGATCACCGGGTTCAACGGTTACCTGGTCGCGATGGCCATCGCGGGCATCGGCTACGGGGCGTTCCTCGCCGTCGATCTCGCACTGGTCACCGATGTCCTTCCGGACCCGGCGAACGCGGGCAAGGACATGGCGGTCTTCAACATGTCCAGCACGCTCGCCAACGCTTTCGCTCCCGCGGCGGCACCGTTCATCCTCCTGCTGGGCGGCGGGTCGTACTCCACGCTGTTCGCCGTCGCCGGCGGTGTCGCCATCCTCGGCGGTCTCGCGATCCTTCCCGTACGGAGCGTCCGCTGACGCCCGCCCCTGGCGCCACCACCTCCTTTACGCACCCTCAAGGACACACATGCCGATCGACCCGGCCCTGCAGCCGCTTCTGCCCTTCGGTCATCCTCCGAAGGTCATCGAAGACCCGGAGCTCTTCCGGGCGCAGATGAACCAGAACAACGACGCAGCATTCGACACGTTCGGCAGCCCCGGTCCGAGCGTCGCCGAGCGCAGGGTCCTGAACATCGATTCGGCCGGCGAGAGCGTGCAAGCGATCCTGTACCGACCGGCCACCGCCGGACCTCATCCGGTCCACATCTTCCTGCACGGCGGAGGGTGGGTGATCAACAGCGCCTTCTCGAAGGACTCCGACGCCGTCAGCCGCCACCGCAGCGTGCACGCAGACTGCATCGTGATTTCCGTCGACTACCGCAAGGCACCCGAGCACCCCTATCCGGCGCCCGTGCACGATGTCGTATCGGTCATCAACTGGGTCAACGACAACAGCGCCGAGATCGGCGCGCTGTCGGGCGCGATCACCGTCGGCGGCCAGTCATCGGGCGCCAACATCGCCGCCGGAGCGACGCTCTTGCTGCGCGATCAGGGGCGGGACGACATCGCCCATCAGCTCCTGGAGGTGCCCGTCCTGGACCTGACCCACAGCCGCCCGAGGGAAGAGGGTGACGAGTTGCCGCTGTCGATGACCGACGTACGCACGTTCTGCGCGTTCTACCTCGGGGACAGCGGCAACGGCGATGATCCGATTGCTTCCCCTCTGCTGGCCGCAAACCTCACGGGGCTCCCCCCGGCATACATCGCGGTAGCCGAGTACGACGTTCTGCGCGGTGATGGCGAGTGGTACGCGCAGCGACTGGGCGACGCGGATGTCCCCGTCGAGCTCTACCTGGGAGAGGGGCATGTCCATATGTCCCCGTCCATGACCGGGCTGCTGGCCTCGGCGCGGGCATGGCAGGAGGCGTCGACCGCGGCGCTGCGGACGGCCAACTCGCGGTTGCGTGATTCGACTCGGTGACCGTACGACGCCGGGCGGCGCCTCGTCTCTGACCTCCCGGCGTCGCGATGCCCACGACCCACAGCACGAGCCGTCCGATACCCGACTGCCCACACCCTGGAAGCGCCGACGCCCCGCGCCTACAGCAGACGACGATCCACGGCTGATTCCCCGTCTCTCTGAGGAGCCACGATGACCACCACAGCAACGCACATCGACCACTACATCGACGGCCGCCTCGACGACCGCGCAGCTCAGGACCGCAGTGAGGTGTACAACCCTGCGACCGGCCAGGTGACCGGCCTCGTCGCCCTGGCAACGGCCACGGACGTGGACGCGGCGGTACGGGCCGCCGCCGAGGCGTTCGAGACCTGGTCCCTCACCCCGCCGCACATCCGGGCCCGCATCCTGTTCCGGTTCCGGGACCTGGTGGAACGGGAGGCGGACCGGCTGGCCGCGATCATCACGTCCGAGCACGGCAAGGTGCTCGACGACGCCAAGGGCGAGATCATCCGCGGGCTTGAAGTCGTCGAGTTCGCCTGCGGCATCCCCCAGCAGCTGAAGGGGGAGTTCTCCGAGAACGTCGCCCGCGCGGTGGACGCGGTGTCCCTGCGCCAGCCGCTCGGCGTGGTCGCGGGCATCTCACCGTTCAACTTCCCCGCCATGGTGCCGATGTGGATGTTCCCCGTCGCGCTCGCCTGTGGGAACACGTTCGTGATGAAACCGTCGGAGAAGGACCCCACCCTCAGCGTCGAGCTCGCCAAGCTGCTCACCGAGGCCGGACTGCCCAAGGGCGTGTTCAACGTCGTACACGGCGACAAGACCGCGGTGGACGCCCTCCTCGCGCATGACGACATCGAGGCCGTCAGCTTCGTCGGCTCCACGCCCATCGCCGAGTACGTCCACCAGACGGCCACGGCCAACGGCAAGCGCGTCCAGGCGCTCGGCGGCGCCAAGAACCACATGGTCGTCATGCCCGACGCCGACCTCGACCAGGCCGTCGCCGCACTGATGGGCGCCGCCTACGGCTCGGCCGGCGAGCGATGCATGGCGATCTCGGTCGTCGTCCCCGTCGGTGAGGACACCGCCGACGCCCTGCGGGAGCGCATCGTCGCGGCCCTCGCCGACCTCAAGATCGGCCCCGGCACCGAGGACGGAGTCCAGATGGGCCCCCTGGTCACCAAGGTCCACCGGGACAAGGTGGCCGGCTACCTCGACGTGGGCACCGAGGAGGGCGCCGAGCTGGTCGTCGACGGCCGCCAGACCGCGCTTCCCGGGCACGAGGGCGGCTTCTTCCTCGGTGGCTCGCTCTTCGACCACGTCACCCCGGACATGCGGATCTACCGGGAGGAGATCTTCGGCCCGGTGCTGTCGATGGTGCGTGCCCAGTCGTTCGTCGAGGCGCTGAAGCTGGTCAACGACCACGAGTTCGGCAACGGTACAGCGATCTTCACCGCCGACGGACACACCGCGCGCACCTACCTGGCCAAGGTCAAGGCGGGCATGGTCGGCGTCAATGTGCCCATCCCGGTGCCCATGGCCTTCCATTCCTTCGGCGGCTGGAAGCGGTCTCTGTTCGGCGACCACCACATCCACGGCCCCGAAGGCGTGCGCTTCTACACCCGCTACAAGACCGCCACCACCCGCTGGCCCAACGACAGCCAGGTACGCGCGGACTTCGCGATGCCGACCCATTCCTGAACGTTCACGCGGAACCGATGCCGTCAGCCGGACGGGCGGCATCGGCCCGAGTCTGCGGGACTGACGCCGCGGAGCCACGAGCCGTCCTGCCCACTTCCTCCCGCACCGACGCCCCGGACAACCCTCACGGCACGCGAGCCGATCGCCTTCCTACCGGATCCATCTACCAGACGGATCCGGATCGACAAGACTCATCGCGGCATCACACAGGCCCCAGGTGTGCCCGACGGCTTCGCCTTACTGCGCCAGGTCCAGCGCCACGTCGACGATCAGGTCTTCCTGGCCTCCGATCATCTTGCGTCGGCCCACCTCCACCAGAATCTCCCGTACGTCGACGCCGTATTCGTTCGACGCCTTCTCCGCGTGCCGGAGGAAGGATGAGTAGACGCCGGCGTAGCCCAGGGTCAGGGTCTCCCTGTCGACTCGGACGGGCCGGTCCTGGAGCGGGCGGACCAGTTCTTCCGCCGCGTCCATCAGGGCCATTACGTCGCAGCCGTGCTTCCAGCCCTTGCGATCCGCAGCCGCGATGAAGACCTCCAGCGGTGCGTTGCCCGCGCCCGCGCCCATGCCGGCGAGGCTGGCGTCGACCCGGTACACGCCTTCCTGCACGGCGACGAGGGTGTTCGCGACCCCGAGCGACAGGTTGTGGTGGGCGTGGATGCCTCGCTGTGTCTCGGGCTTGAGTACCCGGTCAAAGGCGCGGAGGTAGTCCCGGATACGGTCCATGTCCATGGCGCCGCCGCTGTCGGCGAGGTAGACGCAGTTCGCGCCGTAGCTCTCCATGAGCTGCGCCTGCCGCGCGAGCGCCTCCGGCTCGATCATGTGACACATCATCAGAAAGCCCGACACGTCCATGCCGAGATCGCGTGCCATCCCGATGTGCTGCTTCGAGATGTCCGCCTCAGTGCAGTGGGTCGCCACCCGCATCGACCGCACGCCGAGGGAGTGGGCGTGCTCGAGTTCCTCGATGGTGCCGACGCCGGGGATCGTGAGTGAGGTCAGCACCGCGTTCTGGACCACCTCGGCGACGGCTTCGATCCATTCCCAGTCGGTGTGTGCGCCGAAGCCGTAGGTGAAGCTGGAGCCGGCGAGCCCGTCGCCGTGGGCCACTTCGATCGCGTCCACGCCGGCGTCGTCCAGGGCCTTGGCGATCGCGCGGGCGTGGTCGACACCGTACTGGTGCCGTATGGCGTGCATGCCGTCGCGGAGTGTGACGTCCTGGATGTAGAGCTTCGCGCCGGCGTCCGGGTCGAAGGTCATGACTTGTCCTCCCTCTCGGCCAGGACACGTTCGGCGATCAGCTCGCCGGTCGCCTTGGCGGCCGAGGTCATGATGTCGAGGTTGCCGGCGTAGGGCGGCAGGTAGTCCCCGTTGCCCTCGACCTCCAGGTAGACCGACGTCTTGACGCCGGTGAAGGCGCCGAGGCCGGGGATGGTCAGAGGGCTGTCGTCGGTGAAGTGCTCGAACTGCACGTCCTGCTTGAGGCGGTAGCCGGGGACGTAAGAGCGAACCTGGTCCGCCATCGCCTCGACGGAGGCGCGGATCTTGTCCTCGTCGGCGCCCTCGGAGAGGGTGAACACGGTGTCCCGCATGATCATCGGCGGGTCGGCGGGGTTGAGGATGATGATCGCTTTGGCCTTTTCGGCACCGCCGACCTCTTCGAGGGCACGTGCCGTCGTCCGGGTGAACTCGTCGATGTTGGCGCGGGTGCCCGGTCCGGCCGAGCGCGACGAGAGCGAGGCCACGATCTCGGCGTAGCGCACCTGCGCGACCCGGGCGACCGCGGCGACGATCGGCACGGTCGCCTGGCCGCCGCAGGTCACCATGTTGACGTTGGGCGCGTCGAGATGCGCCTCCAGGTTGACGGGCGGGATGGCGAACGGGCCGATCGCGGCCGGTGTCAGGTCGATGACGCGCTTGCCCTCGGGGCGCAGTATGGCGTCGTGTGCCTTGTGGGCGTGCGCCGAAGTCGCGTCGAAGACGATGCTGATGTCGTCGTAGTCGGGCATCTTGCGCAGGCCCTCGATGCTTTCGTGGGTCGTGCGGACGCCGTGCGCGCGGGCCTTGGCGAGGCCGTCGCTGTCCGGATCGATGCCGACGACTGCGACCAGTTCGATGTTCCGTGGGAACTTGACCATCTTGACCATCAGGTCGGTGCCGATGTTTCCCGATCCGATGATCGCTGCTTTCACTGTACGTACTGGGGATTTCTTCAACGGGGGCCTTCTTCAGACGAAGCGGACGGTGCAGCGGCCGAGTCCAGCGACGTCGGACTCGAAGACGTCGCCCTTCACGGCGGGGATCAGCGGAACCAGCGAGCCGGAGAGGATGACGTCGCCCTTGTTCAGCGAGACGCCGTACTCACCGAGGGTGTTGGCGAGCCAGGCGACGGAGTTGAGCGGCGAACCGAGCGCCGCCGCGCCGACGCCCCGGCCCACTTCCCTGCCGTTGTTCCGTACCGTGACCTCGATCGTCTCCAGGTCGAAGTCCCGTGGGTTGCCCCGGGCGTCGGCGATGACGAACACGCCGCAGGAGGCGTTGTCGGCGACGGTGTCGACGATGCCGAACTTCCAGTCGTGGATGCGGCTGTCCACGATCTCGAAGCAGGGGGCGATGTAGTCCGTGGCGGCGAGTACGTCATCGGCGCTGATGCCGGGCCCGTTCAGGTCGTCCTTCAGGACGAAAGCGATCTCGGCTTCGCCCTGCGGCTGGATGAGCTTGTACCGGTCGATGTCGATCGTGTCGCCGTCGACCCGCATCCAGTCGGTCAGGAAGCCGAAGTCGGGCTGGTAAACACCGAGTTGGTCTCGGGTCACCTGGGAGGTGAGCCCGATCTTCTTGCCGACCACCGTCTCCCCGTCGCGCAGGCGCCGGCCGAGGTAGTTGAGCGAGATGGCGTAGGCGTCCTCGATGGTGAGCGAGGGATCCCGCTCCATCAGCCGGGGCAGGGTCCGGCGCTCGCGTAGCGCCGAGTAGAGCTCCGCGGCGTACTGGTCGATGCGCGGGTCGGTGGCGGAGTCGGCGGGGGATGGGGTGGTCATGGTTCCTCGATTCGTTCTGTGCCGCTCGCGGTCGAGTCGGTGGCCGAGGGGCGGCCGGGGGTCGTCAGGACTGCAGGAACTGGATGACCAGCCGATTGAACTTCTCCGCCTGCTCCCACTGCGCCGAGTGGCCGCACCGCTGGAAGACGTGCAGGTCGGCGTCGGGCAGTGAGGCCACCAGCAGCAGACCGTGGTCGAGCGGGACGAAACGGTCGTCCCGTCCCCACACGACGAGCGTCTTGGCCTGTACCTCGCCCAGCCGGGACCTGATGTCGAGCGCCGAGATCGGGGCCCGCCGCAGGCTCTCCCCGAGGTTGGCGATGTGCTGCGGATGGTCCGTGATCGCGGCGAGCCGGTGGGCGCGCAGCTCCGGGGTGACAACACTCGCGTCGTACATGAGCGCGTCCAGCATCAGGTCCATGTTCTCGGGCGTGGGGTCCGCCACCAGCCGGTGCACGTACTTGATGCCCTCCTGCGGATTCGGCTGGAGGATGCTCGGGCCGACGCCGCCGGGCGCCATCAGGACCAGGCTGTCCACCCGCTCGGGGTACTCGACCGCCATGTTGAGCGAGGTCGCACCGCCCATGGAGTTGCCGACCAGGTGGGCCTTGTCGATCTCCAGAGCGTCCATCAACCCCTTCACCGCACGGGCGTTGAGCAGACCCCGCTGGGTGCCGCTGACGATCTCGCCGGACTTGGCATATCCGGGCTGGTCCACGAGCAGCACACGGAACCCGGCGTCGGCGAACGGGCCGATGTTGCGCTCGAAGTTGCTCCAGCCGCTGGCACCGGGGCCGCCGCCGTGCAGCATGATGACGACGGGCCCCTCACCGGCGTCCTGGTAGTGGAGGGAGAAGTCCTTCAGTTCCTCGCCCTCGGTGACCTTCGCGAAGTGGCTGGTCGCGGCCTCGGTGAGCGCCTGGTCCACTGCTGTCGCCATCACTTCTCTCCCTGCGGGGACGCGTCGATCGGTGCCACCCTCTTGTGACCCCATTCGCTGAATTTGGAGTAGCGCTTGATCTGCCAGTCCGAGTCGTCGATCACGATCGCGCCCCAGCCGAACTCGATGCCGAATCCGGACGGCGTCCGGGCGTAGAAGGAGAACATCCCGTCCGCGCCGTGGTAGCCAAGGGTGTTGATGATCGGTACGCCGGCCGCGACGAAGCGGTCGTGGGCCAGGCCGACGTCGTGCATGCTCTCCGCTTCCAGCAGGATGTGCTCCGCCCGCTTTCCGGGCGGTCCGTAGGCGGAGGCGAGCGAGTGGTGCCGGCCGGCCGTCGCGTGGAAGAACGTCGCGTCCACGACGAGACCGGGAGCCAGTTCCTCGGTGGTGTAGTCGCTGATCGCGAGGCCGAGTGCCTTGTGGTAGAAATCGTTGCTCTTCACGGAGCCGGGGTCTCGGGTCATGACCACCAGGTGGCCGATCCCGAGCCGTCCCGTCTTGAACGCGCTGACCAGGTGCTTCGACCGGAACGGGCGGGTTTGCGGAGCGTACTGCGCGCCGACGAAGAACTCGTGGCGCAGGTCGTTCGGGTCGGTGCAGTGGAAGAGGCGTTCGACACGACGGCTTGCGACGAGTTCGGTATCGCCCTCCTCGACACGCACCTCCATCCGGCGCAGCCGCTCGACATACGCGTCGAGGGCGTCGTGGGTGTCGAGTTCCCAGCCGATCGCGACGACGTCGTCCTCGTCACCCTGCTCAAGCAGTATGCGCTGTTCGAGCTGGTCGGCACGGAGGGAGAGCGACTTGCCGGGCTGGAAGCTCCCGATTTGAAGACCGACGACGTCTTCGGCGAACGTCGCCCAGGCGTCGAGGTCGCTCGCCTGGATGACGTAATACCCCAAATTTGTCAACGCTGACATTTTGCTGGTTCCTTTTCATGTGCGGCTCTGACACGGCACAAGCGCAGCTCGAAAACGGCTCGAGCACAGGTCGAATACGACTCGAAAGAGGTGAAGGAAGAACGGGGATCCCGGGATTCGGCCCCGAACGCGAGCCGGTGGTCGAGGGTCTGATCCATCCGCCGGCTGAGAACCATTGTGCGCCGCCGAACGGGTCGGGACGATGTGGCCAACATACGAAGGATCCGACGACCATTGGAGAATCACTACTGCTCCCCGCGTCCTCTCCCCGGTTCTCAGGCCCTGGTGGCGTCCAGCGCGGCGGCCGCCTCGGTGATCACGTCGTGCAGTTCCGGGGAACGAGCGCCGAGCAGTTCTCTGCCGACCGCCCGCACCGCGCCCTGCTGTTGCGCGTCGAGGTACTCCACGGGGGAGAGGCCGTCGACGCGGGCCAGGAGCAGTGCCGGCAACAGAGCGGCGGCCCTCGCACCGGTCGAGTCAGCGGGCTCCCAAGTCACCTGCTGCGCGTAGGCGTCGACCAGGGCGTGCGCCGACGCGACGAGAGCTTCCCGCCGCCCAGTGACCGCGAGCGTCTTGAGCAGTAGGTGGTTGACCACGAACGCGAGGTCGAAGGCCGGGTCCCCGTACCACGCGCATTCGGCGTCGAGCACAACCGGGCCCGACGGGCCGATGAGGATGTTCTTCGGGCTGACGTCTCCGTGGATCACCGTCAGACGCGTCCTCGTGGTGCGACGGATGATCCGCTCGAACTCGTCGGAGAGATCGGGATGCCGGGTTGCGGTGGCCACCAGGTAGGGGTCGATGCGCAGGCTCGCGAAGTTGGCGTCGGTGGCGAAGCGGCGGGCGAGTTCCCGGTCGCCGGCGGCGGCCGCGTGCAGCCGGCCGATCAGCGAGCCGACCGCGACGGCCTCGTCCTGGTGGACGGACCCCTCCAGCAGGCGGGTCTTCCACACGGGGTGGTCCGGCGCGGGCAGATAGCTCATCGCGAACAGGCCGCGTTCCTCGTCGTGGGCCAGCGGCTCGGGTACGTGGCCGGGAACCACGGTGGCGGCGAAGTTGAGCCAGTCCCACTCCACGGTGTTCCTGCTGACCGGGGCGTGCCAGTCGCCCTCGACCTTCAGTCGCTCCAGCGCGCCCTTGACGCAGATGGATCGGTCGGCCAGGTCCACGCGCCACAGTTCGGAGGAGACTCCTCCGGTCAGAGGCGTCCAGATCGGTGTGTCGCCGTCCGTGGCGAGCCCGTGCTCCAGAAGGAAGGTCCGTGCCACCTCTGGGACCACCACGTGAGTGTCGGCGCTCATCGGACCGGACCCGGTGCGTGGCGGGGATAGCCGGTCATGCCGGCGAAGGCGAGTGCGGGATCCTCGGCGAGGCGGACGAGCTGGTTGTACTTGGCCAGCCGATCCGAGGTCCGCACCGATCCGATCTTGATCTGACCCGCGCCGGTGCCGACCGCGAGGTCGCTGATGAAGGCGTCCTCGGTCTCGCCCGACCGGGCCGACACCACGGGCACGTACCCGGCGGCGCGTGCCGCCGCGATGACGTCGAGGGTGCCGCTGAGCGTGCCGTTCTGGTTGAGCTTGACCAGGATGCCGTTGGCGGCGCCGAGTTCGATGCCGTGCTTGAGACGTTCGGGGTGGGTGGTGAAGAGGTCGTCGCCGATGAGGTTGATCCGGTCGCCCAGCCACCCGGTGAGCAATTTCCAGCCGCGCCAGTCCTCCTCGTCGAGGGCGTCCTCGATCGAGGCGAGCGGGAAGTCCTCCGCCCAGCCGACGACCATCTCGATCATCTGCGCGCGATCGGCCTGCCTGCCCTCACGTGCCAGTCGGTAGGCGCCTTTCTCGGCGTCCCAGAGGGAGTGCGCGGCGACGTCGATCGCCAGCACCACGTCCTGCCCCGGGGCCAGCCCGGCACGTTCGATCGCCTCGACCATCAGCTCCAGTGCGGCCTGTCCCGTCTCGAAGCCGGGGCTCAGCCCGCCTTCGTCGGCCAGCAGGGTCGGTAGCCCCCGGGCAGCCAGCGCGTCGGTCGCGGCCGAGCGGACGCGGCTGGCCACTTCGATGGCCTCGGCCATCGAAGTGGCCGAGGCCGGCACCGCCAGGAAGTCCTGGACGTCCATGCCGCGCCCGGCGTGCAGTCCGCCGCTGAGGATGTTGACCATGGGCATCGGAAGGCTGGGCGTCGTGCCCGCGAGCTCGGCCACCCACCGGTACAGCGGCATGCGCTGACTGTGCGCGGCGGCTCGGGCCGCGGCGAGCGAAACCCCGAGGATCGCGTTGGCGCCGAGCCGCCCGAGGTGGGAGGTTCCGTCCAGTTCGGTCAAAAGCTTGTCGAGCGCGGCCTGTTCACGGACGTCGTGGCCGAGCACGGCACGCGCTATCTCGCCGTTGACATGGCCGACCGCGGTGCGCACGCCGAGCCCGCCGTACTCAGCGGTGCCGTCGCGTAGCTCCCATGCCTCGCTGGTGCCCGTCGAGGCACCGGACGGCACGGCCGCGCGGCCCAGGGTGCCGTCGTCGGTCTCGATGTCGGCCTCGACGGTGGGCCGGCCCCGGGAGTCGAAGATCTGGCGGGCGTGGACTTGGGTGATACGGGTCATCGTGCATGCTCCTCGGAGGACCGGCGGACGGCAGGGGTGTTGCAGGGGTAGTGCGGCGTCTGTCCGCGCAGCACGCGTACGACGTCCTCGGCGGCCTTGGTCCGCAGTTCCACGACGGACTCGTCGGAGGAGAACCCCACATGCGGGGTGATCACCACGTTCGGGCGGTCCAGGAGCGCGGGGCGCACGGTCGGCTCTTCTTCGAGGACGTCCAGCGCCGCTCCGCCGATACGGCCGGCGTCCAGAGCGTCGACCAGCGCGGCGGTGTCCACGAGGCCTCCCCGGCTCACGTTGACCAGCAAGGCCCCGTCGCGCATCGCGGCGAACTCCTTCGCGCCGACCAGGTGCCGGCTGTCCGGGGCGAGCGGGACGTGCAGAACCACCACGTCGGCCGTGCCCAGCAGTTCCGGCCAGGACAGGAACTCGACGTCCGCCCGGCCTTGGGCGCCTGGGTCATGGACGACGACCCGGCAGCCCAGCGCCGAGAACTTGCGAGCCGACGCCCGGCCGATACGACCGTATCCGGCGATACCGACCGTCTTCGAGCTCAGCCTCCGCAGCCGCGCGCCGGCCGGATCCCACTGCCCCGCCCGTACCTGGCGGTCGAGTGCCGTGATGCCGCGCGTCCAGTCGAGGACGAGGCCGACGGCGTGGTCGGAGACCTCCTCGACGCAGTAGTCGGGCACGTTGGTGACGAGCGCGCCGCGCTCGGTGGCGGCGGCCACGTCGATGTTGTCCAGCCCGACACCCATCCGGGCGACCACCCGAAGACGTGACGGCGTCCGGACGGCGGTCGCCGACACCGGCGCCCAGCACGTCATGATCGCGACCGGGTCGTAGGCCTTGACCAGGTGCTCGATGGTCTGCTCCGGCGCGGGATCGGCCGGTCCGGAGACCAGCCCGAACCCGGCGTCCTCGATGATGCGGCGTTCGATTTCGTCGTCCGGCCAGGCGCGGTCCGTGAGGAAGACGACTCCTCTTCGGTGCATGTCGGTGCTCCTTGTGTGTGGGTCCGGGGAACGGCGCCGTCAGCGGGGTGCTGCAGGGGGCGCGGTGCTTCCCCGCTTGCGTAGGTGTCCGGCGGTACGCGAGATGAAGGGTGTCGGGTTGCCGCCGTACCGCAGGAGCCGCAGCAACCACCTGGAGGAGGCCGTGGCGACCTCGTGCACCGGCAGTGCCATGGTCGTCAGGCCGGGGCCCCACCAGGCGAACGCCGGCTCGTCGCCGATGCCGACCACAGACAGGTCGCACGGAGCCTGCACCTGGCGTGCCGTGAGCTCCTCCAACGTGGCCTGGGTGATACGGACCGATGCGGTGACTACTGCGGAGGGCGGGTGGGGGCCCTCCAAGAGTCTCGACAGCTCCACGCGCGCGGCTTCGACGGAGCCGGGTGGCAGGTGGACGACCAGGTCGGGATCGTGGTCGGCGCCGACCACGTTCAGAAAACCCTTGAAGCGCTGCCCGCTGGTCGACAGCTTCAGGAGGTCGCCGATGTAGGCGATCCGCGTGTGCCCGAGGTCGCGGAGATGCTGCGTCGCATCGTGCAGGACTTGACGATCGTCGATCGTGAACCACTGCTCGGCCAACTTCGGGTGCGTGCGCAGGAACTGGACGTGGGGCACTTGGTTGAGCAGGCGGATGGACTCGCTGCGGGGACGCGGCGACGGTACGACGAGCAAGCCTGCGACCTGCCCGGCGATCAGCCCCTTCACCTGCGCGAGTTCGGTGTCGCGGTCGTCGTCGGTCTCGCAGAGCATCACTTGGTAGCCCTGTCGGCTCATGCACTGGGCCAACGCGTGTGCCGCCGCGCTGTAGAGAGTGCTGCGGACATCCGGGAGCATCAGGCCGATCACCTTGCTGGAGGCGCCCCGCATCATGCGCGCAGCGTGGTTGCCGATGTACCCGAGGTCGGTGGCCTTTCGCTGGACGCGGTGCCGGGTCTCGACGCTGATCCGCGGATCGTCGGCGAGTGCCCGGCCCACGGTCGAGACCGACAGTCTCAACTGGTCGGCTATGTCCCGCGTGGTGACCCGTTGGCTCGCAGTGATCGACATGGCGACCATGCCTACCTGGCGGGGAAACAGCGGAAGAGGATACGCGCGGTCAGCGCACCGATCAGGCCGACAGGACCGGCGCCGACCACAACGAGGGGGACCGATTCGATCGCTCCGGCGCCGGCTTGGTCCGGGGCGTTGGCTCGGCTGGACATGCGTAACCGGATCCTTACGAGGTCGGGAATCTGGCGCCGTTTCGTGCACCCCGGCCGGCCGCTGGTGGCGGTCGGGGTGGTAAATCCACTCTGCGGGCAGGGCGGTGGCTCGCCTACGGAGGCTTTCGCCCAATCCAGCTGGATCCGTCGTAGGTTTGCTACATGACTGCCGTCTCACCGAAACTTGCCGGCTTGCTCGCGGCGTTGCGGGACGTCACAGCTGCGGGCGTTCCGAGCGAGGTCGAAGCCCATGCGCTCGGCGCCGCGCGAGGCGTCCTCCAGGCCGACGCCGCTTTCTGGATGGACGAACGTGATGGCCGACTGGAGATGGCCGCGACTTCCGGCGTGGTCCGGCCCGAGGTGCACCAGCTCACCCACCTCCCGCCGGGCGTGGGCCTGGCGGGTGCGGTTCTCGACCGGGACGAGCCGATCGCCTGGACGGACTACGCGAGCGAGCCGGCCGGCAGCGAAGCCTTCAGGATGTTCGCCCAGCTCGAGGGGATCACCTCCCTGGCCGGTGCTCCGATGCGCGGCCCCGACCGCGTCGAGGGGGTGCTGCTCGTGATGACCCGCGAGCGTCGGGTGTTCACCGTGGACGAGCTGCATCTGCTGCTCGCGTTCGCCAGCATGGCGCGGGCGCTGCGGGAGCGGGCGAGGGAGCACGCGGCGCTGGAGCGGCGGGCCGCGGAGCTCGCCGAGCGGTTGCGTGCCTCGGAACGGCTGGAGGCGGGGCTTGAGGGGCTGATCGGCTCGCTCCTGCGCGGGCAGCCGCTGGCCCACGGACTGACCACGGCGTCGGACATGCTGGGTTTCAGGCTGCACGTCGACGGGGCTCCGGTCCCCGGTCTGGACGTCCCCGGCCGCGAGGACGACGGCGCAGCCGGGCGCGGCGCTCACGTGCCTATCCCTGGGGTCGACGGCGCGCGGCTCACTGCCGAGGGCCACGTGCCCGCACGGCAACTGACCGTGCTCGCGCAGGTCGTCGCGCTTGAATTCGCCCGGCAGCGCGCGTCGGTCGAGACGGAGACCCGGCTGACCGACGAGTTCCTGCACGGTCTGTGCACCGCCGACGCGGAGGGGTTGCGCCGACTGGAACGTCGCTCGGGACTGCTCGGTATCGACCTCGACGTACCGCGGGCCGTGGTGACCATCGGGCACGACCGGCCGGTCGACCGCTGGCTGCTGGAGCGCATTCATCGCGAGATGCGAGCCCGGGTCGGCAGCGGCCACCTCACCACCTTCGACGGTGACGTGATCCTCCTGTGGCCGGTGCCCGATCCCGACTCCGAGCGGCGCCTGCCAGGCCAGATCCGCGATGTGCTCGCCGCATGTCGGAGCCGGCGTCTCCTTCTCACGGCCGGGATCGGACCGGTCGCTCGCGGGGTCACCGACTATCCGGACGCCGTACGGGAGGCCCTGTTCGCCCGGCAGGTCGCCGTCTACTCCAGCACCGACCGCACCATCGCGACCAGTGCCGACCTGGGCATGTACCGGATGTTCGCGCACATCGGCGGTATCGAGGCGTTGCGCGGCGCGGTCGTGGAGACCCTCGGTCCCCTGCTCGACGCGGACCGTCAAGGAAACTCCGACCTGACGCACACCCTCAGGGTGTATCTGGAGAAGGACCGTCGGCTGGCGGAGACCGCCCGTGCTCTTCACGTCCATGTCAACACGCTGCGGTACCGCGTCGAGCGGATCTCCTCGTTGCTCTCCGCCGACCTGGACGATCCCGAGGTGCGCTTCTTCACCACGCTCGCCCTGCGTCTGGTCCCGGTCCTGGGGGTCGGCCCTGCCGGGCAGAGTGAGGGAGGGGCGGGGACACGCCCCTGAGCGGAGGATCTTGATGAACCTCGACAGCTTCCACTCGGTCCTGCCTCCGGTCACCGTTTCCCACCGAGCGGTCCCCGCCGCAGCGGGGCGCGGGCGATGAGGGTGATGTCGCCGTTGGATCCGCTGTTCAATCCACGGTCGGTGGCCGTGACCGGGGCGTCGGACCGGCCGCTTGGCCTGGGTGCTCACACTTTGGAGAACCTGCTGGTGCACTCCACGTACGAGGTGAGGTCCAACTGGTCAGCGCGACGCGGCATGAGATCAGCGGCCGAGCATGCTACGCGAGCGTGCTGGACACGCCGTCGGCGCTTGACGTGGCTCTTGTTCTCGTTCCGTCCGGGATCCCGGTTCCGGGCTCAGGCGTCGCCCGCTCGATGGGCGCCGCCCTGCACCGCATCGCCAACGGCACCGAACCTGTGCGAACGGCCCCGTCTGCAGTCCGTGGACGGGGCCGTCGGGGTAAATGGAACGCAGGTTAGCGAACGCTCAGCAGGCCCCCAGTGATCTGTGGGTGATCATGCGGCCGGGGTGAGCGAGCCGATTCCTGGACGTCCGGGTCACGGAATGACGACGCTGACGACACCGCTGGCGATGTCGGCGTCAGTGGGGGTCACGGTAGCGCTGCTGTTGGTGGAGGGCCCCGTGCAGTTGTTGTACGTCCAGCCGGTCACGGTGTAGGTCTTGCCTGCGGTGACCTCGTAGTTGGTCAGGACGGTGTAGCGCCAGTCGACGATGCCCCAGTAGCCGTCGATCGCGTTGATGCAGGTCGTGGTCGTGCCGTCATTGACCGTGATGCCGTTGAACATTGACCCGGTGGGGGCGCCGGGGCTCTGCCAGGTAAAGGGCCCTTCGACCTTCAGCTGGGCGGTCGCGACGGTGTCGGCAGGCGCGGCGGCATCGGCGATCGCGACGGGTGCAGTGACGAGACCGCCCACGCCGACGGTCGCGAGCGCTGCGGCCACGACCGCAGCATGTGCTTTGCGGGGGTTGACGTGCATGGATACTCCTCATCAGTGCGAGTGGGGGTAAGGAGGTAGTCCAGCTTGATGAAATTTCAAAAACCGCCGCCGGAGTAAGTACTACTGGAGTTCCACGCTCCGGAGGATCACGTTTTCGGTCACATTGGAGTCTCCTTGCCCGCGGTCCCGTGGCTCCTGAACTCGTGGCACCAGGACGGCACACCGCGGCCACGAGACCACGGCCGACCTCATCGCTACAGGGCGCTTGCCGGGCTCTTCGCGCGTCAGCGTGTGCACCCACGCCGGGTCCTCACGCGCCCAGTGCACGTACCGCCGCACCGCATCCGCGAAGGTGTGGGTCTGGCTACGGACAGGGTCCACGCCGAGGGCGCTCCAGGAGTCGCGCCGCTCGACTGAGCCGTTCAGCCCGGGCGCTACTGATCGGGGAGAGCTGCTCTCAAGAGATCCGATGTATGGCAGTTCGCTCGATCGGTAAGTGACGCTTCGGGTTCGACATGCCTCCAAGAACCTCGCGCAAAGCCCCTGCTTTGAGCGCAATCTCGTCTCAGCTATAGACGCGGCCACCGTCGCACTCCTATAAATCCATCCGATGTCTTCTGTTGGGAGACGTGGAGCACGGCCGCCATGTCGGCGTTCCGGCCCCAGCGCCCTGCCCTCCCTCCCCTTGACCCATGGAGCCGCACCATGTCCTCTGCCTCCCTCAGCAGACGCTCTCTGATGAAGGCCGCCGCCCTTGCCGCAGGAGTGGCGGCCTTCGGACTGCCACAGGCTTTGTGGCCCTCCACCGCCGAGGCGTACACCGTCCCCTCGAAGATGGACTGGTGGTACCAGGCCAGGTTCGGGATGTTCATCCACTTCGGCTCCTACTCGCAGCTCGGCCAGGGCGAGTGGGCGTTCGACGGCCAGCGGTGGAGCAAGGCGGACTACCAGACCCAGGTCACCGAGAACTTCAACCCGACCGCGTTCAACGCCGCCACCATCGCCGAGCTGGCCGAGAACGCCGGCATGAAGTACCTCGTGATCACCGCCAAGCACCACGAGGGCTACGCGATGTGGAACTCCGACGTGGCGGGCTTCACCGACACCACGGGTACCAAGGGTTACAACCTGCACGACTACAACGGCATTCAGACCGACCCGCTCATGGACCTCAAGACCGAGTGCGAGAGCCGTGGGATCAAGTTCTGCCTGTACTACTCGATCCTCGACTGGAACCACCCTTCCCAGACCGACCGTCACGAGAGCGGTCTCACGACGATGTCGTCGCAGGCTGCCCGCACCGCTTACATCGCCGACATGAAGGCGCAACTGCAGGAACTGCTGGACCGCTACGACCCGGCGCTGCTGTGGTTCGACGGCGACTGGTTCGGCGAGCCTTCCAGCCCCACCCTGGAGGACTGGTGGCTGACATCGGACGGCGTCGACCTCTACAACTGGCTGATTGCCCGCAAGCCCGGCCTCATCGTCAACGAACGGGTCAAGCGGGACCACGGTCTTGGCGACTACGCGGTCGCGGAGTTCGACATACCCAGCACGCCGATGAGCCGGCCATGGGAGCGGTGCGCCACCATGAACGGCGCCTGGGGTTACGACGCGTCGAGGGAGGACTCCTACAGATCCGTGAAGGACATCGTCCAGGAGCTCGTCACGGTGGTCTCCCGGGACGGCAACCTCCTGTTGAACATCGGCCCCAAGGGCGATGGCTCGGTCACCGCCGGATCCCAGACCATCCTCAACGGCGTGGCCTCATGGATGTCGACGTACAGCGACAGCATTCACGGCACCAGCGGCAGCCCGTTCGTCACCGAACCGGCGTGGGGGAAGGTCACCAAGAAGAGCGGCAAGCTCTTCGCCCATGTCTTCACCTGGCCCACGAACGGCCAGCTGCGGATCCCGCGGATCGACAACACGATCAGCCGCGTCTACCTGCTGAACAACCCCTCGGTCTCGCTCTCCTACACCGTCACCGACCAGATCAATGTCACCGTGCCGGCCAGCGCGCCGAACGCCAACGTCTCCGTGGTGTGCGTCGAGGTCCAGGGCATGCCCGTGAGGGTCTCACCGACGGTGTTCCAGAACGTCAACTACCAAGGCTCCCGCGCCGTTCTCGCGCTGGGCAGCTACACCTCCTCTCAGCTGTCCGCCGCCGGCCTGGGGCCTGCCACGGCCTCCTCCATCCTGGTGCCCGACGGCTTCCAGGTGATGGGCTACTCCGGCGACAACTTCACCGGCACCGCCTGGACGTTCACCTCGAACGCCGCCGACCTTCGCCAGACCGGTAACAACGACGTCATCGCCTCGCTGAAGGTGACGTTCAACCCGGCCACGTACTTCCGCCTGGCCAACGTCACGAACGGCCTGGTACTGGACAGCGGCGGCAACGTCGCCAGCGGCTCGAATCTGAAGCAGTGGGAGCCGATAGACCACGCCAATCTCCAGTGGCAGGCGATCGACCTCGGAAACGGCTACTACAGGCTCGTCAACCGCACCAACGGCATGGTCGCCGACGGCTGGGGCGCCACCCGCAACGGCGACCCGGCCCGGCAGAAGGCCTGGGACGGCGGCAACACGCAGCAGTGGCAGATCACCCACCGCAGCCAGGGCCAGTACTCGATCGCCAACCGCAGCACGGGACTGGTCCTCGACGGCGGCGGCATGGTCGCAGCAGGGGCTGTGGCCAAGCAGTGGACGTGGCAGCAGCACAACAACCTGCTGTGGACGTTCAGCCCAGTCGGCTGACCGGCGCCACCCCGGTGGCATGCCTGAATGTGAGGGTGGCCGACCAGGCCGGCCGGCAGCTGTGTACGGCCACCCTCGTTGCCGCCCTGCAGCGCGGCCACCTGAAAGAGATCCGCTCCGGGTAGTGGAAGCCCCCGATCGGGAAGATCGCCGCGATCGGGGAGTCCCGGCCGCACATCCGCGTGCTCGGTGGCGGCGCGAGACCAGGCCATCGAGCCCTGCTCCGCTACGCGTCCTCGATCACGACGATGTCCAGGACGCGCGGCCCGTGCACGCCTTCCACCCGGTCCAGTTCGATGTCGCTGGTGGCCGAGGGGCCGGAGACGAACGTCAGCGGCCGGTACGGGTCCAGCCGGCTCAGCGCCTCGGGCACGTCGGGGGCGATCTGGCTCGCCCGGACCACGCAGATGTGCTGGTCCGGCAGCAGGGTCAGAGTCCGGCGGCCCTGACCGGGGCCGTGATCGAGGATCACGGTTCCGGTGACGGCGATGGCGGCGGCGACGGTGGTGATCACCGCGTCCGCCGCGTCAAGCTGGTCCACCGTCAGCGGCGGGACGTCCTCCAGCCGCGACCATGGCCCCTGGGGGACGAGGTCCTCGGGGAGTCCCGGCGGCAGGACCACGGACCGCGCTCCGGTGCGGGCCAGCGCGCCCTTGACGGCGGCCGCGGCACCAGGCGCAGGCACACGGACCACCGTGGCTCGGTACTCGGCGGCGCGTTCGGTGAACAGCCCGACGATGTCCGGCCCCGCGTGGTCCGCGTGACGACCCTGCGGGACCGGTACGTCATCGGGGCTCTCGGAGCCCGGTACGTCTTCCAGAGCTGTCCTCACCGCGCTCAGGACTGTCTCGCGGCCGCTCATCGTGCCTCCTTGCCTTCCGCCGTCGTACGGCCTTCGTCTCGCCCGGTCGTTCTCGTACGGCGCCACCAGGCACGCATCGATTCCCGGGCCGGCGCGGGCGCGTCCCGAGTGGCGGACCAGCGGGCGAGGGGACCCGGCAGGAAGCCGATCCGGCCGTCGCGGGCCACCAGGCGGGCCCCGAGGGCGGCGATCCTCTGGGCGGCTGCCAGGCGTTTCGGGGAGGACAGCACCGCCGCCGCGGCCTTCATGGCCAGCGCCTCGGTGGTGGGCAGCAGCCGGTCCCGGCGCCCCGCCTCCACGACCTCGGCGCGCAGATGAGCCAGTACCTCGGGGATGTCGATCTTCACGGGGCAGGCGTCGTAGCAGGCGCCGCACAGGGTCGAGGCGAAGGGCAGCGAGGCCGCGTTCTCGACGCCGATGAGCTGCGGCGTGAGGACCGCGCCGATCGGCCCGGGGTAGACGGATCCGTAGGCGTGACCGCCGGTGCGCTCGTACACCGGGCAGACGTTCAGGCAGGCCGAGCAGCGGATGCAGTTCAGCGCCTGGCGGCCCACCTCGTCGGCCAGGGTGGCGGTGCGGCCGTTGTCGAGGAGCACCAGGTGGAAGTCCTGGGGCCCGTCGCCCTCGGTGACGCCGGTCCACAGGGAGGTGTACGGGTTCATGCGCTCGCCCGTGGACGAGCGGGGCAGCAGCTGGAGGAAGACGTCCAGGTCGGCGAAGGAGGGCAGGACCTTCTCGATGCCCATGACGGTGATCAGGGTCTCCGGCAGGGTCAGACACATCCGGCCGTTGCCCTCCGACTCCACGACCACCACCGTGCCGGTGTCGGCGGCGGCGAAGTTGGCGCCGGAGACGGCCACCTTGGCCCGCAGGAACTTCTCCCGCAGATGGAGCCGGGCAGCTTCGGCCAGGTCGCGCGGGTCATCGGTCAGTCCCTCGGGGGCTGGTCTGCCCCACTGCCCCATCTCCCGGCGGAAGATCTCCCGGATCTCGGAGCGGCCCCGGTGGATGGCCGGCACGAGGATGTGCGAGGGGCGGTCGCCGCCCAACTGTACGATGAGTTCGGCGAGATCGGTCTCATACGCGCGGATGCCGGCCTCGGCGAGCGCCTCGTTGAGGCCGATCTCCTGTGTGGCCATCGACTTGACCTTGACGACCTCTCTTTCGCCGGTCGCCTCCACCAGGCCGGTGACGATGCGGTTGGCCTCGGCGGCGTCCGCCGCCCAGTGGACGGTGCGATCGGCCTCCCCCGCAACTCGCTGCGCGAAGCCGTGCGGGCCCTGACCGCCATGCGGATCCTGGTCAGCGGCAGGGCGACAGCACCTACGGCTCCAGCCTGGAGCCCCACCTTCTCCTCGAAACGCTGTCCTTCGCAGCGGACGTCCCCCAGGGCGTACCGCCCTGCAGTTGCTCCAGGTACGCAGACTGCTCGAACCCCAGGCGACCGGACTGGCTGCGGCCATGCTGCAACCGCCCGACCTGAAGGAACTCCGCGACATCCTCGACCGGTGCCGCTCCGCCGACACCGTCGAGGACTTCGCCGCCCACGACATCGCCTTCCACCTGCGCATCGTCGAAGCCGTCGGAAACCCGGTGCTCTCCATGCTCCTGAAGCACCTCATCGCAGCCCATCCAACCCGCCTCTTCAACACCAGCTGATCGACCAGCTACCGCAACGAGACGGCCACCGTGCCGGGACACGGCGTCCTCGCCAAGCTCACTCAACGAGAAACGCGCCATCTTCCAACTGACACTTGCGACACCCTCCTTGACACCTTCCGACGAACCCACCTAACGTTCACCGAAATCGTTCGTTAGCAGGTTTGTAGCGGTACTTGGCAGTTTGTAGCGGTACAACGACCGAGGGAAGAGTTCCCGCAGAGCCGAAGAACGGGACCGTCTCCTTCAACACTCGAAATGCCGCGTCGGCGCAGGCCGACGACGGGCGAGGTGCGCGATGAATCGATCATGAAGCCCGGCAGTCGCCATGGCGACCGCCGAACCACCTGCGTCACGTGCCCGTTCCCCGGCGAAGCATCAGAAGGACCACTGACCTGGCCCCCGCTTCCGTCGCCGGGCATGCCTCAAGCTACGACGTTCACCGCCTCCCCCTACAGCGGGAGCCCGCCCGCGACCGGGCAGCGGTGACGACCCGCCCTCGGGACTGGGCGGCGCCTGATCCCGCCCAAAGGCCGAGGCCGACTCCGCGCGGTCCGGGCGATCGCACACCACAGTTCGGTACCCGCCGCGCAGCCTCCCCTGCGTCTTTCCCATGCGGCATTCGCCTGTCCGCAAACCCTTCCCCCATGAAAGGTCACCGGCATGTCCGCTTCAGCCAGATTCTCGCTCGACCGGCGCCGTTTTCTGATGTCCGCCGGCGCCGCTCCGCCGCGACCGCCCTGCCCGGCTGCGCCGCCTCCGTCAGCGGCAAGTCCTCCGGCGACGGCAAGGGCGACGGGACGCTCACCATGATGACCGCGGACGACCCGAAGACCTTCCAGGCCCAGGCCGAGGAGGCGCTCGGGCTGGAGGTCAGCGTCATCAAGCCGGACCCCGCCAAGCTCAACGCCATGCTGGCGGGCAGAACCCGCCGGACGTGGTGCGCAGCGGGGGCGCGCCGGAGACGCCGTAATTCGCCATCCGCGTGGCTGATGACCGATCTGGACCCGTACTTCGCCAAGAGCAGCGCCCTCAAGACCTGCGACCTCGACCCCGTCAACGACCTGTGGCGCTTCGACGGCCACAAGCAGGGCGCGGCTACGGCATGGCGAAGGACTACTCGCAGGACTCGATGTTCTGGTACCGCACCGACCTGTTCGACGGGGCGGGCATCGGCCATCCCAGCGACACCGTGCCCCTCTCCTGCGACGAGTGGCTCGACCTCGGCAAGCGGCTGACCAAGCGCCAGTTGGGCAAGGTCACGACGTACGGACTGAGCGCCGGAGGCCTGGGCGCCTTCGCCCAGCTCATGTCCCTGACCGCGTCGGCCACGGCTGGACCTGCAGCCACCATCCGGCTGCCCGAAGTACGCCTGGTGCGCTGACGACACCCACCACCCGGAGCAGGTCTCGGTCACGTGCGCGAAAAATCCCACGTTTCAGCGATCCAACAATGATGATGGAGCCCACTGATGCATGACGATCCTCTAGGGGCAAAGCCCAGGATGACGCAGCCGGCGTTTCTGCTCGCGCTCGTGCTCGTGTTCACGTCTCTGATGCTGAGCTTTCCGGCCCCTGCGCACGCCGCGACGAACTTGACCACGTATCAGGCCCCCTCGGGCGTCGCCTTGAACACGGCGTACACGGTGAAGGTGCGCGTCCCCGGTGGCACATGGCAGGACTTGGACGAGTATTCGACGAAGGTCGATCACCAACATCCGCACAATGTCTCGTTCGTCTACTTCGATACAGACGGCCCGGTAGACATTTCCGTGACACTGAACAGTGGTGCGATCACCTCCGCGGTGATTCGCCCCACGAATCAGGGCATCACACCCACGATCAGTGGCAGCACGATGACCTTCTCCATGTCCGGACCGATGAAGCTGTCGGCACTGATCAACGGCGACGCCTATAACACGCTGGACATCTTCGCCAATCCCACCGAAGTCGATCCGCCCAGTCCGACCGACCCGAATGTCATCTACGTCGGGCCGGGGTACTACACACGCGACTACGTGGTTCCCAGTGGCAAGACGCTCTACATCGCCGGTGGCGCCGCCATCAAGGGGCAGATCTTTCTCGACAACACCACGAACTCCAAGGTGATCGGGCGAGGAGTCATCGATCGCCCGTCCGGTCGGGCGATCTCGGCCAACTACGCCAACCAGGTCACGATCGACGGCGTCATCCTCAACGACTACGGCATCGGTAATAACGGTGGGAATGCAATCCACCTCGCCGACACGACGAACGTGACCATCAACAACGTGAAGGCGTACAGCGGCAACAAGTGGGGCGACGGCGTTGACCTTTTCAATGCCAGCAATGTCTCCATCAACGACATCTTCATGCGTACGTCCGACGATGCGATTGCCATTTACGGTTCAAGACCGGACGGTGGCATCTATCAGGGAAACCACTCCAACAACATCAGCGTCACCAATTCGATCCTGACGCCCGACACGGCTCACCCCATCAACATCGGGACGCACGGCGACCCCTCGTTGCCGGGCGGAGGCGGCTCGATCGAGTCGCTCAGTTTCTCCAACATCGACATCTGGGACTATCACCAAGCATTGGCCATCTCTGTCACGGCCGGTGACGGAGCGGTCGTGTCGGACGTGTCGTTCACCGACATACGGATCGACGACAACGCCCCCGGCAAGATCGTCGATGTTCTGACGTACAAAAATCCGGGCTACGGGCTGGGGCCGGGGCGTGGCGTGAACAACGTCTACTTCAAGAACGTGAGCTACACGGGTTCGAACGCGAACGCGAATCAGATCTACGGCAACAGCGCCAGTCGCCTGACTCAAGACGTGACGTTCGAGAACCTGAGAGTAAACGGGAGCGTCATCACCAGCGCGAGCGCCGGCAACTTCAGCGTCGGTAGCTACACCAACAACGTCAACTTCATCGCCACGGGCGGCTCGGCACCCGCGCCCGTGTCCATACCTCACTACACGTCGACGAACCTCGCGCTGAACAAGCCGGCGAGCACCGACAGTGCGCAGACGGCGAATCCCGCCTCCGGAGGCAATGACGCCAGCACGGCGACGAGATGGACTGCCGATGACGGGAGTACCGGGCACTGGTGGGCCGTGGATCTCGGCTCGAACATGAACATCACCAGGGGAACCCAGGTGATGTGGGCCGGAAGCGGCGCCTATCGGTACAAGATCGAGACCTCTCTCAATGGTGCCGACTGGACTCTGAAGTCGAACAAGACCGCCAACACCGATACCACGCAGACTCAGAACGACCTGTTCTATGACGTGGCGAGATATGTTCGAATCACGGTTTCCGGAATGCCCAGCGGCGCTTCCGCGAGCTTCAACGACTTCAAGGTCCTGGGCGAACCCGTCAATCTCGCGCTGGGAAAGTCCGCAAGCGCGGACAGCACGAAGGCCGGGCTTTCGGTGTCCAATGGAAACGATGGCAATCCGACCACGCTCTGGAGCGCGAACGACGGGAGCACAGGACATTCCTTCAAAGTCGACTTGGGGAACGTCAAGAACATCACCTACGGTACGCAGGTTGCGTGGCCGACCGGCGGTGCGGCGTACCAGTACAAGATCGAAACCTCGAGCGACAACAGCACCTGGGCGCTGAAGGTCGACAGGACTGCCAACACGGATACGTCGCAAGTCCAGAACGATGTGTTCGCCGCCTCGGCGAGGTACGTGCGGATCACGATCACGGGCCTCCCGAGCAGTGCGTGGGCCAGCTTCTACGATTTCAAGATCTTCGGCGAGCCGGTGAACCTGGCTCTCGGTAAGAACGCCACTTCCGACAGCGAACAGGCAGGCAGTCCCGCGGGCAATGCGAACGACACCAGTATGTCCACCGGTTGGAGTGCCGACGACGCAGCGACGGGCCACTGGTGGCAGGTGGACCTGGGGCGCAGCATGAGCATCACGGGCGGCACCCAAGTGATGTGGGGAACGGGAGGCGCGCCTTACAAATACAAGATCGAAACGTCCAGTGACAACACCAACTGGACCACGAAGGTCGACAAGACCAACTCCGGTAACAGCGGGGGAGCGCAACTGCAGGCCGACCACTTCACGGCGAACGCGGAGTTCGTCAGGATCACCGTTACGGGAATGCCGAGCGGTGCCCGAGCCGCTTTCTACGATGTCAAGATCCTCGGCGACACCGGGGACACCGCCACCATGGCCCTGCTCCCGTTCGACGAGGCCACCGGAACCACGGCCTACGACGCATCGAGCAACGGGTGGAACGGCACGCTGGTCAATGGCGCGAGTCACGTGGCAGGCAAGAGCGGTAACGCCGTGGACCTCAACGGCAGTAGTCAGTACGTCGCCCTGCCGAATGGTGTCGTGGCCACGGACGACTCCGTCACCGTCGCCGCCTGGGTCAACCTGGACACCGTGAGCAACTGGATGCGGATCTTCGACTTCGGATCGGGCACCGCGACCAACATGTTCCTCACCCCGAAGAACGGAGCGAATGGCAAGATCCGGTTCGCGATCAAGAACAATGGCTCGAGTGAGCAGGTGATCGACGGGCAGTCGGCGTTGCCGACCGGGAGCTGGCATCATGTCGCGGTCACACTCAGCGGATCGACCGGCATCCTCTACGTCGACGGTGTGCAGGTCGGCAGCAACACCGGGATGACGTTCAAGCCTTCCACCCTGGGCGTGACCACTCAGGATTGGATCGGCCGGTCCCAATACAACGATCCCTATCTCGATGGGAAGATCGACGACTTCCGTATTTACAATCGCGCCCTGACCGCTTCGGAAGTCGGGCATGTCATGAGCGGGCTCACCGCGCTGCCGTCCGCCGAGGTCCCGTTCAACGAGTCGAGCGGAACGACGGCGAACGATCTGTCCGGCAACGGCTGGAACGGCACGTTGACGGGTGGCGCCACGTTCGTGGCCGGCAAGAAGGGGAATGCTGTCGACCTGAGCGGGGCGAGCCAGTACGTCGCATTGCCGACGGGGGTGATCTCCGATGTCAAGGCAATCACTGTCGCAGCGTGGGTGAATCTGGACTCGGCCGCTACATGGGCACGAATCTTCGATTTCGGTTCCGGAACGTCTCGGTACATGTTCCTGACGGCGAAGAATGGGACCAACGGGTTCATCCGGTTCGGAATCAAGAACGGGGGAAGCGAGCAGGTTGTCGATGGAACGGCCGCATTGCCGACAGGTGGATGGCACCACGTGGCCGTGACGCTGGATGGCTCCACCGGAACGCTCTATGTGGATGGCGCAAAGGTGGGCAGTGGCAACATCAGCATCAAGCCATCGGATCTCGGCGCCAACACCCAGAACTATCTCGGACGATCGCAGTTCTCCTCCGATCCGTACCTCGACGGAAGAATCGATGAGTTCCGCATCTACAACCGTGCATTGACCGCCGCGGAGGTGGCCGTCGTGATGAACGAGTAGACCGGAGCCGAGTGAAAGCTGAAGACCCCCCGGAACCTCGTGGTTCCGGGGGCAGGGGCATTGCATGATCGGGATCTGTCCGGTTTCGTCAGGTGAGGCCGAGGCTGACAGGGGTTGGCGGTAGTCGCAGGCGGCTCGGCGGAGAGCGGCGGCGATGTTGGCCTGCCTGTCCTGCCTGAAGATGCTGATGGCGAGGTTGCGCAGGGTGGCCATGGTTCGGGACAACTGCCCGGCGCGGATCTTGGAGTCGTCCTCGCGGTATGTGCGGTCGCGAATGTGGTGCAGACGGTTCTCGATGCCCCAGTGGCCTCTGATCCAAGCGGCGAGCCGGCCGCCGGTGGCCTGCCCGGGCTCCAGACTGGTGATCAGGCAGACGCGCTCGATGGTCAGCTTGCCGGTGGACAGCTCGCGTCTCCAGCGGACAACCTGGAGGGCCTGGCGGGCATCGGGGTAGTCGAGGTGGGCGAACGCGGCGGCCTTCAGCCGCCGGATCTCCATGCGGTGGTGGGCACGGGTGCGGTCGTAGTGCTCCAGCGGGATGTCCCGCCAGGGAAGTTGCCGTACTCGGTCGTGCAGGCCGGGGTGGTTCCGCTTCACAATCTCCAGGTCGTGGGCGCCGTGGGAGCGCAGGTAGGCGTCGTGTTCGTGCTGGGTGTGCAGTGCGTCGGTGGACCACGGCCTCGGACAGGTCGATGCTGTCCAGCAGCGGGGCGAAAGCAGGGATCTTGTTGCTGCAGTCGGTGATCTGCCGCTGGGTGAGCACGGTGCCGGCGTGGTCCATCGCGGCGAGCAGGACCACAGCCTGGCGGGCGGGGGTGCGCGAACCGCGGAGCGTCTTTCCGTCCACCGTGATCACGCGGTGCGGACCGCGCCCGGGCCTGCTGGTCGGAGCAGATGCTGAGGCGGCCATGCGGTGATGGAGGAAGGCGCCGACGGCCCGGTCCAGCACGTCGCCGTCTACCCGCTCCAGGATCCTGCGGGCCGTGGCCGGGTGCGGCACGAGCAGGCGGTCGGTGAGCGGGTCCGGAGGGAATCCAAGTGCACGCAGGGCCCAGGCAGGCGCATCCGTGAGCCACTCACCGATTGCGGCCAGTGACCGCGCCCCAGCCAGCACGCCCGCGGCGGCCGTGCACAGCAGTGCGTCCAGAGGGTGGGTCTGACCTTTGCGGTCGCGGGGATCGGGTACGTCGTGCAGGAAATGCCGCAGGTCGACGGCATCGGCCAACGGTGCTGCGGCCGGAGCGGAGGCCGGGTGCTCCAGCGCGGGGCATGAGAGATGATGAACGGGCAGGCATGGTCTCACTCGGTGTGCATAGGCTTCGACAACCACATGATCACCAGAGCCGTGCCTGCACTGCTCTCTGGGGTGACCACCACCAGTCCAGGACGTGACGGCACATCACGCATGAGCCAGGCGAACCGGACCTATCACCTTCATGCAATGGCCCTGGCTGCTGACAGGCCCACCTCGGAGAGCCAAAGCTCATGCAGGCGCTTGACTCAGTCATTGAGACTCCTCGCGGTCGATGCGGGCCATGACCAGGGTGTCTTCGTCGAGAATTTCGAAGCCGCGGGCGGTTAGCAGAGCCTGTGCCAGTTGCTGCCGAGGGCCGGTGATCGTGGCGGTCACGGCACTGGTGTGCACGGGGTGGATATCGAGGCGGACGTGCGGCTTGACGGAGGGGGTCGTCACGAAGGGGTGCTCGCTTCTGCCGGTGGCCGGACCGTTTGGAGGCCCGGGCACCGGCGGGTTTGGGGTCAGCGGGAGATGCGCGCGGCTGGAGGAGCCATAATCCGCGGTGGGCCGGCCCGGGCCGGTGCTGTGGCCCTGGTGTGCGCGGGCACGGTCGTCGGCGCTGGTGAGGTGGCGTGGTGCCAACGGGTGCGCACGGCGGACAGGTCCGCGAGCGCGCGGCGGCTGCCGACGACGAGCTGATACGTGGTGGTCGCCGGGTCGTCGGTGAACGCCTCGATGCGGCAGCCGACGTGGTGCGCGGTCGCGAGGACTGAGCGCTGGAGGATCAGCTCGCCCCAGTACTCCGGGGAACCGGCTGGTGCTCCGAGGACGTCGAGCAGCTCTGCCGGTTCGGCCCCGGATGCGAGGAGGCCGCGCTGCTGGGCCTCCCAGAGGATCGTGATTGGGTCGACGGGGGCACGGCGCCGGGCCAGAGCGGTCAGGCACTGCCACAGACCGGCGTGCAGGGGGTGCGTGAAGTCGTCGGCGGTCAGCCACCGCATCTGCTCGACGCCGGCAGGGTGCGCCGTCGCGGTCGCGAGCAGTAGCCGCTCCTCCTCGGCGGCCTCCTCGGTGTTGTTGGGGGTCGCGGTCGGCGCGGGTGCCGGGGTGCGGGGCAGGGAGCCGGAGTGGGCAGGGAACCGCGCGGCGATGTCGTCCACGGCGACGGCGAGGGCGTCGGCTTCGGCGAGGGTGGTGGGCACAGGGTGCGGGAGCGAGATGTCCGTCGCGGTCTGCGCGAGGCGCTCGGCGTGGGCGCGCAGGGTGCGGCGGGCGTGATCCGTTTCGATCATCCGGGCGTACGCGGACGCGTGCCGGGGCCACGGGCAGACCTGGATCAGGGCGTGCAGGTAGGAGGCGGTCAGCCCGCGGGCCTGCTGGTGGGCGGCGGCGAGCACCGCGTTCAGCCAGCTGGTGTCCCGCGTGTGCTGGGCCGGGTCGGGGGTCGGCAGATCGCGGATCGCGGCGAACAGGGCGCCGTGCGCGTAGTTGGAGAACGAGTCGGGCTCAATCCCGGCGATGTTGGTGAGGCGGTGGGGTTCGAGGAGGAGGGCGCCGAGGAGGGCCTGCTCGGCGTAGTACACGGGCTGCGGCGTATGCGTGTCGGGCAGGTCGTCGAGGTTGTCGTCCTCGTCGGGGGCGGGGGTACGGGGCATCAGGCGGCAAGGGTGAAGTCGTCGGGGTTGAGGGGCACTCGCAGGTACGGCGCGAGGAGGTGGCCGGCGAGGAGCGGGGGCACGGCGTTGCCGATCTGGGAGAACTGCTGGCCTTTGTTGCCCTGCCATGGGTAGCCGGCGGGGAAGGTCTGAAGGATGCCGGCCTCGCGTGCGGTGATCCGGATCGGCTCCGGCGCGGCCTTGGTCTCGCTCTCCGGCGGGGTGCCGACGGGTTCGGCGATCCAGGTGCACTCGTTCGCGCGGTGCCCGAAGAAGAGCGTGCCTGCGGGCTCGTCCACGCGGCGGACGGTGGCGTTGGCCTGGTTATTGCTGCGCAGTGACCACTTCCAGTGCGTGGCCTTACTGGTGAAGGTGGGGGCCGAGGCATCTGTGGGTGTGGCTGAGCGGGGGCCGTGCCTGGATGTCCAACCTGCTCCACGCGTCTGCGGTTCGAGTGTCCCGTCCGCGGCGGGCACTGGCGGGCGCCAGAGACCGCGCTCCCGGGCGTTGGCGAGTGTCTGGCGGGAGCCGGAAGGGAAGGGCTCTGGGCCGCCTCCTGGTCCGCCGCCAGCGCACACGGTGGGGACGGGACGGTCGGTGGCCCCCCAGCCGAGGGCCTCGGCCATGGACACCCACCGGGCGCGGCCCGGCCCGAACAGCGACTCGGGCTCTGCGACCTGGGCGTGGGTGGGAGCAGGCGGTTCGGCTGTACGGACCCGGGAGGCGAGCAGGATCGCCCGCCTTCTTGTCTGCGGTACGCCGTAGTCGGCGGCGTTGAGGATGCCGGTCCATACGGAGAACCCCCAGCGGCGGAGGACGGCCGCGTACTGGCGCCACAGCGGCAGCACGTCGGGGACTTCCTCCATGGCGACCCACTCCGGTTCGCCCACCGTGTTCAGGGCATGGAGGTAGCGCATGGGCTCGGCAGCCAGCAGACTGCGCGCGTCCCGGCAGGCGGCGAGGAGCTGCTCGCGGGTGTCGCGGCCTAGGGCGAGGTCGGAGACCGCCTGGTGGACCAGGGGTTGGTCCACCAGGCCGAGGCGCTTGCCGGCCATCGACCACGCCTGGCAAGGCGGGCTCGCGATCAGCCCGACGGTCCGCCCGAGGAACGGCCAGACCGGATACAAGGCCACGTCTGTGCGTATCGTCAACTGCCCTGCTGCCGCACGGGTCTTGCAGGCCCATGCGTCCCATTCCAGGCCCACATCCCGAATACCGAGGACGTGCAGTGCATGGCTCCATCCACCCGGCCCCGCAAAGAGGTCCAGGGTGATCAAGAGGCCAGTCCGAAGTCGTCCTGTACCGGCGCGACTTCCCCGCGGCAGGCCCACGGGGAACAACCGTCGATGACGCCCTGCTCCAGCTCCTCCAAGTCCGGTTCCGTGTACGTGAGTTCCTGCTGCATCGCCGCCCATTCGGCAGCGGTGACGTGGTCGATCGGGGCTTCGCGGAGGGGGACGCGGGAGCGGTGGAGGAATGCCTCGCCGAGTAGCTTATTGCCGGTGGCGTTGGCGCGGGCATTTCCCTTGCGGATGGCCATGTCGAAGTCCACCACGTCCTCCCATTCCTCTGGGGAGTTGTCGCGGATATGGCGCCATTGGGTGTTTCCGTGGAACGGGCACCCGAGACAGCTCGATTTCGGGGTGTCGGCTAGGCCGAGCGAGGTCAGATAGCGGATGCAGTCAGTGCGCGACCAGTTCATGTCCGCGATGAGGGGATGCCGGTTGCGCATATACTTGACGTCGGCGTCCTTGGCGCGGTGGAATTCGTCGGTGGAGATGCCGACCCATTGCTCGACGAACACCCCCTTGGGAACGCGCGCCGGGTGCGGGTAGCCGAGGAGTTCCCGGACCTTCTTCTTGATCGGCTTGATTTTGTATTCGCCGGTGCACTGGCGTCGCGTCATCCCAGGTCGCCCGTCCTTATTCAGGATGTAGAGCGGCATGGAGGCGAAGCGGTGATCTGGGTCGAGGGCGTCTTTTCTGATGTTGCCGGAGGAGACGCGGAGGACGGAGATCCCGGCGGGCTTCGCTATCTCGCGTTCCAGGCGGTCCAGGTGGGAATAGACGGCCCTGGGTTCCCAGCCCGTGTCGGCGAAAATCGCGTAGTCGACCTTCGGGAGGACGCCTTCTGCTGACAGGGCGAGCATGGCGCTGGACTGAATGCCGGCGCCTAGAGAAATTGCTCGGAAAGCGGGGAGTTCGGGAATGACGGGTCCTTGGGGAGGTTAGGGCGGGAGTGCGGCCAGGCGGCGACGTGGGCGATGCGGGCGCTGATGAGTGCCGGGTGGCGTACGGGCAGGGCGTGCGTGGCGCGGGGGATGATCTCCAGGCGGGCGGCGGGCAGGCGCTCGGCCAGTAGCGCGGTGTGGGCGGCGGGGATGTGCCGGTCGTCCGCGCCGGCTATCAACAGCAGCCGCTCGCCGAGCTGCTCCAGCACGGGCAGGTGGCGCGCCCGGTAGCCGCGCAAGGACTGCCAGAGTGCGGCGAGATCGGCGGTGGGGATGTGGCGTACGCCGTGGCGGCACTGCGGAGGCCCGCCAGACGCTGTGCTGGGGCGGGGGATGAGGGTGTAGCGGTGGGTGGCGGGCAGCAGGCGCCGAACCCGGTCCACAGCCTGGGGCGCGTGGGTGCAGGTCAGGGTGAACAGGCTGCGTCCGGCGGCCAGAAGCAGGGCGCGCGGGCCGAGTCCGGGCAGCACGCTCGCCCCGTGCGCGGTGGCCGACAGCAGCACCATGCCCCGGACTCGGGGCAGGAGCTGAGGGTGCCGGGCGGCTAGTTCCTGGAGGACGAGGGCGCCCAGGGAATGGCCGGCGAGCACCAGCGGCTCGATGGGGGCGAGGGCGCGCAGGATCTGGTGCAGGTCGTCGGCGAGCTGCTCGACGCTGAGCGGTGCTCGTCCGCGCGGGGTGTGGCCGTGCGCGCGTTGGTCGTAGCGCAGGACGTGAAAGCCCAGGCCGGTCAGGTGGCGGGTGTGGACGCGCCACAGGTCCGCGGTGACGGACGCGCCGTGCACCAGCACGATCGTTGCGCCGTCGGACCGTGGGTGGGCTGGGGTGTCACGGTAGACGGACAGCGAAGTGCCGTCAGTGGCGGAGACCGACAAAACTTCCGTTGTAGAAGCCGGATTGAGCACAGAGGGACTCCGGAGAAGGGGATCAGATAGCGCCAGCCGTGTTGCCGTCCACGCAGTGCTGGTGACGGAAGTCGTTCGGTCCGCATGGCGGCTGGCCACGTGAGGGGGTGGATTGATGCCGAGGAGCGGCCTCGCGGGGCACGGGCGGTCAGCGGCGCCGGGCGTGTAGGGCGCTGGGGGCTGAAGTGAAATGCCGCGGCGGAGCGGGGGGCCACAGTTGGGTTGCCGAGGACGGGAAGGTGGCCTGGGAGAGGTGGTTGAGGACGGCCAGTCCCTTGACAGTCAGTGCCAGGCGCTGGCCGATGAGGGACGCGGGGTGGGCGGTGTCGTCGCGGTAGGCCAGGCCCTTGCGCTCCAGGGCGTTCCACGTGGTGATCGCGATGTGCGACGAGGTTTGGGTGTCCACATACTGCGAGCCGTTGTCCCGTTGCCGGACTCGGCTGGGCGTCCGTGACAGAACCCGTAGGGCGGCGCGCTGCTGCCAGGTCAGGAGGCGCGCGATGGCCGACAGCTCGGATGTGGACAACGGCGGTTCGGCAGGACCGGAGGGCAGGGGGAGGCTGTGCTCCGTGGAACGAGACGGCGGGTTGGGTGTGGTGGCGCTGGTCATCGCGTGAGTCCCGCTGTCTGCTTCGTCGCTGGAGTCGACACGGCCGTTGCGCGGACGGAGGCCGTGGTGGGCGTGTGCTGGATGAGGGCGCGGTGGCCTTCGACGGTGACGTGAAGGCGTTGGCCCTGGTGCAAAGGCGTGGTGGTGTCCACCTCGACGAGTCGTCGCCTGATGAGGGCGTTGAGGGTGGCGACGTTTACGGTGGCCCGGTCCTTGTCGATGGCCTTGAGCACGCCGTACCGGCTGATCACGTAACGAGTGCCGCCGCCTGCGGACAGCTGGGTGAGGACGGCGTACTGGCTGTCTGTGATCTTCGGCGCCGGTGTCGCATGGTTCTGTTCGGCGTGCTGCTTCAGGTCCCGGGTGATGCCGCTGGCGAGGTAGTAGCAGCCAGTGCGGGCCAGGTCGAGCTGGTGGGCGGCATTAGCGAGGTGCTCCGCCATGACGGGGACTGCCTCCGCGTATCGCGCCTTGCGCACGGCTGTTTCATCGGCTGGCGGGCCGGGAAACGCTGCGCCCTCCAGTGGATTGGCGTCCAGTGCGCAGGCCAGATCGGATGCGGCGATGCTGGCGGCGGAGACGACGGAGGCGAGTGCATCCAGCGCCGGGCGGCTGCCGGGTACGGCGGCGTACTGGCTGCCGTCGAGGGCGGCCAGGCGTTCCATGGCCTGTTGGACCAGCTCGTTCGTGGACAGGATCTTCGACGTGAGCTGCTGCCGGGCGTCGGTGCCGGGTGTGAGGGTGAGTGAGCGGACTTCGCTGTGCAAGTCCTCGAAGGCGCTGCCGAGTTGCCGCAGTTGGGCGATCTCGGCTTGCAGGTCGATCTGGTGAATGGTGCTGCTCCGGGTGAGGGCCGGGGGGCTTGGTGGTCAGCGGTTGCGTCGGTGGGCCTGGTCCGGGGAGGGTGTCGCGGGCGTGGCTGGACGGCGGGCGGGCGCGGGCGGGATGTCCTGGAGGGTTGGGATCCCGAGGTCGACGCGCACGCTGGCGCCGAGCGTGTAGAGGTGGGATTCGGCACAGACCACCGCGCCCACGGCGTCGGATTCACCGAACCCGGCGGGAAGTGTGTACTCCCGCGTTGCCTTCGTCGGAGTGAAGCCGTGCTGGATGAGGACACCGCAGGCCCGGTCGGTGACCGCGGTGGCGGTGACCGTGCCGTCGTGGAAGCGCATGGTCGCCTCGGGCTCGGCGTCGGTGGTGCGGGGGTAGCGCGTGGTCCAGGCGAGGTCGACGGGGTCCATGGTGTGGGACAGGAGCCCGTAGAAGGCGACGCCGGCGCGCTCATGCGCGTCCTCGGCGGTCCCGGGCTGCAGGAGGTAGAGGGTGCGGCTCTGGTGCTGGCGGGCTGTGAAGCCTGCTGCGGTCAGGTGTCGGGCGGCGTTGCGGATGGGGCGGTTGAGGACGGCGAACGTCCATCCGTCATCGGTCGAGCCGATGAAGACGTCGTGGTGGTCGGTGATGGCTATCGGTCATCCCGGTGGCTGGGTACAGGTGGGGCAGCCCGGCGGGGTGCTCGGGCGTGGTGGGTGGTCAGGCGGCGGGACCGTAGTCGCTTTGCTGCGGGGCGTGCTTGGCGACGGCGCGGGCGGTGATGGCCTTCGATGCGCGGGCGGAGGCGGCAGTCAGTGCGTCGGCGTCGGGCTCCGCGTACCAGGGGCGCAGGTCGAGCATGGCGGCGCGCATGCCGGTGGCGAAGCACAGGGCGGTGCCCTTGGGCAGGGCGCGGATCGCGTCCGCGGGCAGGATCCGTTCCTGCCGCATCGACACGGAGGTCGACTTCCCCGAGTCGGAGATGGAGGTCGAGGTGGTCTCCACGTCGTGGTCGCCGATGAGGCGGGAGAGCTTGTCGGCGAAGTCGGGATCGTCGATGCCGGAGCCGATCACCTTGACGGTGCTCGCGGACCACATGGCGTCCATGCCCGCGTCTCCCCAGACTTTCTGGCCTTGGCGGTAGGACTGCAGGATCGTGATGGGGATGATGCCGCGCGAGCCCAAGTGGCTGTACAGGTCGGGCAGATCGGAGATCTTGCAGACGTTGGCGGCCTCGTCGAGGATCGCGAGCATCGGCGGGTCGAGCCGTCCGCCGGCGCGCTCGGCCTGCGCGGTCGCCGCGCGCATGACGGAGTCCGCGCACGCCGCGATCAGAGCACTGGCGCCGCCTCCACCGTCCTTCGACAGCAGGTACAGAGTGTCCGTGGACGAGATGAACTCCGACGGCCGGAACTCGGACACGTCCTTCTGCGGGGTGACCCACGCCGCGATATCGCTGTTGAGGAGGGCTGCGGCGTACTGTCGGGCGGTTTCGTAGATGCCGTCCCGGGTTTCGGGCGGTCCTTCGACGGTGCCCTTGAGCTGGGCGGCCACTGCGGTGAACTGGTGGTCGCGCAGGATGTCGAGAGGGGTGCGGTCGGCGGGGAAGGCCAGCCACTGCATGACGTCGGTGATGGGCCGTTCGTCGAGAGCCGCGGCGAGGAACAGCTGCGACAGGATGTTGCTGCCGGCCTTGGACCAGAAGTCGCCCTGCTGGCTGGCGTCCACGGAAGCGGCGAGGAAGTGGCCGGCCAGACGGCCTGCGCCGTCGAGGGTCCTGGCATCGGCGAGCGGGTTCCACCACATCTCCCGTTCGGCGTGGGCGATCTGCTGCGGGTCCATCGACCACGTCCGGCCGGTCCTCTGTCGTGCGTCGAGGGTGGCGGTGTAGGCGTCGCCGGCGGCCTTGTTGGAGGTCAGCAGGACGGGGCCGGGCGCGGCGAGGATCGAGGGGATCGCGAGCGAGGTGGTCTTGCCGGAGCGGGGCGCCATGATGGCGACGGCGACGTCCTCGTACCCCATGCGGACCTCGTGGCGGCTGCCCTGGAGGTTGCCGAGGAGGATGCCGGTGTCAGCGGCATCGATGTGCTTGGCGTCCTTCAGGCTGGGGCGCAGGGAGCGGGCCTTGGCGGTGATCGCCCGGGCCATCAGCGGCTCGATGTCCTTCGCCTTGGCCATGCCGGCGATCTTCTTCTTCCGGCCACTGCCGGAGTTCTTGTGTCGTGACCAGACGACTGCGGCGGTGAGGACAAGGGCGATCATCACGGTGACGGGGATGATGCGGGCACCGATGAGCAGGGTCGTTTCTCCGGCTGTGGGCCAGAGCTGGTCGGGGTGCAGGAGGGCGTTGATGGGCTGGTACGGCGCCCAGGGACCGGAGTGGGTGGCCCAGGCGGCGAGGTTGCCGCACAGCCAGGCGAGGTTGGACAGGGGGACGGCGATCGCGAGGGCGCCGAGGAGCACCTTGAAGGCGAGGTCGTAGCCGTCGCTGCTGGAGGAGGCGGGGGAGGCGTGGGACAAGGGCAGGATTCCGGAGTGAGGGGTGTGGCCGGGTCAGCGCGTACGGCGCGGTGGCGGCTGCGGCCGACGCGGCGGCAGCGAGGGCGCGCCACGCCGGCGGCGGGCGGCGAGGTCTTGGACGCGCTGCTCCAGCGGATCCAGCCCGCCCGGCGGGCCCGTCGGCGCGGGGGCCGTCCGCAGGTGGGGACGAGCCTGGAAGGGGAGGGCGAGCGGGTCGCGGCGCAGCGGTGCGGGGTCGGTGAGGGCGCTGGTGAAGGCGGCGACCAGGTGGAGCGGGGTGTCGGCGCCGAGGTGGGCGCGCCAGATCACCGTGTCGGGGTCGCCGGGCAGAGAGGTGGTGACGAACCAGCTGCCTTGCCCCTGGCCGGCGCGCTCGACCCGGACGGGGCTGTCGGGGGACGGGGCCGAGACGTCGGAGTGTTCCAGCCAGCCGGCCGCGTACAGGATCTCGAAGGGATCACTCGCCGCCGCCGCTTCGGGGGCGGGCTCGGTGAGGGCGTCGGTGAACGCGGCGAGGATCTCCACCGGGATGCGCGCCCCGAACCGGGCGTACCAGGCGGGGTGTTCGTCGGTGGGGGCGTGGAGGATCGTCCACCACGGCTCGTCCGGGTCCGGGTACAGGCTCAGCTCGGCCTGCTGGTCGGGCCGGACCAGATGGACGATCGGGGAGAGCGGAGTGTGGTCATAGCGCCATCCCCCGGCCTGGTGGAGGGCCACGGTGACCCAGCGCGGGTCCCCGCCCCCGGCCAGGCAGGGCGGGGTGACGAGGAGTTCGTCGGCCGCATCGTCAGGCAGGAAACGCATGCGGCTCACCTCCGTGCCACGGGCGCCGCGGCAGCGGGAGCCGATGGAGCGGGTCGAGGAGCGACGGCCTCCAGACGAGGCGGGGTGGGTTGGGTCGTCGTGTGAATGGCGAGGATCACGGGGGCGTGCAGGGCCAGCTCGTTGAGTGCGTGCCATGCCTCGGCATTGCGGGCGTCGAAGAGGTCGTCGTATGCCTCTGTCCCCGGCCGGGCGGAGGGCGGCAGGTCGTCGAGGCGGGCGCGATAGTCCTCCTCGAAGGCGTCGAGCTGGTCGAGAGCGTCTTCGGCGCCCGCCAGGTGCCACGCCCAGTGGGACTGGACGGCCCGGGCGGGGAGCTGCTGGAGCTGGACTTCGGCGGTGGAGACCAGCTCGCGGGCGAAGGGGCGGATCTGTGCGGCGGCGATCCAGGCGTCGGCGTCGCGGCGGGCGGCGCGCCGCCCGTAGGACTCGTCGTCGTACGGCCAGCTGTCGGGGTCGGTGTGCTCGTCGGAGTAGGCGTCCCACGCGGCCAGGATCTGTTCGCCGGTGTGGAGGAACTCGGCGAGCTGGTCGAGGCGCTGCTGGTGGATGACCCTCGGAGGGGAGGGTGGGGAGGCCACAGGGGGTCTTTCATCAGTCATCGGGTACGAGCCGCCGAGGAGTTGGAGGCGCCGACGTGAGCCGAGGAGGGGGCGGTGTCCAGCCGCTGACGGCGTCGCGCGGCGCGGACCTGGGCCTGGACGTGCTTGAGACGCTGCTGGTGAGCGTCGGCGACATCCGCGCCGGTCCGGCTGGTTCGCTCGTGCTGGACGTCATGGTGCCAGTTGTGCCGGCCCCAGCCGCGCAGCAGCGGTTCGGCGCTGGTCAAGGCGGCGACGAAACCGGCGATGGCCTGCGCGGGGGCGTGTCCGTCGAGCCAGCCGCTCCAGACAGGGCGACCGTCGAAAGCGGACTCGGCGGCGTCGGCGGGGTACTCCCGGGTGCGGATCCGCCAGGAGAACGAGGAGGAGATCTCGTCGTCGTAGGGGCGGCTGTATTCAACGACCACCCGCCGGTCGAGCGAGCGGGCCTCGAAGCCGGTTCCGTTCTCGCTCTGGGTGACGCTCCAGCCCGCTGTGCGGAAGAGGTCCCACGGATCGGGCCGGTCCGCAGGGGCAGCGGTGAGGAGCGTGTCGGTGAGTCCGGCCAGGATCTCGGCCGGGACCTGATGGGTGAACGAGGCATACCAACTACGGGAGTTGGGCGGCTCGACCGTGAGGCGCCACCAGCTGCCGGACGGGTTGAACTGGGGTGCGGCTTGCAGCCGTGCCTGCAGGTCGGGGCTGGTGACCTCAGTCTCGGGGGAAGCCGGGTCGGAGGTGATGGTCCAGCCGGCGGCGAGCAGGGCGTGGGTGACGTGGCGGGCGTCACCGGGACCCGCGAGGTGCCGGGGACTGGTGGAATGCAGGATCGTCGACTCGTGGTCGCGTCGGAAGCCGGCCAACTGCCGCTCGGTCACCGGCATGTACCGCTCCCCCCGCCATCGCCGTGCACGGTACGGATCGGGGCCTGTTCCAGCAGGCTCAGTGTCTTGCTGAGCGGGTTGCGCAGCTGATCGACGGCCGTGGCGGCGTCGAGATACTCGCGCACCAGGTCGGTCACGGTCGCGTCCCACGGGACGTCGGCGTGCTGGGCCAGGAGCCGGGAGACCTCACGCAGGACCTGGGCGACGGTGTCGATGAGGGCGGGGGCGGCGTGGACGAGCGGGGCGAGCAGAGCGGCGGCTTCGGTGTTCTCCGGGCCGGTGCGCAGATGGGCGGTGAGCCGGGCCAGGCTGTGGACAGCCCTGTGGATATCTTCGGCGGTGAGGGTGTCGTCAAAGGTCAGGTCGGTCATAACTTCCTCGTGCGTGGGGGTGGGAAACGGGCGCCTGGCGAGGGCTGCCCGAGGCGGGTCAGCGGCGTCGGCCACCGGCGGTGGCGTACGGGCCCGCGGTGCGGGACGGCTTGCGGGCGCCGGTGGTGGCGAAGCGGGCCCAGGTAGCGGCGCGGGCGGCGGTGATACGGGCCTGCTGCCAGGCGGAGAGCTGGGAGGGCAGCACCGAGACGGACGTGGTGCGGACCCGGCTCGTGGGCGGGACATGTCCCCGCGGTCGCATCACCGGCTGCGGGTCGGCCAGCGCCGTGGCGAATGCCTCGATGAGATGCAGCGGGGTGGTGGGGGTGAACACCGCGTCCCAGGTCTGCCCGTGTTCCGTGCGGGCCCCGGCCCACCACAGGTCCTGGCCGCGCTCGCCGGGACGGTACTGCAGCCAGGTGTCGCGGCCGGGATGGACGGCGGTGAACGACTGGTCCTCGCCGCGCTCACTGGTCCAGCCCTGTTGCTCCAGCGGAGTCCAAGCGTTGGGCGCGTGTGCGGAGCGGGGGCGGGTGAGGGCGTCGGTGACGCCGGCCACGATCTCCACCGGGGTCTGCCGGCCGAAGGTGGCATGCCACGCAGGCTGGGCACCGGCGGACTTGCCGGAGATGGTCCAGCCGCCAGGCTGGGTGTGCGGGTCGTAGCCGATACGGATCGTGCGGTCGGGGCTGTCGAAGACGAACGGGCCGCCTTGGTGGGAGGAGTCCTTCCAGCCGGAGGCGCGCAGGAACTCGGTGACGTGGCCGAGGTTGCCGCCGCCGGCGAGATGACGGGGTTCGATGAGGTAGTGCTGCTCGGCCTGTTCGCCTCCGGCGCGTGGTGTGCGCCAGCCGGTCCACTGTTTCCTGCTCACCGGCGTCTCCTCACGACCATGGCGGTAGGCACCGGTTTCGGCGCTGTCGTGGGAGCTGGTGCCACGGCGCTGGCGAGGGCGTCGAGGGCTTCGGTGTGTTCGTCGAGGTCGAGGCCGATGTCGTGGAGTTCGTTGGCGGCGCGGCCGACAGCGAGCCAGACCTCGGGCGGGAGGATGCCTTGCTCGGAGGTGCGTTTGGCGAACTGGGAGCCGGTGGCCATCAGTTGGGTGAAGTGGCCGAGGATGCCGACGTCGCGGTCGAGGACGGTGGCGAGGATGTGGGCGGCCTCGCGCGGTGGGGCGAGCGCGAGCTGACTGGTGAGCTGGCCGAGCTGTTCGGCGATCGCGCGGGCGTGGGGGATGGAGTGGAGGGGCGGGTCGGTCACGGGCCTCCTGGAGGCAGACGGGTGGGGGTCAGGTGTGGTGGCCGAGGCGCCGGGATTCATCCAGCACGGTCTCGGGTCGCCCTCCGGCAAGCTGATGGGGCTGGGCGGGGGCGCGCACGATGCATGCGCGCAGGTAGCGGCGGAAGAGGAAGACGGCCAGACGGGGCCGGCGCTCGGCGGTGATCGGCGGTGGCGTGGGGCGAGGGGAGGTGCGGGGTACGGAAATCTCCTGAACGGGGTGGTGCGGTGCACGTCGACGAGAGGGGTGAGGCTCACCGCGTGCGGGTTGCCGGCGTGCGTCCGATGGGGTTCGGCGGCGGTGTGGCGGTGCCTGGTCCGGTGACGCGGCGGCTGCGGACGTCGGCGATCCGGGCCTTGAGCAGCGCCTGCTCGTCTTCATACGTGTGTGGTGTCGGGGTGAGACGGGTGTAGGGCCCGCAGCCGTACAGAGGTGTTCCGATGGCCATCCGCGGCAGCGGATCGTCGCTGGCGAGGCTGCGGGTGAACGCGGTGACGATGCCGGGCGGGGTGCGGGTGCTGAAGGTGGCTGTCCACCACCGGTACCCGTTGACGGTGCAGGCGGCGCGCCAGGGTCTCGGTGCGCTGGGGTGAGCGGGTTCCTCGGTGAAGTGGACCAGGCCGTCCGGTGACACGGCCGAGGCCCCGGGACTGGTGGCCTGCTCGGTCCAGCCCCCTGCACGCAACGGGTCGAGGACCGCCCGGTCGCCGGTGGGCGGCGGCTGGAGCAGGGCGTTGACCATGGCGGTGATGTACTCGACGGGTAGGTGCGCGCCGAGGAGCACTGCCCAGTCCTGCCCGTCAGGGGTGGTGGCGTGCAGGGTCCAGGTCCAGTCCGCACGTCGGTTGAGGATGACGTGGAGGCGTCCGTCGGGGCTGGCCAGGGCGGTGTGCTGGTCGATCGTGGACACGTTGCGCCAGCCGTGGCCGTGCAGCAGCAGCTCGGTCAGGTGTTCCCAGTCGCCGCCGCCGGCGAGGTAGCCGGGCGAGGCCAGGACATACGGGACGGCCTGCGGCGGACGTTGGGGCACCGGGGAGTGGACTCCTGTGGGACGGGCCGAGGGCCGGGGTGATTCAGCCACGCGTACGGCGGGGCCGGGCGGCCGGCGCGGGCGAGGCGGTGGCCGGTGCCGCTCGCTGGGTGCGGAGTTCGTCCGCGGCGCTGAGGTAGGCGGCTTGGTCGAAGAGGTAGTCGGGGATGTGGACGACGTATCCGGCCGCGAGCAGTGGGGGGACGGCGCGGGTGGCCAGTCGCTTCTTCTCGTCCTCGCTGAGGTGGCTCGGGGCCTCGTGCCAGGCGTAGGTCGGTCCCGCGGTGCCTGCGGGCGAGACGGTCTTGCGTTCGAAGCCGAGCCGGTCGAGCAGGGCAAGGAGTTGTTCGGGGGCGCCGGTGGGGGTGTCGGCGTGGACGGTGTCGGTCAGGGGCTTGCGGTAGATCTCGACGTCGGTGCCTTCGTCGTCGGCACGGTTACCCATCGGGTGGATGCTCCTATGGCGGAAGAGGGGCGGTCAGCGGCTCCGGCCGGGCGCCGCGGGGACGGGCTTGGCCGTGGTGCCGGGGGATGGAGCAGATGCCGGGATACGGGCGGCCTGGTTGCGGATGTCTTGGAGCCGCTGGGTGTGGCGGGACAGGCCGTTGACCGTGTCGATCAGCTGCTCGGCGGGGGCCGCTGGGCGTCCGGCGTCGTGGAGGCGGTCGTCCCAACGCGTCCAGAGAGACACCAGGATGTCGCGCAGGCGGGGCAGCACACCGTCGTCGGGAGCGACGATCTCGGTGAGGATGGAGGCCAGTTCGTGGCCGCCGCTGGCGTTGCGGGCGCGTTCGGCGAGGTGGTCCAGGTAGCGGTGGGCGGCCTGCCGGTCCTCGTCTCGCCTGCTCAGGGTGTTGAGGGCGGGGTCGAGGTGGACGCTGTAGCCGGCCTGTAGCAGAGCCAGGGCTGCGGCGGTGGCGCCGGTGCGCTGCTCGTCGACAGCCATGGTGTGGGGCTGGCGGTGGTAGGGGCCGCGAGGGGCCGGGGCGTCGATGAATCCTCCGGCCGTCTGGAGAATGCCGGCCGCGCGTTCGTCGCCGCCGATGGCGACGACGAGCTGCGTGCGCGGATCGTGGGTGATGGTGATGTAGCTGAGGACGAAGAACTCCGGCGCGCCACCAGGGGCCCGGCCTGTCACCGGGTTCGGTGCGGGGCCGGAGTCGGCGGGGTGGGCCGCTGGGCAGGTGTGATGTCCAGCGCGGCCCGGCCTGTCGGGCGGGACAGGAGGACGCCGACACCCAGCTCGGACAGACGGTGGCCGGCTGCGCGGACGGACGCGGCCACCCGGGCTGAGTCGCCGTCGGACAGTACAAACACGTTCCGGCTTGTGTCGAAGGTGAAGCCGTACTCGGTCAGGGCCCGGGCGATGTCGTCGCGATCGGGCTTGGCGACGACGAGGTCCTCGCCGGACCAGGTCATCACGACGCGCTGCTCGTCGGCCAGGGCCGCAGCAAGGCGGGAGGCGTTGTCCCGTACCTGGGCGAGGGCCTGGTCGTAGCGGGGCAGCAGGCGAAGCCGGACGTGCTTGGCGGCGTGGAAGGGGTCCGCGTCGACGGCGATGCCGTCGGGCTCGCGAACGTCGCGGAACGCCTCGATGGGCAGGTCCTTGGGCGCCATGGCGGCGATGAGGAAGCCGTCGTCGTGGCCCTTGCGGTCCATGACGAACAGCCGCGTGCCGTCCACGCGCCGGGTCAGGACCGCGCAGTGGTCGAGGCTGTACTCGGCCATGGCATCGGCGACCTGGTCCATGTCCCAGACATCGACGGCCAGTTCGTCGTAGTCGTTGTCTTCGCGGTCGGGGTGGTACTGGCTGCTCCACTGGCCGGGCAGTTCGCCGGCGAGGACGGCGGCGAAGGAGGCGAGAGAGTCATCGGGGGCGTGCAAAGGTCTCCTCGGGAAGGGACAGGCGGGTCATCTCCGGCGGCTGGTGGGGACCGGCGCGGTGGGGAGGGGACCGAGGCTGGCGGGGATGCGGGGTGGCGGGCAGGCGCAGACGGCGGAGGCTTCCGTCTCGCCCGGGCCGGTCTCGCCCGGGCCGGTCTCGGCCGTGCACGGCCGCCGGCCGGGGTGGGGCGTGTGCCGGCCGACGAGGTCGGTGCGGGTGTGCGCGAGGTCGGACCGGACGATCCGCAACCGTTCCTCGGCGAGGTAGCGCAAACGCCGGGCGGTGTACTGGTCGGAAGGCTGGCCGAGTCCTTCGAAGAAGTCGGCTGCCGCGACGAGTACGTCGCCGAGGGCGGTCAGGATGCCGTCGTGGGTGGCGGTCAACTCGGTGAGGACGTCGGCGGCCTCGTCGGTCGTGGTCGCCTCGCGGAGACGATCGGCGAGGTGTGCGACCTGAGCGCCGAGGGGCCGGTAGTACGGCTCGCGGTGGTCGGTGTCGAACACCTCGCCGCAGTCGACGTGGTAGCTCACCGCACGCAGCCGGGCTACCGCGCGGGTGACGATCCGCTGCTCCTCGGCCTCGTCGAGGCCGGTGGGCAGGCGGTGGTAGCGCTCGTGGAGCCGGGCAACGAGGACGAACCCGGTGCGCTCCAGGATGCTGTGGGCTTCGGGATCTCCTCCGCGGGCAAGGACTTCGCCGGAATGAACATCGCGCCGGAGAGTCAACAGACGGTCGGCCAGGGCCAAAGGGGCAGGAACTTTCTAGGGAGTTGAAAGAGTACGAGCAGATGCGGTCGGAGGCCGCGGGACAGGCAGCGCGGGTGGCTGAGCTGTCCGGTCAGGCGTGGCAGCCAGGTCTGCGACAACGGCGTCGAGGTCCTGCTGGATGCCGTACAGGCGGCGGGCGATCCATCCCAGCTGGTGTTCCATGGCGGGACCGTAGGCGTGGGGAAGGGCGCCGAGACGGTGCGCCGCGTACTCGACGAGGCCGCGCCCGGTGACCAGCGGCCCGGTGGCCTCATCGGCGAGCTGGTGCAGCAGCTCGGCAAGCTGCCCCGTCGTCTCGGCAGCCGAGTGCACGGCGGCCGGAGGAGCGGCGGCGTGCGGCGAGGACCGGGCAGGCAAGGGCCCAAGGAGGCTGAGGGCCGTCTCCAGCCGCCGGCACTCCGCCGCCAGCCGGAGGAGCAGGCCGGGCTGGGAAGTCCACGTGCCGCCGGGAAGGATGAGGTTGGCGATCAGATCGAGACGCCGGGGCTGAGCCTGGACCGCGATCCAGCGGCAGCTCCGCGTGTCGCCGGGCGTGGCGATGCCGACGGCGCGAGCGAGCCGGTGCGCGATCTCGGACCACTCCGGGCCGGTGAGCTGGCGGTCGCCGAGGGCGAGACGCACGTCGGCGTGCCAGATGGCGAATCGGTCCTTCCGGGGACTCGTGGCGCGGGGATACTCCCACGACGGCGTGTCCAGGTGGTCCGCCCAATCCTGCGATGTCCAGAGCTGCTGCTCGTCGTCAGGGGCGACAGGCTCCAGGCCCGGCCAGTGGGCGACCGCCGTGTGCCCGGTCAGTCCCTCCTGATCGGACACGGGACGTCCGAGGGCCTCGGTCAGCGCTTCCGTGGCGTACGGGCTGCGGGTGTGCACGCGAGGGATCATTCCGGGCCTGCTTCCGCGTGGCGGCCGACGAGGCGCTGGACGTCGCGGGCCGAGGCGATCAGGGAGCGTTCGCGGACGAGGTCGGCGTGGACGGATACGTTGCCAGGCGGCAGCAGGTCCAGTGCACGGTCGATCGACTCCAGCGCGGCCTGATACTCGCCGAGCCCACGCAGGGCGCCGGCCTCACGGAACAGGGCGATCGGGTCGGTGCGCAAGGCGAACGGCGGCCGACCGAGGATCTGCAGCATGCGCTCCTCACGCCCGGGCAGATCGTGGCCGAGCCACAGTCCGTGCAGCAGCACATGCAACGTCTTGACGTGGTCGCCGGCGTCGTCGAGAACCTGCTGCATGAGGGGGAGGCCCTCGGACCGGGACGGCCCCAGCAGGGCGAAGGCGTACAGGGCGCGGCTGTAGCAGTCCAGGCCCTCTCGTTCCTGAAGCGAGAGCTGCTCGACGAGCAGAGCGAGGGTAGGGCAGCGGAAGTCGTAGCGCAGGGCGCTCAGGTACAGATGCCGATACGCCGTAGTCGTAATCGGGTCCGGCCCGGGCACGAGGGCGTCATCGGGGTGCAGGAGGCCCAGCACGCTGTGGCCGGAGGCCCGTGCGGTCCACGCGGCGTCGGCGCACAACTGCGCGGATTCCTGCCAGGTCGCGTCGAGTTCGCTCAGACGGGCGGCCAGCTGCGCGGGCCAGTGGGGTGCCGGGATGGCCGAGGCGGCTTCGGCACCGGCACGCAGCAGGGTCAGGGCCCTTCCGGGGCGGCGGTTGGGGAGAGTCACCGGCCACCTCGGGCGTCGGCGAGGTGGACGAGCTGGTTGAGGTGGGTGAGCGAGTACCAGCCGCAGTCGAAGGACCCGCTACCGACGGGCACCTTGCGCAGGAGGTAGTCCTCCAAGGCGCGCCGGTAGATCAGGCAGTCGGGGCAGTGGCGGGAGAGGTGGATCATGTAGCGGGAGTGGGCGGTGATGAAGGTGCGCTCGCCGCCCCTGGGGTTGCGCAGCCGCCAGCCGTCCTCATCCGTCGGCAGGTGCCACGAAGGAGCGACGATCGTCATGACGTCGCCCGACAGCCTGCCGTCGGCGACGCCGGTGGGGATCACAACGGTGTCGCCAGGAGCGAAGTGGGCGTGGGTGATGTCCCGTTGGGCGGTCAGCGGCTCCAGGGACGGTCTCCAAGCGGCTGGTATGTGCGAGGGGCCGGGAGCGTCGGGCACAGCAGGGGTCCTTCCACGAGCGGCACGGGGTGGCGGTGGAAGGTCAATGCTCCGGAGGTTCCCCGGTTTCGATAACCGGGGATCGTCGGGTATAACCGCTGGTCGGCTACCGGTACGGGTTCTCGGTGCCGCGGTCGTTCTCGGTTGCGGCGTCGAGGAGTTCGGGCAGATCGGTGCCCTCGGCATCGCGCTGGTCGATCCACCATCCGGCCCGGGTGACGGTGCGGACCTTCTCCTCCAGGACGGTCCAGTCGGTCTCGTCCCAGGTGCCCTCGGTGACCAGGGCGGCGTATGCGCGGGTGACCAACTGATGGCGGGAGCGCTCGCCCCAGCCTTGGGCGCGTTCGGTGCCCTCCAGCGGCGGCATCTCGAACTGCTCGGCCCACACGGTAGCGGCCTGCTGTTCTTCGATTCGCTTGGCGGCCAGCCACTCCTCCTTGCCGGCGCTGTCGCCGTCGCGGGCGGCCTTCCAGCAGTCGGTGCAGTCGCGTTCGGTGAGCCAGCGGGCGAATCCGGCGCGTCGGTCGGCGGGACGGTCAGACAGGTCATGCGTGATTTCGTGTCCACAGGCGTGGACGACGGTCCAGGTCTTCTGGACCCCCGGGGAATTCCGTTTGATGGGCGTTACGTTCGAGGTCGGGCTGCTGGTCTGGGGCTTCAAATCGAGTGCCTTTCGTTGGCGGTTGGGGTGGTGGCCTGCGTCGTTGCGGAGGGTCGTGCATCAGATGCACGATTCATGCGGCGGACGGAGGTGGTCTGGAGTGCTTGGCGGTGGTCTCGGGGACGCTTCCGCCTTCTGCGTCGTCTCAGCGTGTCCTGCGGATGGCGTCTGTGGCCGCCGTGGCGATGGCGACGGGAGCGCTGGAGGGCTGGGGCAGGTGCAGCAAGGTGGTCCCCGGCAAGTGGTGGGACTTCGCGGTGAGGGTGAGCTGGAGTACGGCGCAGCCGGCGGTCGTGAGCTGCTTGACGCGGGTGACGGCTTGAGCGGTTTCGTCGCTGCTGTACCGGGCGTCGGTGACGATCACGAGGAGGCGGCCGGCGCCGGGGCGGCTGAGTTCGAGGCCGTGGTCGAGTGCGTCGATGGCGTCGCCGAGGTTGTGGTGGCCGCCGTTGGCATCGAACGTCGTCACGCGCTCTGGTGCTCGGTGGGTGGGTCGGGTCAATGCGGTCAGGTGCCTGTCATAGGCGATGGTGGCGGTAAGGGAGTCGGGGTCGGTCAGGGCTGCTGCGCGTGCCATGATCCAGGCAGCGGACGCGACGGGAGCGCAGGCGGCACGCATGGAGCCGGAGACGTCGACGGCGATACCCACACGCAGCGGTGGGGTGGGGGAGTTCCGGCGGCGGGTGTGGGTGAACGGTTCCGCGGTGGGGACCGACCCGGCCGCGCGCTGAGCGTCGCGGGCGAGGGCCGCGCGCATGTTGAGGCGGCCGGGCGGGGTGGGGCTGGTGGTCCGCTCCTCGGTCCGCTCGCGGTAGGCGGCGGCACGCAGGGCGCGGCTCAGGCGCGCGGCGGCACTCTGCTCGGCGGCGGTGGGCCTGCGGGTGCCGGTGACCGGGTTGCCGTAGGGCGCCGGTATGCCGTCGGGGGTGACGGTGGTGCCACGGGCGTTGAAGACCGACTTGGCGGTGGCGGCGGCTTTGCGTCGCTGGCCGGCCCGCTGGGCGCGGTCCTGTGCCTGCGCCTTGGACTGCGCGGCCATGGCGTTGGTCGCTGCGGCCTGTGCCGCGAGGTCGGCGGCGTCGGTGGCGGCCGTGCTGTCCATGACGGCCCCCACGGCGCCGGACAGCAGGTCGGTGAGGTTCTCCGGCACGGGCAGGGCGGGGGCCGCGGTGTCCAGAGCGTCGCACCATTTTTGAGCGTGCGCGAGCATGGTCGTGGCGTCGTGGTCGGCGCACTGGTGGGCTGCGGTCCAGATGCGGGTGAGGGTGGCCAGCAGGTTTGCGCCCAGCACCTTTTCGCACAGATCGGCGACGGCCCGGGTCTCGCCGGCGTCCAGGATGCCGACGTCACGGCGGCCGAGGATCAGGGCCGCCACGGCGGCGGCGTGCTCGATGCCCTGGAGGGTGGGGTGGGCGATGTCGGGCATGACCAGGGTTCGGGCACTGGTGCGCAGGTACGTGCGGTCCGTGGGCCGCGTGATCAGGTGTGCGCCTTCGACGCGGCTCTCCTCCAGCAGGAGCGCGGCCTCGACGACACGGGGGTCCGCTCCGGCAGGCTGTGTCCAGACGGAGTGGGCCGCGTGCGCGGCCTCGTGGACGAACACTCCCCAGGCGGCGGGATACCGGTCCTCGTCGCCCACGATCCGCGGATTGATCTCGTGGGGCTGGAGGGGGGCGAACAGGCGGGCGTCGAACTCGACCTCGCCCAGAGTGGGGAAGAACGCGGCCGGTGCGCCGCTGCGCGTGCCGGGGCGGCAGGTGACGAGGAGGTCCTGGCGGCCGGAGAGGTCGACTAGCCGGTCGCCGAGTTCGGCTCCCACGCGCAGCCACGCGGCCGGGGAGGAACGGGGTTGCGCGGGCGGGGCGCCGTCGTCGTCCCATCGCGCGAGGTCGGCGTCGTCGTCCGGCGTGGTGGCGGGGGACTGGACGTGGTGGTGGGCGCTCATCGCGCGTGGCCCCGGTGTGCGGAGCCGGTGCTGCCCGGGGGCTGCCGGGCGGCCGAGGCGGGGAGCTGCTTGCCGAGGGTGAGGGGCGCGATCTTCTTGACGCCGGCAGCCTTGATGACGGCGGCGGCGACGGTGTCGCGATCCTCCACAGGAGCGATGCCGACGAGGTTCGCGAGAGCGGCCTTGGTGCCGAGGACGGCCTCGGTCTTCTGGTAGCTGAGCAGTTCCCGCAGTTGGGGGGCCCAGCCCAGCTCGCCGAGTTCGACCTGGTGGGCGAGGTGTCGGGCGACCCGGACAACCCGTGCATCGATCCTCAAGGCCAGGGCGAGGTCATAGTCCGTGCCGATCTGGATCTGCACGCTGAACCGGCTCGCGAGCGCCTCCGTCAACACCGCGCCGTGGACGCCGGGATTGTGGCCCGCCACCACGTAGAAGCCCGGCTCGGCCTTGATGGTCTCGCCCTTGTGGGCCTTGACCTGGATCTGCCTGCGCCCGTCCATCGCGGGATACAGCGCCGCCAGGACCTTCGGTGAGATCAAGGTGGCATCGTCGATCAGCAGGGCGCGGCCCTCGGTCATCGCGGTGACCAGCGGACCGTACTGGAAGACGTAGGCTCCCGCGTCGTCCTGTGTGTACTCGCCGATCAAGTCGCCGACCGTGGTGTCGCCGTCACCGGCGACGGTGAGCAGGTCCGGGAACGCCGCCTCGACCAGACTCGTCTTGCCGGTGCCCGGAGGGCCGTAGAGCAGCACCGGCACGTCGGCGTCGCGCAAGCGATTCAACGCCTCGACGTCGGGCAGATCGGCCAGCTCCCGGGGGTGGTAGACCTGGCCCCCCGCGCGGCGGATCGGGCCGGTCTGCCTGGGCGTGGCTGCTGCGGGAATGGTCGTGCGGGCCGTGGCCGCCTGGGCGCGGGGAGAGTGGGTGCCCGGTGGGCTGATCACAGCGGTCTGCGCGGCTGCGGCGGTTTTCGCGTTCGCGCGGAACTCCGGTTGTCCGGTTCCGCCTTGGTCGGCCTCGCCGCGTCGCACCAGGGTGAGGGCGGCGTTGCGGACGGCGCCGTGGGAGTGGCCCAGCTGCCTGGCCATGTCGCCGATGGTGAGCGTGTCCGCCGGCCGGTCGGCCAGCAGTCGGGCCACCTTGGCCCGTAGTTCGCCGCCCTTGGTGCGCGCTGGACTGGTAGGCGTTCCGGGTGTGGTCAAAACGAGGGTCCTTCAACAGGTGCGGGTGCGGGCGGGGTTGGCGATGCGCTGGAGAGGCTGGCCGCTCTCGGAGCGGATCGCGGACTGTGCCGACATCGGCGACCGGGCCAACCGGGGCGTACCGTCGGCGCTCACCGGCCGACCGAGGGCTCGGTCCAGGTGCAGGGGATGGCCGGCGATGAGCAGCTCGCTGGCTGCCGAGCAGGCCCGTGCGTCCGCTCCGTACCGGGTTCCGTCGCTCGGCAGGCGCAGCCTGGCGTCTCTTCGAAGCCGGCCTGGAGCAGGATCCGCCGGGCGGCGGCGTTGTAGCCGGTGGTGGTGATCTCGCCGGTGATGGTGTGCCGGATCGTCATGAACGGCTCTTCTGGTGCTTCGGGCAAGGCGGATCTCCTATCGGTGGTGGCGGGAAAGCGGTGGGGTGTTGGGCGAAGGCGAGGCGGGCCCGGAGCTTCCAGCACATCAACGGTGCGTGGCTGGACCACGAACGATGGGCAATGACTGCCGACATGCTCCAGGGCGGGCCTCACCGCCCCGCAGCTACCTGACTCGCCTTGCCGCACGTTCTGATAGCCGGGTGTACCAACAACGGCCATGGGCGGGGATTCTCCTTTGTGTGGGGGCGGCGCGGGCGCCGGCGGGGTCAGGGGGTGCGGGAGGCTGGTGCGTGCTGCTGGGCGAACTGCTCGGCGGCGCGTTCGAGGAGGTCCGCCTGGCGCCGCGGGGTCCTGCGGGCAGCGGTGGCCAGGGCGCCGTCGATACGGGTGTCGAGGGTGCTGACGGCGTCCAGACCTGCGGCGCGGGCTACGGCCAGGCGCAGTTCGGCGTCGACCCAGGGCCAGTGCTCGGTCTTGGGCACCGGGGTGGTCTCGTCGCCGCCCAGGGACGAAGCCAGGCCGCGCAGGTAGTGGCCGCCGTCGCTGAGGATCTCGGGCAGCGGGATGTCGTCCTCGGCCATGAAGACGCCGTGTTGCAAGACCGTGAGGACGGCGCAGCGCAGCAGGGCCGGCTCGTCGCGGTCGGGTGAGGTGCAGACCGCACAGTCCTCGATGTGGTGGTCCCAGACGGACGAAGACGGGTGGGGCAAGGCGGAAGGACCTTTCAGAGGTGAGGGATGGGAAGCGGGGCGGCGGCGACATCCACGGGGAGGTGGGCGTGTCGGACTCGGGCCAGCGGCAGTCGCCCCATTCGGGGGCCCGCGGGTCGTGCCGCTGTCGCTGGGGTGGAAAACAGAGGGGTGGGACGACGGCGGTGGGTTCAGTGGCCACCACGGGCGGTGATGCGGTGGCGGGCGGCGGCGAGGACCGTCAGGGCGAGGGCGGCTCCGGCCGCGGGCAGGGCCGCGGCTGTGAGGCGGTGGGTGGCGAGGGCCCCGGCCAGGGCGGTGCCGGCGGCCTGGCCGACGCCGACCGAGGCGATCAGCCAGGCGTACGCTTCGGTTCTCCGCTGAGTTGGCACGAGGGCGTCCGCGGTCGTGAAGCCGCAGGCGATCACCACAGTGAGGAACACGCCCGGCACGGTGACCACGACGGTGGCCATGTGAGGGCCGGGAAGGGCGAGCAGCGGCAACCACCCGGCGCAGAATCCGGCCGCGCCCGACAGCAGCTGGACGATGGGCGAGCCCGGCCAGGCTCGGCGGGCGTAGAGGAGTCCGCCGAGGAGGCTGCCGGTGGCGAAGGCGGCGGGGATCAGTCCGGACAGCAGATCCATGTCGTGCAGTTCGGCCATGGCCACCGCCCAGACGTTCATGGCGCCGAGGGCGATTCCGAAGCCGGCATGGGCCAGGAAGATTAGCGACAGGGGCGTGCTGTGCAGCCCGGCCGCGGCGGAGCCAGCGGTGTGCTGCGGGCGCCAGGTGCGGGACGGGGGCGCGGTGAGCACCACGGTCGTGCCCAGGAGGCCGAGTACGACGGTCGCGAGGATCGCGGCGCGGGGACCGTAGGCGGTGGCGAGCGTGGCGACCAGGAGCGGGCCGGTGATGTAGAGCAGGCCCTGGGAGCCGGTGTCGAGCGCGAGGGCGACCCGGCGCCGATGGGGGTCGGGCAGGACGGTGGGCCACAGGGCCCGTAGTCCTGCCTCCAGGGGAGGGGAGGACAGGCCCGCGAGCACGACCGCGGCTAGCGCGAGGGTCGGATCGTCTCCGACCAGCAGGAGCAGCAGACAGCCGGAGTTGATGACTGCGCCGGGTGCGGACACCGGCATCTGGCCATGGCGGTCCATCAGGCGGCCTTTGACCGGCTGGGAGAGTGCGCCAGCCAGCCCGTACAGGGCGCTCAGCAGTCCGGCGGAGGCAAGTGAGGCATCTTGGGAGGTGATCAGGAGCACGATGGCCACGGGCGCCATGCCGTTGGGCATGCGTCCGATGAGAGTGCCGCCGAGCAGCCGGGCGACATGCCGGCTGCCCAGCACAGCGCGATAGGAAGTCGAGGCGGCGGCCGGGGCCTGGCCGACCGCATGATCAATCGTGGTCAATTGGGGAGAGGTGTTTCCATTCAAGGGATCAGCGGCGAGGGCGCCGGGCGCTACCGGGCGGTGCGGGCTGGGCGGTCATCGCGGCCTTCGTGCGGCGGGTCGTCGGCGGCGTGGATTCGTCGGGCGGGCCGGGTCGCAGGTCCGGGTCGAGGTCGACGTGGTAGCGGGCGGCGGTGAGCATGTCGGCCGCCCAGCTGGCGTGTTCGTTCTCCCAGGCGCGGCCGAGGTCGAAGGGCAGCCGGACCCACTGCCCGCGCAGCGTCGGAAAGGTCATGAATCCGGCGCGGGCCAGGATGCGTGCGGCGAACTCGTCGTACGGTCCTTCGACTTCGACCTCGCCGCCTTCGCCGCGGGTGATGCGGATCGGCTCGCTGGTCAGGTTCACCGGCTCCGTCCTTGACCGGCAGGCGGGGCTTTACCGGCGGCGGCGGGTGGCGCCGACGGTGCGGCGTTGGCCAGGGCTGTGATCCGGGAGGGGCGTACGGCGGCGGCCCGTGCGATGCGGGAGCGCCGTTCGGCCAGGTCGTTGCTGGCCGTCGGCCGGGGTGGAGCTGATGCGTGGGCGGGATCGAGTGCGCTGTCGTCCCGCACGCGGTAGCCGAGGTTGCGCAGGTCGTGGACGGCTTGGCGGGTGCGGCGCAGCCCGTCGCGGTTGGGCTCGGTGAGCCGGTACAGGCCCGGCGAGAAGGGGACGGGCTCGAACTGTTCGCGGACGAGGAACCATTCGGCCAGGTGGGGGGTGAAGCTCGGAGCGGCGGTGGCGACGAAGCCGTGTTCGGGATGGTGGCGGAAGCGGAAGTGGTCGGACAGAGAGGGATCCTTTCTGCTGGTCAGCGGCGAGGGGCTGGTGGATGTGAGGGGCGTGGTACGGCGGGCTGGGCGCAGGGAACGCTCCCGCCGACGGGCGGCCGGGCGGGGCCGCTGGGCTCGGCCGAGCGGGCGATGCGCACGAACGCGCCGCGCCCGGCGAGCCAGGTCTCGATGGCGGGCACCGCCTGCAGGCCGAGCGGGGTGCGTACTTCGGCCGGCGGCACCAGGCGCCAGGGCTGGGCCGAGCCGGGGTGGTGTCGGAGCCGCCAGGCGTCGAGTGCTGCCTGGCTGGCGGCAAGTGTCTCGCTCAGCTGGGCCACGATGTCGGCGTCGGCGGAACGTCCGGTGACCGTGGCACCGCACTGTTTCAGCAGGCCGGGGGGCGTGGGTGAGGACGGGCTGGAAGGTGCGCCAGGCGCGCTCGGCGAAGGTCCTGTTCGCCTCCCTCAGTCCGTGGCCGTCGAGGAGGGTGCCGTCGCTGGAGCGGCCGGATACCCAGATCGCCGTCACCTCGTCGTATTCGGCGCGCAGTTCGTCAAGTGCCGTGATCACGGCGTCCAGACGCCGTGCGTGCAGGGCCCGGTGGTAGGCGGGAAGGAACGCATCCGTGATGGCCTCGGCCGCCAGGTCCGGCTGGGAGGGGAGCACGATGCTGGTCGGTGCGTAGGGGTTGTCGTAGCTGTCGTTGAACTCCTGGGGGGAGGCGAGCGCCCCGACCAGATAGCCGAGTTGGGGATCCTCGCCCCGTTCCGCGAGCAGCAGTTCGACGCCGGTGTCGCTGGTGAGCGTCGCCGCGTATGGCACCCGCTGGTCCTCCACCGTCCGGACGAGTTCACCGCGGTCCCACAGGCAGGGCAGCAGATCGCCCTGCCAGACGGGATGGGCGTAGATCTCGACCTGCGCGGTCCATGTCCCGGGCAGCTGCGCGGTGATTCGGTCGGCGATGTCGCCGAGGAACGGACGGGGGCTGACGTCCACGGTGGCGTGGTGGCGTGGTGGCGTGGTGGCGGTGGGCGAGGGGCAGCAGCTTCGCGGCGGCAGCGCGGACGTCGGGGCCGGGCGTGCTGTAGCTTCCGTCGTCTCGTTTGGTGAATCCGGCCTGTTCCAGGGCGGTGTTGGCCCACCGGTACTGCTCGCCGTGGGCGATGGCGACCAGGCCGGCGGCACGGCTGTAGGCAAGCCGGATCTCGGCAGGAGGGTTCGGGGGCATCTCGGGGGTCCTTCGACAGGCTCAGTGGCGGTTCGGCTGCCGTGGCTGCGGGGCAGCAGTAGGCTGGGTCTGTAGCCCGGTCGTTCGTGGCGTGGATGACCCAGCCGGTGTGGATGCCGTGCGCAGGGCAGCGGCGGTGTGGCGCAGGCGGGCGCGGGCCGCGACGTATTTCTCCGCCGTCATGATCCGCAGGACCTCGGGGTCGTTGCGCAGAGGCGAGTGGGCGAGGTCCTCCACGGCCTCGCGCTGGAAGCCGGTCGTGGCATAGGTCAGGGCCTCGGCGAGTGTGTCCAGGACTCGCGCGATACCGGCGGCGGCCCTGGCGAGCCGGACCAGGGCGACGCGTTCGGGCGGATAGACCGTCTCCGGCGCGGTGAACCGTTCCTGCGCGGTGAACCGTTCCTGCGCGCGTTCGATGGCGTGCTGCAGGTGGTGGCCCAGCGTGCCGATGTCGTCGGTAAGCGTGACCAGGTCGACAGCGTCCGGGCTGGTGGGGAATTGGGCTGCCAGTTCGTCCAGACGCTGGGCCAGGTAATCGAGCGTGGCCGGGGTGACGGAGGAGGACATCAGACCACCCCGGCTGCATCGCTCGTTTCCCGGCCGGAGAGGGTGGCTCGCAGGCTGCGTCCGTAGTTCCATGCATGCCGCCGAGCCCCCGGCTCCAGGACGTCATAGCCGTCCTGGCGGGTCATCTGACCTGGGTGTTTGCGGTAGCGGTAGACCGGGACGGGCAGCAGGATGCCCGGCGCGAGGCAGGTGACGCCGATCGCCGCCATGTAGTCCTCGCCCTGGACGAGTCCGCCCATCGGGGCTGCGCGTACGAGATCGGTACGCGCCAGGATCGTGGTCGGCCCGATCGGGATGGTGTCCTCGGGCCTCGTCCAGTAGGTCCACACGTCTCCGGCCTCGTGCCGGCCGGGCGGTGTCGGGCACCGCCACAGAGAGGCCGAACCGTCGGGGTGCAGGTCCTCGCTGTATCCCGCGCACCAGCCCAGGCCGGTCGTCTCCAGGGTGCGCAATCGTACGGCCATGGCATCGTCGGTGAACTCGTCATCGTCGTCCGCCCAGTTGACGAACTCGGTGCGCACGCCGCCCAGGGCGAGGTTACGGGCGCAGGCTGCGCCGACCTGCCGGGGTAGCGAGAGGATGCACACGCGCGAGTCACTGGCGAGGGGCGTCGGCAGGCGTGTGCGGTCGGCGCCGTCGAGCGCGATCACCGCCTCCCAGGGCACGCTCTGCCGGGTGAGGCTCTCGTACATGGCCGTCAGGTGGCCGAGCCGGTCGGGGCGTAGCTGGGTGGCGATGACGACTGTGATCTTGGCGGTGGGGGAGTGCAGGAGGTTCTCCGCGGCAGAGGGGACGAGAAGGGGTCAGCGGCGGGGCGCGGTACGAGGTGTGGCGGTCGGCGCTGGAGCTGTGGCTGGTGTGCTGGGGCCGGTCGCCCGAGGTGGCAGGGTGGCCGGGATCGGGTGGCCCGGGCGCCAGCGGTAGGTGCCGTTGCTGAACCGGGCCCGGGGGTCGGTGGCCCAGGCCACGACGGGGCCGCGGTCTTCCGCGTGGAGGGAGATGACCTCGATGCCATGCGGGTGCAGGACGTACCCCCAGTCCAGGCCCCCGTGGGACTTCTCGGTGACGGTCCACAGCTCAGGCTCGGCTGCGCCGACGGTGATGACATGGACGTTGTCGTGCTTCCTGCTGGGGTGTTCGTCGCTGCCGACGAGTTCGGCGCGCAGGGGTTCGGGGGCGCCGTCGAGGAGGTCGGTGCCCAGCTGGGACCAGCCCTCGGGTGCCTCGTCGATCAGGTGCTGGCACAGGGCGTCAAGGTCACCGTCGAAACGGTACTGGTGGGCGCCGAGCAGCAGCGGGAGGTGGTGGCTGGGGTAGCCGTCCCAGTGGACGTAGGCGCCGGCATATCCGGTGTCGGTGGGGCGGGCGATGAAGGAACGGGTGGCCAGGGAGTTCTCCAAGGACGTGCGGATGATGGGTGGTTGACGCATGCGCTTCAGGGGCGGCGGCGTGCGGGATGGGCGCCACCGGCGTCGGCTGCCCGGCGGTGCTGCTCGCTGACAGTCGGCATCAGGGAGGACGCCGAACCGGGTTGAGCCTCAGCGAGCGCGTTGGTGACGGTTTCGAGAGCACGCTGGAGGCTGCGCAGCGCGGCGGCATGGCCGAGAGTGATGCTCAGCTGGCTCTCGACCGGGGTGGCGGTGCCGGGGCGAGGGGTGAGCCGGTGGGTGTCGGCGAGCCCGATCACCGTTGTGCTCAGGTGGGTGGCCGCGCGGTTGCTGTGCGCGAGGGCGGTGGCCAGCTGGGTCAGGTACTCACGTCCCGCGTCGGTCTTTGCGAGGGAGCTGTCGGTGGACTGCCGCAGATCGGCGACGAGGCCGGAGGACAGGTTGTACACGGCGACCAGCTGGTCCAGTACGGGTACGAGGGCAGCCTGTGCGCTGCCGGTATGCGGCGGGAGCAGGCCGGCGGCGGTCTCGTTGATGCGGCGCTGCCAGGTGGTCAGGCGGGCGTGGACGAAGGCGTCGTGGCTCTGGCTCATCGGCGGTTTCCCTTGCGCGGGTTGCCCCGTGGAAGGGGCGGGTGGGAGCGCGGGCCCTCGATGGAGTGCACGGTGATGTGGAAGTCGCGGTGCCGCAGGCGCTGGAGGCTCTTGATCAGCTGACGCCGGGTCTGCTCGGGGGTGAGGGTGTCCGGCAGGTGGCATTCGCCGGTGGCGGGGTCGAGCAGAAAGCCGCCGTGCGCGAGTAGTTCGATGAAGACGGTGATGTAGCCGGTGCGGATCCGTGGACGCCGCTGGGCGTCGAGGGTGACGTGGACCTGGAGGTGGCCGGGGCTGCTGCGCCGGATCGGGGTGGGGGACGCGAAGCGGTAGTCGGCCAGCAGGCGGCGGTGCATCCTGGCTGCGGCCCGCATGGGATCGGAGGGGACGGCGATGCCGCGTGGAGCTTTGAGACCCTGAACGTGCTGGTGGCTGGTGTTGGCGGGCAGCATCGGCAGGACGAGGTACTGGTCCGGCCGGTGGGGGCGGGGCATGACGTACAACTGCAGGCCCCAGTGGTGCGTCAGGACGCTGCGCTGGACGTCGTCTGTTTGGAACGCGGCGTAGGGCAAGGGTCCGCTGTCCCAGATCCGGTTGCTGGCCGGGTCGTCGGCGATGGGTACCGCGGTGGGGGAGGGCTGCCAGCCGGGCAGACGGTCGGCGAGCGCGTGGGTGAACTCGGTTATGTGCAAGGGCGGTTCTTCGTGCGGTGGGGTGTCGAGGGGGCCGTGGTCACGAGGAGGTGGTCATGCCGTGGGCATCGGTGCGGCGGCAGGTGTAGCCGATCAGCGTCGACTTGCCCGGCGTGGTGGGGACGGTGGCGACATCGGAGCAGGTGAACGTGTACGTGAAGGACGGGCTGTTGGCCGTGCCGAGCCATGCGCGGTCCTTCTTCTCCGGCACGATCTCGAGCCCGGAGTAGGCGACGGCGTCGCGCTGGGTGTGCGTGTGCGCGAAGACGACGAGGGCGTGGCCGTCGGCGGTCTTGAGGGCATAGCTGTCGGTGAACTCCGGGGTGGCGGCGGAGAACGCGGTGGTGCCGCGGCTGCCGAACTTGTGGACGGTCGAGTCGTGGGCCTTGATCTGCCGGGCGGACGCCTTCGAGGAGGTGAACACCTTCTTGCCGGTGGTGTCGCCGCCGCTGGTGAAGTTGTCCGTGACAGCCGCGCGCAGGACGTCGAGCGGGGCGGCGACGTTCCTCGTTGAGGTGGCGTCGAGGGCGGTGGCGTAGCCGTCGGCGTCGAGAGCGATCTTCGGAGCCTGCTTCTTGTCGTCGAGGTCGACGGCCGCGACCATCTCCCACCGCTTCGTCCTGGTCTGCTCGGCCATGATCAGGACGCGGGCGTACTTGTCTTTCTTGCCGTTGTAGGTGACGGCGGCGAACCACTTCTTCTGGCCGGCGGTGAAGCGCGGAATGTAGAGGTTCGTGGAGGCGAGGTTGTACGACCACGGCTTGTACTTCTCGCGGTCGGCCTGGGGCAGGCCCTCGTTCTCCTTGTAGTCCGCGACCGACATCGCGTACAGCGGGCCGTCCTCGATGGTGCCGAGGAGCGCGCGGTTGTTGTCGTCGTTGGCCGCGTTGTTGATCTTGGAGTAGCGGGCGATCTGGGCGAGGGCCTCCTGCCTCGTCAGCGCCGCGGCGGCGGTCGGCGTGGGGGAGGCGGCGCGGGTGGCCTTGGCTGCGGCGTCAGGACTGCTGGTGTGGGAGGTGGTGCAGGCGGGCGCGGTGAGCGTGACCGCTACGAGCGTGGTGAGCAGGAGGGCGGCGCGGCGGGCCGAGTTGTGCGGGGAAATGATGGTGCTCCGGGGGAGGGGATCAGCGTGAACGGGATGGGGTTGTGGTGGCCGACGGCGCGGAGGGCACGGTGGTAGCGGCCGGTGCCGTGCGAGTGTCGGCTGCCGCACGCAGGTGCTTCGCGGCGCGGGCGAGGTGGATGCGGCTGTCGCCGAGGCGGTCCACGAGCCCTTGGTGCGCGGCGGTGACCGCCCGGTCGCGGGCGGGGCCGGGGGCCTGGCGGGTGAGGTCGGCGAGCTGGCCGAGGTGGTGGATGGCGGCGCCGAGGGCGGCGAGTGCGAGCCCGGTGGGTTCGGCGGCGCTCGCGAGCGCGAGGGTCGTGCGGCGCACCGTGGCCGTGGTCCGGGCCGGGTAGCGGGCGGCGGCTCGGTGACGGAAGGCGCTCTCCCCGGCCAGGAATCCCAGCAGGCGGGCCAGATGGCGGACTTCATCGTCCAGGATCTCGCTCAGCGCGGGATCCGGGCGGATCTGGTCGGGGAGCGGAAGCTGATCGGCCACGGTGTTGAGCCGGTCGGCCACGTCGTGCAGCAGCATCCGCTGGTCGGGATCGGACAGCGGCAACTCCTTGATACAGGAACCGGGTTCTACCGTCGGGTGGCGGACGTCGGGGCTGCGGACACCGTCGTCAGCGCCTTGCTCGCGGCAGCTGCTGGAGGGGAAGGGAGGGGAGCGGCGCGGCGGAAGTTGACCCCGATGCCCTGGAGCGTGAGCCGCAGAGCGACGAGCTGGACCAGCAAGGCGCGCTCTTTGGAACTGTAGGAGGCCGGCAGTACGAAGGCGGACTCGTGCGGGCTGTACTGGAAGCGACAGCCGAACAGCGTCATGCGAGCCTCCTCGGGCACCGAGTCGTACGGAGCACCCACCACGCCATCCGGGTACCAGACCAGCGTGAGTGTCTGGGCGACCTCGGGGGCGGGCTGGCGGTGTGGCGGCTCGGGCTGGACGAGGGCGTTGTGACGGACAGCATCCAGGGCCGCCCGGTAGCGGGGCAGCACGCGTCGGATGACTGCGGCAGCGGCTCGGACCGGATCGTTGGAGACGGCGATGCCGTCCGGCTCACGCACCGGGGAGATCTGGTGGGTTTTGAAGCCCTCGGGCTCCAGCGGGGCCACCACGAACTGGTGGCGGTACAGGGGCCGGTCGGTGACGTAGAGCTGCTGTCCGTGGGGGCCATGGAGGACGGCGTCATGGCCGAGGACGTACTGACTGACGATGTAGTCGACGTGGCCGGCGTCCCAGAGCCCTTCGACGGTGGGGAACTGGCTCTCGTAGGCGGGGTGGCGGTGATACTCGCTCGTCCACGTGCCAGGCAGTCGTTCGGCGAGGGCGGAGGCGAAGGCGGACAGATCGGTGCGAGACGGGGGCATGGATTCCTGAGGTGCGGCGGCGGGTGGTTGATCCGTCGGCGCTCAGCGCCGCGGGCCTCCGGAGACGGGCTGCGGTTGGGGCGGGGCCGGGGGCGTGCCGGGCGTCGTGCGGGCCTGCTTCAGGAGCGCGTCGAGGTCCGGCGGCGGATCGTAGTGCGCGCGGAGGGTCTTCAGTTCCGCTTCGGTCGCCATGGCCAGTGCTGAAGCGATGCTGCTGGCGGCACCGCGGAGCAGCCAGGGCGGTGACTCGGGTTCGGCTCCGCGGTTTTGGCCCTTCCACTGGGCAGTGGCGGCCAGGTGCTCGATGACCTCGTTGAGGAACGGCGCGACTGCGTCCAGCAGGGCGTTGAGGACGGTGCTGAACTCGGCCGGAGTCTCGGCCGCGTCCAGAGCCTCGCGGTAGGGACTCAGGTGCGGGGCGGGGAAGGGCTCGGCCGGCAGAGTGTGCCGGGTGCGGAAGGCTTCGGCATCGCGCTCCGCCCAGCGGTACAGGTCGTCCCTTGTGGCGGAGCGAGTGTGGTAGGCGCTGATCTGGTCGGCGGTGCGGCCGACGTTGTCGTACAGCTCGAAGGCGGGGTGCTGCAGGGGTACTCCAGGTCAGGTGGGTCAGAGTCGTTTCTGTCGGTCGTCGCGGGGGCTTCTAGTGCATGCGGGCGTCGGTGTCGAACAGGGCCAGCTCGTGAGGGTGGAGTTGATGTTGAACGATGAAAGATCGTCCGGCGACGCGCCACAGCCCGCGTCCGCGGTTGAGGTGGGCAATGGCGCCGGTCTCGACCGAGGTGAGCCCCAGCAGGGCTGCGGCGGCGTGGAGTTGGTCGGTTTCCTGGCGGTAGATGATGCGGGTGGAGCAGTCAGCCAGGAGGCCCTCGGCGAGGGCGCGGCCTTGTGATCCGGCGTCGCCGGCGGTGAGCAGGTCGGACAGCCGGTGGATGACCATGAGGTTGGCGATGCCCAGGCCGCGGGAGAGTTTCCACTGGGACTGCATGCGCTGGAGGAGTCCGGGGTGCCGCATCAGGCGCCAGGCTTCGTCGTAGACGATCCAGCGCCGACCTCCGTGCGGGTCGGTGAGGGCGGATTCCATCCAGGCGGATGCGCAGGTCATGGCGAGGACGAGGGCGGTGTCGTCGCCGGAGCCGCCGAGCCGGGACAGGTCGATGGTCAGCATCGGCGAGGTGGGATCGAATCGCACGGTGGAGGGGGCGTCGAACATGCCGGCCAGGTCGCCGTGGACCAATCTCCGCATAGCGTGGGCGAGGTCACGGGCGGCCTCGCCGAGCCGTCCGGACATGAGCCCAGCGGCGGCATCGAGTTGGTCGGGATGGTTGAGGGTGGCCGCGATGTCGCCCAACAGCGGAGTGCGGTGGACGGTGGCGGCCTGGGCGACGACCGCGTCGAGGGCGACATCGAGCGCGGTGTGCTCCATCGGCAGCAGGTCGCGGCCGAGAACGGTGCGCGCGAGGGAGCCGAGCAGGAGCAGACGGCGCTTGCGGATCTCCCCCGCCCAGTCGGCCTCCGGCACGTTGTCCGGCCGTGGGGCGGCGTCTAGCGGGTTGAGTTTGCCGGGCAGGCCGGGGCCGAGGGCGATGGAGGTGCCGCCGAGTGCGGAGGCGACGGGGGTCCATTCGCCTTTGGGGTCGCAGGGCACGTAGACGCGGTAGCCGTGGGCGATGGAGCGCAGGGCGAAGGACTTGGCCAGCGCGCTCTTGCCCTGGCCGATTACACCGGCGAGCAGGATGTTGGGGTTGGTGAACCCTTCGAGGCGCCCGTACAGGGAGAAGGGGTCGAAGGTGAAGCTGGCTTCGGCGTGGACGTCGCGGCCGACGTAGATGCCCTCGGCGCCGAGACCGCCTTCGGCGAGGAAGGGGTACGCCCCGCTGGCGGTGGCGGTGGTCATGCGGTGCTGCGGCAGCTTCAGCCGGCTGCCGCGGGCGGAGCCGGGGCCGGGACGGCCACGGGCCGGGTACAGCGGAGGAGGCATCTCGGGCTCGACCGGCTCGCTGCCGTCCGGGAGGGCGGTGGCTTCGGCGCGGGCCTTGGCGGCGGCTTCGGCGAGCTGACGGCGAGCGGTCTTGCGGCTGGCCCGGTCGGTGCCGTGGGGGGTGAACAGGGGGGATGCCGAGGCGCGGCGGGCGCGTCGGGCGGGCCGGTGGGTCATGGCGGGACGGGCTCGATTCGGCGCGGGTTCTAGATGGTGCAGCTGGTGGTGTGGCCGTGCAATGGCGTGGCCAGGTCGGTGGGGGTGGTCTTGCGGCGGATCGCGTGGGAGGCGGCCAGGTGCCGCTGGCAGATCGTGAGCACCAGCGGGCCGTCGGGGAGCCGCTCGGGTCGGCACTCCTCGGTTGCTGAGCCTTCGGTGCCGGCGGGCACGGTGTGGAAGGCGTCGTGGACGGCAGCGGTGGCCTGCCACAACCGCAGGTGCGCGGCGGCCAGATGACGCCCGGCGGCCGGATGCGGGGGCCGGGTGGTGTCGGTGAGCTGGTCGAGCAGCTGGTGGGCTGCGGTGAGGTGGGCGTGCAGCGTGTCCAGGTGGAGGCGGTCGGCCGGCGCGCAGGAGGTGGCGTGGCTACGGGTGTGGTGGCGCAGGCCGGCGGTGGCTGCGCGGAGGTAGGGATGCGCGTCAGTGGTGGGGGGTGCGTTCAAGGGAGTCCTTGGTGCCGCAGAACGGCGAGGTCGGCGAGGGCGGGAACGGGTCCGGAGAGCGAAGTGGTGGTCGGCAGCGGCATATACCGGTGAGCGCGGATCGGCTGGTGGAGGCCCGGGCGGAGAGGGTCTGGGCGGGGCGAAAATCGACGTACTCACCGGAAGCGCTCAGTCAGGGGCGGCTCTGCCGGGGCAGGAAGACGATGTCCGGGCCATGCCGTCTGGCGCAGCGGGAGCGTCATCCCGGCACCACTGTCACAGCGCCGTGCGGGCGAGCGGCAGGGCGGCGAGGGCGAACGCGTCGGGCTGCTGGAAGAAGAGCCTTCGCAGGTCGACCTGGGCGGTGACCGCGGCGGTCTCGATCTGCGCGCACGCGGCGTCGAGAGCGGCGTCCGTTGCGGCGCTGACGGTGAGCAGCCCGGTCAGGGCGACGTCGGCATGGCCGGCGATCAGCTGCCGCTCACGGACCTTGACGTCCGCGTACTCGACCGAGTCGGCCTCGGAATCCACCTGTCCGCGGCGGGCACGCTCGTTGGCGTCGGCGATGATCGCCGCCTTCTTACGCTGGACGTCGCGCAGCGCGGACTCAAGCCCCTGCGGCACGTAAATAAGAGACAGGCTGCGGCGGACCCCGGCGGTGAACATCAGCCCGTGCAGGAAGCCGGGAGTGGTCTCGGTGCGGGGCCAGTTCTCGATCCAGTACGTGGCGTGGCGGGCGCTGTCGGTGCCGAGGCGGTCGTACTCCTCGACCTGGACAACCGGCCCGGCAGCAGCAGGTTCGGCCTCGGCCCGCCCATTCGGCGACCACTGCTGCAGGGCGGACAGGGCGTGAGGGTCGTAGGAGGTGCGGATGACCGCGGCGATCTCCCGCGCAGTCAGCCAGCCCGTCACCATCAGCCCCGCGCTGCGCGCCGCGAGCGCGATGGCCGAAGTTGTCTGCTTCAGCACCGTGAAGGCGCCGGGGAGCCCGCCGCCGGCCTGGCTGATGAGGCGCTTGGCGGCCTTGAGGTCCAGGCTGATGGCCAGGTACGCTTCGTGCGAGGCGGCGGCTGGGCCGGCGGAGGCGACCAGTTCGGAGTACACCTGCCCGGCGACGGGGGTGTCGGGGCGGCCGTGCTGGGCCCAGTGACGGGCGAGGGTGTCGCCGGAGTCGGGGACGGTACGTTCCAGCACCTGCACGGTGGCGACGTGTCCGGTGCGGGCGATGCCAGCCAGAGCCCGGCCCCAGCCCGCCACGTTCGAGTTCTGGGTGGCGGGATCGAGCAGGGCGTACGCGCGGCTGCTGACCCGGGCAATCGCGGTGAGCCGTTGGTGGTGCGGGTCGTGGACGGCGGCAGCCTGGTTGGCGGAGTCGCCGGGGGTGACGACCTTCAGCGAGGCGGCGGTGCCGGGCAGGTGCAGCACGCCGTCCTGGCGGGGCCGGGAGACCGGGCGGGCCAGCCACAGCGTCTGGCCGGTGCGGCGGCGGTGGGCGTAGCGGGAGACGATCGGAGCCCAGTCGATCAGGGACCTGCCGTCGCGGCGGACGGCGACCAGGGCAGCGACGACTGCCCATAGGGGGGTCAGGGCGATGGCGCCGAGCAGCCCCGTGGTCACCACCGTGATCAGCAGCAGCGCCAACGCAGTGGAGACGAGAGTGAGTTGAGGGAGGGAGAGACCGAGGAGGATCCCGCGCCGTGAGCGGTGCGGGAATTTGACCGTGATCGGGGAGACGGAGAGTTCAGACAAGGCCGGTTTCCGGGAAGGCGCGGGGCGGGGCCGGGACGGCACACCTGAAGGGGAGTGCGGGTGTGCCGTCCCGGCGCGGGGGCAGGGTCAGAGGCCGGTGGGCGGAGGCGGTGGAGTGCCGGTTCCGGCCGAAGGCGTGGAATGCGAAGCCGGCGGGGCGCCCTGCGGCGGCGGGGTGGAAGCGTCGGCCGGAGACGCGGACGCGGACATGAAACCGCTGCCGGTGGGAGATCCTCCGCCGGAGGCCGGTCCAGGGCTGCCGCCGAGGTGGCCGCTGGTGTCGTCGCGCGGATTGGTCGGCGGTGGCTGCACGGCCTTCTCCAGACCGCTCTTGATCCCCTCGCCCCCGGATGACGGAGCGTCCGAACCGCCGCCTTCCTTGCCGGTGTCCGGCGTGGGGTTGGTGGCGATGTCGCCGGGGAAACCGCCCGGCACGGCGTCCGGGCCCTGGGGAGCGGCGCCCGCTCCGGCCGCGGCACCGCCAGTTCCTGCGGTGGCGACCGCGGCGGCGGCTTTGCGGCCGGCGCGTTCGGCGTGCTGGCGGGCCATCTGCGCGCCAGCTCCGCCGGAGCGGTGCAGCGTCTCAGCGTCGGAGCCTTCGGAGGCGGCCCAGTGGACGAACTTGAACGTGGCGTAGGGGCAGAGCAGGACGAGCGCCATGATGACGATGCCGGCCATGACGTCGGCGAGGGCGGCGACGCCGTCCTTGGCCTCCGTTTTGCCCATCGCCGCGATACCGAGCACGAAGATCACGGTCATCAGGAGCTTGGAGACGACGAGGGTGGCGGTGGCCTCGATCCAGCCCTTGCGCCAGCGCCGGGCGACCTCCCAGCCGCCGCCCGCTCCCGCGAAGACGGCGAGGGTGACCATGACGAGGATCCCGACCTTGCGGACCATCATCACGCACCAGTAGAGGAACGCGCCCAGGGCGGCGCCGACGCCGGCGAAGACGGCGACCAGCCAGCCCATCGCCGACAGGCCAGGGATCGCGGCGACCTTGACGATGCGGCGTACGGCGGAATCGATGGACAGGTTCGCCGCTTTGAGCAGGCCGTCGGAGAGGGCGTCGACCACTTCGATGGCGACAGTGGTGAAGGCGATCGCGGTGAAGGCGAACAGGACGCCGGCGGCGGTGCCGGTGAATGCCTGCGTGAGGGCCTGGCCGTCGCGGCGGATCGCGGCGCGGACAAGCTGGGCGCAGAAGGTGGCGACGAGGACGATCAGACCGATCGGCAGGATCATCTCGTAGTTGTCGCGGAACCATCCGGCGTTCAGGTCGACCTTGGTGGTGGTGTTGACCGCCTCGGCGGCCAAGTCGGCTCCGGCGGCGGCGAGTTCGCCCGCTGATTTGGCCATCCAGTTGCCGATGGCCGCGCCCGGGTCGGAGGCGAAGGAGACCGCGTCGCCGACCGCGCACAGTTTGTCCGCGAGGGGGAGGTCGCAGAAGCCCAAGGGGAGTCACCCCTCCTTTCTTCAGTGGGCTCGGGGCGCGTGTCAGGGCACGACGCGGGGGGCGATGGAGACCAGGGAGCAGTCGGCGTTGGGACGGCACTGCACGGCGAGGGTGATCGAGCGGTCCTCGGCGCCGGCGCCGCCCTTCTTCCAGGCGATCTGCTGCTTGCCGGTGACGGTGACGGCGTAGATGTACGCCTCGGTAATCGCCGAAGGATCGTCCGCCAGGGCCTGCTTGAACGCCGACGGGTAGTGGGCCTCGTCCACGGCGGCAGTGGCGTACTGGTCCTGGTCGGCCATCCGCGACCACAGCACCGGATCCGGTACCTGGGCAGTGAGGGAGGACCAGTCGGCGTACTTCGTCTCCGCCGTCAGCCACGCCTTCATCCCGGCGAGCTGCTGATCACGGCTGGTGGTCCGGGTGTCGTACGACCACAGCATCGCTGCGGCGGCCTTAGCGAAGTTGACCGGGTCGGCCACCGGCGGCGGCTTCGCCACCGAACCGGTCCCGGCCGATGCCGTCGGGTCAGCGGACGCGGCGGCGGTGCTGGGCGGAGTGGCGGTCTGACTGTCGCTGGTTCCGGTGCGGCCGGTGAACACAGCGACGGTGGCGGCGAGGGCGAGGAGGATGGCGAGGCCGATCGCGCTGACCGTGATGCGCTGCCGGGTCGACCAGCCGATGCCGTAGCCGGACAGGGAGAGGGATCGTTTCGGCATCAATGGACCTGGGACCCCAGGGCGGAGAAGAACGCCACGACCCCGTTCGCGGCGCCGAGACCGAGGGCGGCGCCCGCCGCGACGACCGCGCCTTTCTTCCCGTTGGCCTCGGCCTGGTGGCCGCCGGTGTGGTGGCCCCAGGCCCACACGCCGAGGGAGACGGCGAGCGCGCCGACCACGGCGACGATCGCGAACAGGTTGATCGAGTTGACCACGTTCTTCAGCACGGCGAGGCCGGGCAGGCCACCGCCGGATGGTGTGATGCCGGGGTCGTAGGCCAGGTACTGCACAGTGTCGAGCAGGTGCAAAGGGAGGCTCCTTGCGCGCGCCGAAGCCGACGCGCGGGAATCAATGAAGAGAAGAGGAGGAGGTGCGAGGCGGCGGCCTCGGGGAGTCGGACGGCAGCCGTACGGGATCTGGCCGAGCCCGTCGACGCATGCGTAGCGTCGTCGCGCGCGAGGGCACAGCAGCGCTCGTTCCGAGGCTGGGGAGAGGCCACAACGCGGGCCGGTGCCGCCTCGACGGCGCTACGGCTCAGCCTCTGATCCGGCTGCCTGGCGTACTACTTCGGGATCGGCGGTGTGGGCGCGCCGTTGCTGCCGTACGGGTTCGCGCACTGGTAGATCACGTAGCCGCGGATCTTCTTGCCGTCGGACTTCCGGGTCACCGTGCCCCGGGTGTACCAGGTCTTCTCGGAGCGCTTGTACGCGAACTGGTTGTAGGCGATCTCGTCGTGCCGGTAGGCGACGCCCAGCGCAGTGGCGTTCTTCGCAGGGGACTTGCGTACCTTGACCGCGCTGCACGAGATCGTCGTATGGCCGGTGTCAGACGCCTGAGCCGTGACGGCGGTGGCCAGGCCGCCAACTGCGACGGCCAGGCCCGTCGAGGCGGCCGCAAGAGCGCGCCGGACGCGGTAGTGAGGTATCACTCAGATGCTCCGTGATGTCGAGAGAGAGGAGGGAGAGAAACGGGCAGGTCGTCCTGCCGATGGGCCGCATGCAGGCGGGCAAGGAAGCGGCCCAGGGGGATTGGGAGCCGCGATCCGGCTCACATGCCGTGCGTGGCCGTTCCCGCGCTGAACTGGTGATGCAGGCGGCATGTGGGGTCTGCGCCCCGACCAGGGGTCAGATGACACGGCGGGCGGCGAGGATGTCCCAGTCCGCCAGGGGCGTGATTCGAACTGGCTTGCCAGTCCGGGGTGCCTCGATCGCGAGGCCCGAGCCGATGTACATGCCGACGTGTTCGGGGCGGGCGGCGCTGCCGCGGGAGAAGATCAGGTCACCGGGCTTGAGCGCCTTGGGGGAGACGGCGTTGCCCTCGTTGATCTGGGCGTACGTGGTGCGGGTGAGCTGGATGCCGGCATGGGCGTACGCCTGCTGGGTCAGCGAGCTGCAGTCGCAGCGGCCCATCGGGTCCGGGCCGTGCGGCGCGGTGCAGGTGCCGCCCCACTGGTACATCGTGCCGAGCTGCGCCATCGCCCAGGCGATCGCCTTGCGGGCCCTCGGGTCGGCGTCCTTGGGGATCGAGTAGCCCTTCGGTACGGACCCTTCGGGGATGGTGCCGTATCCGGAGCCGTCCTCGGTCGCCGTGCAGGAGGCGGTGTCCGTCTCCGTGGCGTCCTGGTTGGCGTCGGGGAAGGTGGCGGCGATCGCCTTCTGCAGGGCGGTGGCCAGCTCCTCCCACCTCGCGTAGGCGTCGGGGTAGGCGGAGCCCTGGACCTTCTGCGCGGCCTGGGCGACGGTCAGTTGCTGCCATCCGTCTACCGCGAGCAGGTGCTCGTAGAACTGGGTGGAGGCGTAGACGGGATCGTGGATCTCCTCGGCGGTACCCCAGCCCTGGCTTGGGCGCTGCTGGAACAGCCCGAGCGAGTCGCGGTCGCCGGAGCTGAGGTTGCGCAGCCGTGATTCCTGCATCGCGGTGGCGAGCGCGATGATCTGGCCCTTCTTCGGCACGTGGAGGCTGATCCCGGTGGCCACGATGGTCTGAGCATTGGGGATCTGTTCCTCGGGCAGGCTCAGGCCCTCGACGTGGACGTCCTTGGCGGATGCGCCGTTGAGGATCTTGGTGACCTGCTCGACGACGGCGTCGGTGTCGACGTCGCCCACGCAGGTGAGGGACGAGTAGGTGCTCTGGGCGGCTTCGCTGGAGGAGGCCATCAGCATGGCCGTGCCGGCGAGGAGGAGCGGGGAGAGGGCGACGACGCCGATGCCGGCGGCTACGCCCTTCAACCGGGGACGCCTCCCGAGCGGCAGTCACGGTCCGGGGACCGGTGTTCGGGCAGGGGAGGGTAGGGAGCTGTCACAAGGGGGTCCTTCGAAGGCACGGTCCCGGCTGCGCGGCAGTAGAGGCGGAAAGGCGCTGCGGCACGGGAGTTGGGTGAGTCGGGGATGTACCTCGTGAGCGCTGGTTTCAGCTCACGAGGCGCGTGGGTGTCAGGTCACGTGTGCCGGGGCACGGGGAAATCTCCATGAAGGCAGGGGCAGGGATTGCGCCATCGGCGGTGTTCGCCGGGCAGTTCCAAAACAGTAAGGGCGGATCCCCGGTTGCCGAAATCGCGGGCGATCAAGCCCTGATTTCCTGGGCTGGAAGGCGGCGATGCGTCTCAACCGGGGATCGTGCCTTACAGTTTTGGCTTCTCCCCGCGCCACCCCACTTTCGTAGGTCAGCGGTGCCGTCATGCCCGCATTCGGCCTGCCCGGGGTTACATGCGTGCCGGAGGTCTTCCCCCCTCATCTCACCCGACCCGAAATTGGGGTATCTCTTTGCCTTTTTCCCTGCACCAGGGCGACGCGCTCAGCGTCCTCGCCGAACTGCCGGAAGGCTGTGTCGACTCCGTCATCACCGACCCGCCGTACAACTCCGGTGGCCGGACGGCGAAGGAGCGCACCTCCCGCAGCGCGAAGCAGAAGTACACCTCCGCCGACGCCGGCCATAACCTGCCGGACTTCACCGGCGAGAACATGGACCAGCGCTCGTACGGGTTCTGGCTGACGCAGATCATGACCGAAGCGCACCGGCTCACCCGTACTGGCGGTACCGCGCTTCTGTTCACCGACTGGCGTCAGCTCCCCACCACGACGGACGCGATCCAGGCGGCCGGATGGCTGTGGCGTGGTGTGCTGGCCTGGCACAAGCCGCAGGCCAGACCCCAGAAGGGTCGCTTCACGCAGAACTGCGAGTTCATCGTCTGGGCCTCCAAGGGTGCCATCGACGCGTCCCGCAACCCGGTCTACCTGCCCGGCCTCTACAGCGCGTCGCAGCCGTCGGGCAAGAACCGGCAGCACATCACCCAGAAGCCGGTCGAGGTGATGCGCGAGCTCGTGAAGATCTGCCCCGAGCAGGGCACGGTGCTCGACTTCTGCGCCGGCTCCGGCTCGACCGGCGTCGCCGCCCTTCTGGAAGGCCGTGACTTCATCGGCGTCGAGAAGACCGAGCACTACGCGACGATCGCCGCCGACCGGCTGACCGAGACCCTGCAACAGACCCTGAATCAGGACGACTTCGTCCTGTCCTCCTGACCCGCAGGGGCTGTCCGACCTGGGCGGAATCTGAATTACCGGATTCCTTCCCGGTCATGAGTGCAAGCGTTATAGCACCGGATCACCGGTTATCGAAACCGGGGATCTTCCGGATGGTTGGAGCCGCCATCCCAGCCCATGGGAAGCGGCTTCAAGGAGGACACTTTCGTGCCTGAACCCATAAACCCCAACGACGACGGGGAAATGGAATCGGTCCGCTTGCCGGACACGGATCTGGAAAGCATCGAGGCCAGCGTGCGCAAGCTGCTCAAGCAGTCGGCCCAGCAGGCCCAGCAGCTCGACAGCCTGTCCACGGAGACCGGACCACGCGCGTTCGACAGCTTCGGCCTCCCGGGATTCGCCGGCCTGCCGGTACCGCCCGCCCCACCGGAGCCGCGCCCGATCCTGGAACTGGACGGCGAGGAGTACGAGGACGAACTCGACAGCCTCAGCGACTGGGTGGACGACTTCCTCATGCCCATCTACGGCGCGGAGGTCACCACAGCCACGCCCTGGTGCCAGCAGTGGCAGGAACACGACTGTGTCGTCGCCTGGCTGCATGCCCTGTGGCTGGCCTACCAACAGCACAAGGACCCCGAAGCCGGACCCAGCGGCTTGTTCGTGTGGCACCGTGACTTCCTCACCCATGCCATGACCACCGTTCGCGCCCCCGGCGGGCCGCTGTCCGCGTGCATGACCGACCCGGACCGGCCCGCCCACCGCCTGCTGCCCGGGCCCAAACCCTCCACCCGGGCGGCGAGTTCCCCCGCCGACGAGCCACCCACGGTCGGCGAGCCGGGCCAGGCCGCCGCATGAGCGATCCCGAACCCCGGCCGGCCTTCGGCCTGTCCTTCGACCCGAGGGCTCTGACCGACCTTCTCCAGGCCCCGGGCGACATACGCGACTTGGCCCTCGACCAGCTCCAGAAGGTCGTCAACGCCCAGTTGTTCGGCGGCAAGCTGACCGAGGAGCTGACCGGGTGCCGCAAGCTCTACGTCGATCACCGCAACGCCTGGCGCATCGTCTACGCCCAGCGCCCGGCCCCACCCGGCGCGACGCACCGCACCGAGATCCACGTCGTCGCCGTACGCCCGCGCGCCCGGCACGACGTGTACGAAACGGCCCGCGCCCGCCTCGGTATCGCCCGGCGCCCGACAGGCGCGCGCACCCACGCCGCCCGCGCCCGCTCCCCGCAGCTGGACACGCAACGGCCGCCGGTCCCCAAGCCCGGCCCGCCGCCCTACGCGGTGCCCGGCCTTCCCTCAGCCGCACCCACGCCCACTCCCCTGAAAGGCCCTGTCCGTTGACCCGCCTGTCCTTCATCCTCGACCGTGTCGCCGAGGCGCTGGCTGTCGAGCCCCCGTCCGCCAACCAGCATCACCTGGCCATCTTGGAGATCGCCCGGGACTGCTACGACCTAGACGAGGCACTCGACGCCCTCGTCGGCGACCACGCAGATGGTGTCCTCGCCATCGAACGACCCGACACCTTCGCCCACCGGCTCGCCGAACGCCTGCGGCTCGAAGTGGAGTTGACCCGGCTGGTGTCCCAGCCCTGCTGCTGCGCGCCGGTCTCCGAGGCCACCGAAGCCCAGGAGGACTTCGCGCTGCACTGCGGGAGCGAGCCCGAAACGATCCTGCATGCCTGCCGTGACGCCTTCGCCGCCGCCGGCGATCCGCCCGCCCTGACGGCAGCGGACCTCATCGGCTTGCTCAGCGACCTCGCCGGAGGCTCCGACGGGCGCGGCCCGTACGCCGGACTGACCGAGGCCCGCCTGGCCAAGCTCCTGGCCCTGAACAACGTGTACGCCTGCGCCATGGACGAAGACAGGGAAGTCAAGGGGTACCGGCGCGGTGCCGTGCTGATCGCCCTGCAGGGCTTCGCCCCCTGATCCACCAGCCGTCCCTCGCCACGATCCACCCAGCGACCGAGGCGGACCGGCCGCTGGCCGATTCCCTCCACCAGGACTGCTCCGAGTCGAACCTGCTCCTGCGCTGGGGGCGGACCCGAATCACCCATCGCGACTTCACCCGCCTGCTGGACCACTGCGATGTCTGGATCGGCCTCGACGCCGAGGGCCGTCCGCTCGCGATGGTCTCGGCCGGGCTCGTCAGCCACGAAGCTGGCGTCGTCGATCTCGGACTGCAGGTCGCCGACGCCCACCAGCGCCGCGGCATCGGCACCCTGCTGGCCCGGCACGCCGCCGACCACGCCCGCCGCAGTGGCGGCCACACCCTGACTGCGTACCTCCACGCCGCTAACACGCCGATGCTGCGTCTCCTCGCCCGGCTTGGCCCCGCCGTACACACCCGCGACAGCTCTCACCTCGATGTCCGCATTCCCCTCGGCGACATCCCCGCCGGCCATGCGCCGTCGTGATCGCCCCCACCGAGAAACCAGTCCTATTTCATGCCTGCCACTCCTGCCCCCGCGCCGGCGAAGAAGGCGCTCACGGCGCTCGATCACCGCATCGAGCTGGCCGTCGGCCACAGCATCGACCAACTGTGGCAGCACCGCGACCGCGACCTCCTCGACGAGCCACGCAGCCGCCTGGTCGACGCTCACCGCACCTTGGTCCAGGCCGAACACGGCGTGACCTTCTACCGGGTCCAGCTCCAGCGGCTGGCCTCCGGGGAGTTCGCGGTCGACCAGGCCCTGTTCTCGCGCATCAACCGCACCGTCGCCACGCTGGAAGAGGCCGCCGCCACCCGTGACGAGCGCGAGCAACAGGTCGTGGCGGCGCTCGAACCCATCGAGGCTGCCGTTCGTTCGAGTGGAACAGGTCCGGCGGCGGAGCTGCCAGCGTCGGATCACGCGGCCCTGCTGGCCGTCGCCCAGGGCGCCAAGCTGCGCGAACACCTGCTCACCCAGCGCCTGTCGGTCGTGACCGCATCCGGTACCCGCCTCGCCTACAGCCAGTTTCAGCGACTTGAGGCGGCCGGTCTCGTCGTGCGCGACGACGCTCATCCGCTGCACGCCGGGCAGCCCGTCACCCTCACCGACGACGGCCGTGCGCTTCTCGCCTCACCCCGACTACCCAGGCCACCGGCAGCATCGCCCGAGCGGCGGCCCGGAGCCTGGCCAGCTTCCTCCGCCCGTCGGCGCTGACCCCGCACCAGCCCACCCGAAACCACCGATGCCCCAGTACATCCCCGAACTCCGCCCTGACACCACTCCGGACTTCCGCCTCGAAGGCTACGGAGCCGCCAATGACCGCGTCGCCGATCGCTTCCGGCTGCAGATCACCTTCGTGGAGCACTGCTCGACTGTGTTGGCCGAGCACCACACCAACGACGACCAGCACAGCTACTACGTCATGCACGATGGGAGTGCCACCTGGGGCATGCCGGGTGACCCCCAGATCGTCGCCCTGCACCTCAAGCGCGACACGACCGCGCGGACGTTCCGCTTCGACCGCGCTGAACTGCCCCTGCCGGCCATGGCCCAGTCCTGGCTGATCGCCCGCGGGTGCCCCGAGGAGGAGATCCTCCTGACCGAGGAGCTGGGCACCACGCCCGCCGACGCCGCCACCCGTGCACTGGAGGAACGGCTGCGCCGGGACGGAGACCACTTCTCCCTCCTGCACAGCTACACCCACGACATGGGGCCCGTCGAGACCACCGTGCTTTTGCGGGCCCTCGACGAACGGGCGCCCCTGCCCTTCCGGGTGCTGCTGGAACAGACCGACACCGAGACCTTCAAGCACACCCTGAGCGAGGGCGGCTTCGCCACCTTCGAGGCCGCCACGACCTGGTGGGAAGCACACTGGAGCGGCGAACCCGCCTCGCTGTCCGCACCTGCCCCTTCCGCCCGCCAGAACACCCAGCCTGTGGCCCAGGCGCGCCCCGTGCCGCCGACACCACCGCGCCGTCCCGGCCGCTGATGGCGGCAGCAACACCCGGTGATTCTGGGGCGACTTCACGCCGCCTCGTCTGATGGCGGCGAAACATAGCACTCCATCCCCGGTTAGCGAAACCGGGGATTCTCCGGACTCTTGAATCCGGCCCGCACAGGCAACTGTCCGGCCTGCATTCTCTGTTCCTTCTTCCTACACGGAGCTCAATTTCCCATGCGCTCAACCCGAATTGCGATATCCGCCGCACTGCTCGGCGCGCTCGCCTTGCCCCTCGCGTCGGCTTCTGCGGCCACCGCAGCGCCGACGTCCGTCGCCACTGCGGTGCCCGCGTCATCCTGCACCAGCAAGCCGTACCTCCCGTGGGCGGTCCACGGCACCAACGCTGTGACCATCCGCAAGAGGGCGACGACCAAGTCCACCGCCGTCGGCATCCTCTACAAGTCGCACAAGTTCACGGTGCACAAGACCACCAAGGGCGCGAAGTGGGTGTACATCACCGACAAGACCACCGGCGTCAAGGGCTGGGTTTCCGGGACCTACGTCTATCGCGACGTCCGCATGTGCCTGGACTAACCAGTCTGACCCTCTCTCCCGAACGGCCCTGAATCGCACTCGTCTGTAAGGCGGTTGGGCCGTGGAAATGCCACGCCCTGTCTCCCTGAATTCAACGGAAAGGAATTGCGCTGTGCCTGACGCCGACGACGTGCTGGGCGTCCTGACCGAGCAGATCCAGTCCCGCTTCCAGATGCCGATTGCCGAGCTGCAACGCGCGGTAGTCGCCGCCCCGCAGGCCCACCCCGAAGCCACCACGATCGTGCGCTGGCACGGGCTGCTTACCGAGGCCCAGCAGGTGCTGAACAGGGCCGAAGACGCCCTTGGCCAAGCCCTCGCCCACCACGTCGACACGGTGCCCGACGGCGAATTCGTCGAGCTGCCCGAACACCTCATGCGGCTCGCGGACTCGGTGAACAGCGCGCACACCGTGCGGGAGGGACGCGCCATGACGGTGCGCCACCTCCTCGACCCTCAGGCGATCGGGAACCGCAGCCCGGGGGCGTGGCGCGGGACGGCGCCCACCGCCCGCCGGGGCCCGGCCCTGCCCACCACCGCACCGTCTGTGCCGGACACCGCGCAGGCACCCGTACGCGGGGCGGCGCCGTGAGCGTGACCGACAAGACCTCCAGCCAGGACAGCCTGCTGGAGCAGACGTTCGGCGCCCCCGTGCGTGAGCTGTACACGCAGGCGTCCGGCCGCGATGCGTCCGCGGCGCTGCGGCGGGCGCTGGAGCTGCGCTCCTTCCTCGTGGTGGCCGAGGAGCAGGTGGCCTGGGTACGAGACCGCGTCCACGAGGCCACCGCCGCCGATCGTGACATGAGTGGGCTATCCGCCGACGACCTGCGCTTCGACGCGCAGTGGCTGGAGGCGGCCCTGGCCGGGCGCAACGGCTACGTCGCCGCCCTCGGCCAACTGCTGCGCACCATGCCTCCACCCGGGCCGGTGCCACGCCGACCCGTACGGCTCACGCAGCCGACGACCACCACCGCCCTTCCGCCTGCCCCGGCCGACATCCGAGCCGGGGCAGTGCGAGGGCCCCGACCGTGAAAGCCCCGATTGCCCGCACCTGACGCCACGGCCCAGACGATCGCCGAGCGCATCGAGGACCTGTACGCCCAGCCGCTGGCCGACCTCGGAACCTTGGCTGGCCTCAACCCCGACGGCAGCATGCTCGCCGCCCTGATCGCCGGCCTCACCGACCTGCAGTTCGCCGAGCGCAACATCGACTTCCAACGCCGGCGGCTGCTTCAACTAGCCGATCCGGAACGAGAGATCGGCACCTTCGAGGCAGGTCACATCCTCGACTGCGCGCGCCGGATCTCCGACGCCGTCGCCACCCGCGACGCCCACGCCAAGACCCTGAGCGGCGTCCTGGCCAGCCTGCACCGCGTCCCCGCCCCGGACGCGAAGCCCGAGCCCGCGCCGGCCGCCCCCACTGCCGCACCGGTTCCCGCTCCCGCGCGTGCCGTCGCCCGCACCCGCTGACCCATCGCCCCGCCTGAGGAGTTCCCCCTTGGCCGCCACCGGTCTGTCCCGCACCACCCTGAACGACCTGTCCCGCGTCACCGAGAGCCTTCAGATGCTCGCCCCCAACTGGAGCGTGTGGGTGCTGATGACCCTCGCCGCCCAGCCGCTGCGCTACAGCGAGGTCAAGGCAAAGCTCGCCCTGCTCGCGGACGGCCAGCTCCACCCGAAGCTGGGCAAGCTCGTCGACGCCGGTCTCGTCGAACGCACCGAGCACACCCCCCGGCACGTCACCTACGGACTGACCCGTCGCGGCGCCGACCTGATGCCCGTTCTGCCCGTGCTCGCCGCCTGGGGGGACACGCATCTGGAGAAGCCTCTCGTACGGAATAAGGCCACCGGCGAGCTTCAGTCGCAGCCGGTCGCGGTGGCACAGAACATCGAGGACACGATCGCCCTGATCAGCCCGCGGCATTCCACGCCGCTGGTGTGGGCGCTGAAAGCCCGCGGGCCGGCGAGCGCCAAGGCACTGGCCGCCGAGGTCATGCCCCACTACAGCCTCAGCCGCGTCTACCCGCCGCTGTGCCGGGTGATCGACGACGGGCTGGCCGAGACCACACCGGCCGGCGACTACCAGCTCTCCACCAGCGGGAAGGCCCTCGCCCCGGTCTACCAGGCCCTCTCCGCGTGGGCGGCCGGATACCCCCTCGCCGAAGCTACCCACTCCCTGTGGGGCCAAGCCCTGACACCGTCTTCCTCAGCCCACTCGGGACCATGGCTGACCACCCAGTCCCGACTGCCCGCGCCACCGGCCGCGCCCGCCCAGGGCCAGATGGCCAAGGCCCCGGCCACACCGTGGCAGCCCGGCGACCTCTTCTCCCACCCGATACCCGCCCGCCCCCTGGCGATCTCTCCGGCAGGAGGCCCGCGCCGATGACCAGCACCGCGATCCTCAACCACCCGCACACCGGCCAGGTCATCAACACCCTGTCCCTGCCATCCCTGATCCGGCTGGTCAGCGAGATCGACGACAACGGCCCCATCAGCCACCGACGCGGCAGCCTCCGGGGCGCCTTCGGCGACCTCACCCGCCACCAGCTGCGCTACGCCATCGACGTCGCCCGCGCACTGGGCCTGGTGCACTGCACCGACCACGCACCGGCCCGCTACCGGCTCACCGAAGCAGGCGAGGACCTCGCCTCGGTGTACGACACCGTCGCCCGCTGGTCCCGCACCCACCAATACCCCAGCGCGGCGAGGGACTTCGTCACCCGCGTCCAGCACACCCTGAAACTGCTCGGGGACAACGGCGCCGTCCTCCCCACCGAGGCGGCCTTCGCGCTTGGTCCGCTGCGGACCACTCTGGCCGACTGGCTCCAGACGCATCCGCAGGTCCTTAACGCCGTGGCATCCCGCTCCTCCCACGCGGCGGATGAGACGGGGCACGCTGCGTGAGAGCCCGTACCGGAAGCCGGCCCTCCCACCGACCGGATTCCCCCCTGCTGCGCAGTGTCTATCTCCCGCGCAGCATGGACGCCGCCGCGTTCGCCATGACGACGTACGGCATCCCCCTGCTGGTCCTCGCCACCACCGGATCCGTGGCCCTCACGGGCCTGGCCTTCGCCCTGGAATGGGCGCCGAGGCTGATGGCCTTCGCCGTGGCGGGTGCCCTGGTCGACCGCCACGGCACCACCCGCGTCTTCCGCCTCGCGGCCACCGCCCGGGCCACCCTCGTCCTGGCCGCCGCGCTGCTCCTTGGGGCCCAGACGGGCGGGCTGGGGAAGACAATCACGGTGATGGCGCTCGCCGCCGGCACCGGTGTGCTCACCGAGTTCAGCTACGTCGCGGCCGAAACCGCGGGCGGGCTGGCAAGCCGTACCGCCGGTGCGCGCGCTCACCGCGTGCAGTCGGTGCTCCTCGGCATCGATCAGACGGCGACCCTGGCCGGACCCGCGCTTTCCGGACTGCTCCTCGCCCACACCGGCGCCACCGGCATGCTCGCCGCGACCGCCGCCTTCTCCCTGCTCGCCGCCGCCCTCGCCCCCAAGCAGCACACCGACCAGCACGCCACTACCCCTGCGGCCGTACGGCAGGGATGGAAGACGGGCTGGCAGACCCTGCGCGCGCTGCCGGCACTCGGCTGGCTCGTCGCGGGGCTGATGCTGTCCAACCTCGCCGTCGGCCTCCTGCAGGCCGCCGCCCCGGTGATCGTCGTCCAGCAGTTCGGCCACTCCAGCGCCGATGTCGGCCTGCTCTGGTCGGCAGCCGCCGCAGCCTCCCTGATCGCGATCTCCCTGTGCCGCCACGCCATCGACCGCTGCGGTCTGTGGCCCGCCGGGGCCGTCTGCGCGACGATCACGGCCTCGGCCTGCCTCACCCTCGCCCTCACGCACACCTACCCCGCCTATCTGGCGCTGATGGCGCTCTTCATGGCCGGCGAAAGCGGCATGACCGTCGTGCTGCGCACCCTGCGCTCCCACCTGATCCCCGCCGACGTCTTCGGCAACACCCTCGCGGTGACGATCCTGCTGCTCCTTACGCCCTTCCCGGTCGCCGGCCTGCTCGTTGCCGCCATCCCGCCCAGCCAGCTCGGCCATGCGATCACCGCCTGCGCCGTCCTGCAGGCAATCGGCCTCGCCACCGCCTTCACCCGGCTGCGCACCCTCCCGGACCTGCCCCCGTCAGCCGCCTGACCTCCACCTCGCACCCGCCTCGCCCACCCGTCCGCCTTCCTGGAGGGCTGCCCGATTCCTATGCCCTACGCCGTCAAGCAGGACGTCCTGCCGCTTCCCGAACCTGTTGGCCTTCGTATCGACAGGCGAACGATCACGGAGCAGTTCCACGACTTCGACACCGAACACCCATACGCCTACCGCGCGTTGGAGCGGCTCACCGCAGACCGGACATCGGCGGGAGCTACCCGCATCGGACTGAAGGCCCTCTTCGAAGCGCTGCGTTGGCGACTCCCGCAGGGTTTGCGAGGGCTGAACAACAACTTCACGGCCTTGTACGCACGCAAGCTGATCGCCGATCACCCCGACTGGGCTGGCGCTTTCGGACTGCGCCGCCGACGTACCCCCTGACCCGACGGCGAACCAGACCAGACCAACCCCCCTCACCGCAACGCCAATTTGGAGCACTCTGTTGCCGTATCGCCCCGTCGTCCTGATCGTCGCCGCCGCTGACATGGAGTCCGAGGCATACCGCGCGTACTGCCTTGAGAACGTAGCCGCCCACTACGACGTCGTCCTGATCACCGATGCCGAACCGACGTGGGAACGCCCCTACCTTCTGGACTGGGAGGTCGCCGACCCGACGGACCAGGCGGCCCTGACCGCCGCCGCCCTGGCCCTGACCGAGCGGCACCCGGTGGCCGGGGTGATGACGTGGACCGAGTGGTACCTCGTGCCCGTGGCCCGCCTCGCCCGCCGCCTCGGCCTGCCCACCCCCGGCCCGGAGGTGATGCAGGGCTGCCGCAACAAGGCCACCTCCCGTGCCCTGTTCGCCCGACACGCGGTGCCCTCGGCAACCTCGAACGGCGTCCGCACCGTTGCGGAGGCGGCCCGCGCCGCACAGCACATCGGCTACCCAATCGTCCTCAAGCCCACCGCGCGTGCCGCGAGCGCCGGAGTGATCCGCGTCGACACCCCCGAAGAACTGCCGGACGCCTACGCCTTCGCCGCCCAGGCCGCCCGCCTCGGGGCCGAGGGCACCGAGGTGCTGGTCGAGGAATACCTCGACGGTCCGGAGGTGAGCGTCGAATGCGTCACGTACCACGGCACCACCACCGTGGTCGCCGTCACCCGCAAGACGGTAGGACTCCCGCCGTACTTCGAGGAGATCGCGCACGCCGTCGACGCCGCCGACCCGCTGCTGGCCACCGTTGCCCCAACTGCCCAGGCCGCCGTGCAGGCCCTCGGCGTCACCGACGGCGTCAGCCACGTCGAACTCCGCCTCGTCGACGGCCGCCCCCGGTTGATCGAGGTCAACGCCCGCATCGGCGGAGACATGATCGGCCACCTCGTGCACCTCGCCACCGGCGTCGACCTCGCCCGGGCGGCGGCGGACATCGCCTGCGGACGTGCCCCGGACCTCACCCGGACGCACAGCCGGGCAGCGGCGATCCGCATGATCTACCCCGCCCACCCGGGCACCCTCACCGCACGCCACCTCACCGACGGCTTCGCCGAGCAGGCGCCGTGGCTGGAGCGGGCCCACTTCCACCGCGACGTCGGCGACCAGCTGATGCTGCCGCCGGACGGCGACCTGTTCACCGCCCGCATTGGGTTCCTGATCACCACCGGCCCGACCGCCGACGTGGCCCAGGACCGTTCACGGGAGGCATACCGCCACCTCACTGTCCAGGTCGCCCCGCACCCGACCGCCGTCCCCGCACAGGACTCGGCCACGTGAGCACGACGACTGCTCACGCCCCGGTCCACGGCCGCCGTCTGCTGACGGGGTACTTCGCCGCGCTCGGGGTCGTGATGGCCGTCTGGGGCGCACGGATGCCGGCCGTCCAGCAGGCGGCCGACCTGAGCACCGCAGGTCTCGCCCTGGTCCTGCTCGCCGCCGCCGTCGGCATGGTCATCGGCCTTCACGTCGGCGGGCGTCTTGCCGCTCCTGCCCGGGAGCCGCTGCTGCTGACCAGCGGCGCAGTCGGCCTCGCCGCCGCCCTGGCGGTGATCGGCGTCTGTCGCACGCCGCTCACCCTCGCTCTGGGGGCGTTCGTGTTCGGTATCGCGCACGGTGTGCTGGACGTGGCTCTGAACGCCGCGGCGGTCCGCTGCCAAGACCGTCTCGGACGTTTCATCATGTCGTCCTTGCACGCCGCCTACAGCCTGGGCGCGCTCGGTGGGGCCGGACTCGCCGCTCTCAACGCCCACACCTCCCACACCTGGCTGTTCGCCGTCACCGGCCTCGCCGTCGCGACGGCTGGTGTGGCCATGGCTCCAGTGGCTCGCACCCTCGGCATGCTCGAGCCCACTACCCCCGCCATATCCCGGCGTTCGCCGGACCCGAAGGACTCGCCGGGGTTGCCCCGGGCGCGCTTGTGGCTGCTGGGGGCACTGGCCGCAGCGTGTCTGCTGGGGGAGGGGGCCGCAGCCGATTGGGCGGCCGTGCACCTGCACAGCTTGGATGCCTCGACGGCGGTCAGCGCCTCCGCGTTCGCCCTCTACAGCGCGTCTATGGTCGCCGGAAGGCTCGCCGGGGACCGCCTCATCGCCCACTTCGGCGCCCCGATGGTCGTACGCATCGGGGCCGTCCTTGCCGCGGCCGGGCTCACAGCCGGCCTGGCCCTGGCCACCGTCCCGGCGGCCCTGGCCGGCTGGGCGGCACTGGGCCTGGGCCTGTCCGTCACCATCCCCAGCCTGATCACCGCCGCCGGACGCGGCGGCCCCGGCGCCGTCGCCACCGTCTCGGTCACCGGCTACGCCGGACTACTCGCCGGCCCTGCTCTCATCGGCGCCCTCGCCACCCTCACCGCCCTGCCCCACGCGCTGCTGCTGCCCGCCCTCCTCGCAGCCGCCGTCGCCGCCCTGTCCCGCAAAGCCCTGGAGAACCCCACCCCTTGACCAGCACTTCCCTCACCCTGACAGGCGTGGACGCCGTGATCGCCGACTACAACGGTGTCGTCGGTCTGCAGCCCACCAACGCCATGTGGACCCGCCTCGCCGACATCGCCGAGTGGCCCAGCGGGCAACTCGACTCCTTCCAAGACGCCTTCTGGGCTCCCCGGAATGAGTACGACGCCGGAGAACTGAGCGATCTCGCCTACTGGGCCAAGGTCCTCGGCCACCACCCCAGCCCGCGGTGGCTGCGCACCCTACGCGCCGCAGACACCGCCATGTGGATCCGTACCGACAACCGCGTCCTCGACATCCTGCACCGCGCCCGCCAGCCGGGACTGCCCATGGTGCTCCTTTCCAATGCCCCGCACTTCCTGAGTGACGTCCTTGACGCCATCGACTGGCGGCGCGAACTGATGACCGACGCCCTGTACTCGGCCCGCCTGGGCCTGTGCAAGCCCGACCCGGCCGCCTACAAACACGCCCTGGCCGCCACCGGCATCGACGACCCCGGACGCGTCCTGTTCATCGACGACCGCGAGGACAACTGTCAGGCCGCCGTCGAGCTGGGCCTGCGCACCCTGCACTACACCGGCCAACCCGCCCAGCTGGAGGCACAGTTGCTCCGCCCCCGCCCAGCTGTGGCCTTCCGCGCACCCGCATGCCCGCGCGGCACCAGCCGCTGACTGCCTCCCTTCCGCTCGACACCCCCACCCCGACCCCCAGGACCTTCGTGCCCGACACCGAAGAGATCGACGGCGACGTCTACGTGACCCCCCGCTACCTCGCCGGAACCACCTGGACCGGTGACCCCGCCCTGGCCCCCCTGCTCGCCCTGGGCTGGGACCTGCAGCATGACGAGGACGGCAACGTCTACGTCACGGCCCCCGACCGCAAGGTCCGCCTCGGCTATCTGCCCGAAGGCCCCGACGACGGCCTGTGGCGGATCACCGCGTACGAGGACCCCTTCGCCCAGCCGAAGTGGGGTGCGTCCTTCAACAACATGTGCCCCACGGAATTCGTCACGGCCTTCACCGCCGCCCTCGCCGATGCTTACACGACCGGCCCGGCCGCCTACCTCCCCGAACCCGCCGACGACCCGGAACTGGACGCCTTCCGGGCCGTCGCCCCTCTCATCCGGCGTGGCTGGGCGATCCAGCACCCGAGGTGGGGCGTGCTGGAGGTGCGCACGCCCGACGGCCTGGCGAGCCTGGAGTACACCACCGGCCGCCTCGACGCCGGCAAGGAACTGACCACCCTTCAGGCCCGCTGGTATCTGCAGGGCGGACCTGCCGCCGCCGGCTGGTACGCAACCGCCTCCACTCACACCCCTGTCCACCTCGTCACGACCCTCACCACCTGCGTCTCCGACCCCGAGCCCCTGCCGCGCTGGAAGGACTCGATGCTCCACTACCTCACCGACCGCGCCCAGCTCACGCCCGTGACCCCTCCCGGGCCCCCGATGCCGACCCCGCTCGACGTGCACCGCGCCGCCACCCGCCGCAGACCGGCCCCCACCGCCCGCAGTGTGCCGCGCTGGAGCACCAGCAGCCCGCCCGCCGCAGCCGTCGCCCCGCGTGCACCCGTGCGCCGCTGACCCATCGGCGCACGGGTGCACGTGACCTTCAATCCCGGCCCACCGAAAGGACCTTGTGTCGCTCAGCCCTTTGGACGATCTCGACGACCATGACGTGGTCGAGGTCCTCCCGCGCCACCTCGCCGGCCCCGGCATCCACGAGCTCGTCGACGTGTGGCCCTTCCCTTTCGACCAGGACTGGACCCTCAACCGCTCCGAGGACGGACCTGCCATCGCTATCAGTCCTGGCATGCGGCTGCTCGCCGGACACGTCCCGTCTGAGACCCACCCGCGAGGCGGCGAGTGGCTGGTCGCCGCGCACAAGGATCCCTTCCGACCCGCGACCTGGACGGCCACGCTCGATGCCCAGCACCCCGGTCGAACTCGTCCGCGACTTCTACGCCGAAGTCCTCGCCCTTTGCGAGGCCGATGCCCGGGGCGAACGCGATCTGCTGCGCCCAGACGACGTTCGCCCCCAAGACGTATATCTGCCACTGCTCGCCGCCGGGTGGAGACACACGGTCAAGACGGACGGCTCCCAGTACTTCCGCAGTTCGGACGGATACGGTGTGCTCGAACACGCCTACGTTCGCAAGAACCCGGCCGCGCCTGTCTGGTCCGCCTGGGGTGGACCACCGGACAGCACTCTGTGGAAAGCCACGTTCTCCTCCGCCGTCCCCGCCTCCCTGGTCGCGGCGTTCGCCTCGTCCCTGGCCTCCACCGTGCCGCTCGCGCGCGCCGTGTGGAGCGTTCCGGCCGAGGCCCGCCTGCACCTCACCCTTCCCGAGGCCCGGACCGACTCAGTCGGACACAAGCCCGGACTGCCGCTCAGCGGGGCACCTTCGCCGGCCACCGCGTCGCGCACGAACGCCAGGGCCTCGGCACCGAGCACCGGCCCAATGCGCCTGTCCGGTTCCGGACTTCCTGCCGGCCGCCGCAGGTGACCGCCCTGCGCCCCTTTCTGCTGTTGAGGAGCACCACAGCATTTGTCCCTGCACGCCCAGCACTTCTTCACCGAACTCCTCGACCTGCCCGTCCACGGACGACGGGTGATCGGCGACGCCTGCTACGCGGTGATCTCGCCCGACTCCCCGCTGCGCCTGCGCATCGAATTCGCCCAGACCATCCGACACCGCGAGTACGGCGGACTGCGCCTGAGCATCCTCCACCCGGATCAAGGCGTCCTCGACAACGCGTACCTGTCCTTCGCCGACCACAGCACCTTCACCGTGCGGGACTCCCGCATCGGCAGACAGCCCGGACACGACGGGCACGGCGTCATACGGGACTGGCACCACGACGACACCTCACCCTGGATCGGCGCGGGCCTCACGCCCCTGAGCCACGCCATCCAGGACTATCTAAACGTATGGGTTCCCGGACTCGCCCCGACCACTACGGCCGTCGCCGAACGGGATCGGTCGGTGCAACACGACACCGATCCTGCGCCGGCGCGAGGATGCTGGCTCACCGACGCGGACTTCCTCACCCGCCTCCACCGCGCCACGCCGCTCTGGCTGGACATCGTCGACAGCGTCCTCGACGACGACTTTCCCCTCACTGAGGCCCTGACCGGAACCCGCGATCACGCCGCCCAACTGCTCGGCATCCCACCGGCATTCGGCCTCCTGATCGAAGCCGAGGCCGCCGCCCAGATCGTCCAGGCCGCCGGCCTGCCCGTCGGCTCACCTTTCGGCCCGGCCCTCGCCACCGGCATCGACCACATCGCCGGCCTGCCCGCCGAACAGCAACAGCAAATCGTCAAAGCCGCCGCCCGCCGCTGCACCCTCACCACTCCGGTCCCCGCGAGCCTCCGGCCAGCCATGGCCCCACCACGGTCCTCCAATCCGGCGCGGCCGAGCCGGGGACGGTGAGCTGCTCACCGTCCCCGGCACACGGCAAGAGGCGGCGCCGTCCTCTGGACCACACCCGGTAGGCATCTGCCACGCCGACATCGGCACCGACGTCCAGATCCTGTTGCACGTCCTCGCGCCCACTCTGCGCCGGCACGCACCCACGTGCGACTTCGTATGCCACGCCGCCGACCAGTCGACCTGCTCAACTTCGCTTCTCCCTGCACACCTCAGGAGCCATCCCTTTTGACCCGCATCGAATCCACTCGCCGAACTGCTTCGGCCGCTGTCGTCACGCTCGCCACCGCCATGGCCGGAACCCTGATGTGGGCGCCGGCCGCTGTGGCCCAGGACCCCACCCCGTCACCGCCTACCGCGCTCAGTGCCACCGAGACCGGCGGCGTCGCCATCCACAAGAAGGACTCCGCTGGCGACGTCCTTGCCGGCGCCACGTTCACCCTCTTCGACTCTGCGGGCCAGCAAGTCGGCACCGGCATAACCGACGCCGACGGCCAGCTGGCCTTCAAGGACCTGGCCTCGGGCGTCTACCGGCTCAAGGAGGTCTCCAGCGGCAGCCCGCTGCACGACGTCGTGGACGACCAGGACGTCATCGTCACCCCGGGTACGGACGCGCCGCTGACGATCATTGACCCCTTCAAGCCCGCCACGGTCACGCTCAAGGCCAAGGCCAAGGCCAGCAAGAGCGGCAAGCCGCTGCCCGGATCCACCGTCAACATCGGCACCGGCGGCGAGGTCGTTCTCACCCTCACCACCGGCTCCAACGGCACCGCGTCTGCCAAGCTGCCCGTGAACAGCCGTACCGGAACCGCCTTCTGGGTCAAACAGACAAAGGCACCCGAGGGATACGACCTCTACAAGCCCTCACGCGCCTTCACTGCGAAGCCCGGCGCCCCGGTCACCGTGACCGTCACCAACGCCAAGACCGCCAGTACGACACCGACGCCCACAGCCACCCAGACGCCGTCCGGCAAGCCGACGCAGGACACCTCCGGCCAGGGCGACAGCACCGTCTCCTCGGCCCCCTCCACCGCCGACTCGACGTCCGACACCACGATCGCGAACAAGCCTGCCGCGAGCACCCCCGCCACTACACCCGAAGGCACTCTCGCCCACACAGGAGCCGACGCCGCCCCCTGGCTGATCGGCGGCGCCGGAATGCTCCTCGCCTCCGGCGTGGGCGTGGTCGTCGCCACCTGCCGACGCCGTGCTGAGGCCGGCGCACTCGACAACTGACTCATCTGAGCCCGCCCACTAAGGGCTACTCACCCGACCTCACCTACCCAACACCAATGATCACCCAGGACTGCCGCTCGTCTCGACGCAGTCAGTGACCGGCCTCGGGTGCCAGGCGCTGATCCGCCCTCTCTGCCTTTGCCACACGAGGGCCCCGATTGTTCGTCCGCGCATTCGCCTATGGGGATGGCTCCGGTCGCCCCGGCGGCAGTTCGAACCGCAAGCGCATGGCCGTGCCGACGACCCGGTAGCCGGCGAGGCCAGGGGCGCTGAACGGGTTGGGGAGAGGGGTGATGCGTCGGTGGGTGCTGTCGAGGACGTGGGAGACGTAGACGATGGTGTATGTCTCGTTCGGGCGGAGGTGACTTGCTCGTTCGACTTCGGACTCGCCAAGTTCGAACTCGCCCCGATCCCCGGTCGAGGCCTTCACCTCGTACAGGAGGGTGCGATCCCCGTCGTGGATGAGGAAGTCGTAGCCGAGGCTGTCGTCGCCTGAGCGTCGGCGAAGACGTATTGGCGCAGCCCGGACTTCCAGGATTCCTCGCGAGGGACGCCGTACTGCCGCTCCAACCAGGCGGCCACTGCCACCTCTCCTGCGAGTCCAACGGCCCTGTCCTTCTGGGTGTCCCGGGGGACAGCCCGGTATCCCCCGCCGCTGCCGGCGACCCCGGAGGTGGTTCGTTGTCTCGGGAGTGCGGGTGCCGACGGTGTGCCGGGCTGTGGAGAGGCGGCGAGTTGGTCAGTGGTGAGGTCGGAGGCGATCCGTCGAGCGAGATCGCGCAGGTCGTCCGGGCCGATCGGGAGCGCGCGGCCGTTGAGGAGGAGCGATGGGCCCGGGGCGGTGGGGAGAGGTGTGCCGCCCCTGGGTGGTGTCGGTGTGAGCGGCGGGGGATCGTTCAGGCCCAGGTCGGCCGCCCGATCCGTCGCGGGCATGCCCTCGGGCCAGTGGCCGTGGGTCTGAAGCCAGGCGATCAGCTTACGGACGCCGATCGGTTCGAAGTCGAGGAGGCCTTCGGCGTCCATCGCCGACGCGACTTCGGTGGCCGACGGCAGCGAGGGACCCTCACGGCCCTGGCGGTTGAGCCATGCCTCCATCCGGGCGCGCAGGCGGGGAAGGAGCGTGTGGACGGTGTCGACGCACTCCTCGTGGATCTCGGCCACCGGAAGCGGCGGTTGCGATCGGGCCGGTGCCGCAGGCAGGCGGGTGGCGGTCCATGCCTCGGCGTGGGAGTCGAGCCGGTCGGGGGTGAGATTCCAGTGGGCGAGTCCCCACCGGGGGTCTGGCTCCAGGCCGGGAAGCGACCTCAGTCGGACGTACTCCGTGAGGGGAGCGCCCGCCTTGTACGTCGTCACGTACGCGTCACGGACGCGGTCGGCCAGTCGGCCCCGGTTCTGCTGCAACCAGGCCTGGAACTGCCGTTGGTGGGTCTCCGAGTTGTCGACGGTCGGCAGGTCCAGCGTCTCCCAGGCCCGGTTGGCCTCGGACAGGGGCACTCCCAGGGCGGACAGCTTGCGCTGCCAGTCATTGTCGTCCACGAGTCCCAGGAGGTGATCAGCGCGGTCGAGATCGAGCCTGGACACGAGCCAGTCGTGGAGCTCTTTGCGGTCGTGGAGGTCTTCCTGTCCGCGCCGCAGTTCGTCGGCGAGATCGGGCGCGACGCAGGCGAGCAGGGGGACGAGGCGGGCGCTGCCGGAGCGGATCGAGGCACGGTCGGCCAGGACGGCCTCCAGCCGCTGCAGTGGGATGCCGACCACGGCGGCGATGTCCGAGTCGGTGACGTCAGCGACGGAGCGGCCACGGCGCTCCAGTTCGATGAGTGCCAGCCGTACCGATGTGGCCAGGTACGAGGCGCCGGCCAAGGTGCTCAGGGCGGTGGAGGCGGTCTGGAGCACGTGCCAGTCGGAAGATCCTGGTGCGCACACGATCACGACGCAGGGTTCCTCCTCGTCGTGCAGGAGTGAGCGGTCGTCGCCGGGGTCGTCGAGGGTGTGTCCGGCTATGTGTGTGATGGCGGTCTGGGCGGACACGGCACCGCAGGTTTCCAACCGTCGTCGTACGTGGTGTGCTGTGGGGGCCTCGGGGCGGATGGAGCGATCGTCGTCGAATTCGACCAGCGCGGCCAGGAGGGTGGGCAGCCAGGGTCCGGCCAGGGTGAGCAGTGGTGCGCGGGGGGCGTCGGCGATCGGCAGCAGGTCCACGCGGATGTCGACCTCTGCCTCGCTAGTTCCGCGGACCGAGTGGTGTCCTTGTGCCGCCAGGTGGGCGTGGACGCGTTGGCCCAGCGCCCGGTCGTCGATGGGGAGGACGGGCACGGGCACCTGGTTGAGCAGCCTGCGGTTCTGGGTCCCTGCCACGTCGGGCACGTAGACCGGTTCGGTCTCGGGGCCGGTCGGGAGGGCGTCCAGTGTCCCGGTCCGGCTCACGAGGAGGTCGGGCAGGTGTCCGGGGTTACTGCTGGGCCAGGTCTCGTGCGGGGGCAGCAGATCAGACCAGGCCTGTTCGTAGGCCCTGCCGAGCAGATGCCCGAGGCGGCCCTGCCGGAGCCGTGGCATCCGGCGGAGCAGGGCGGGCAGGTGGCGCAGCCGGTCGCTGGCGGTCTCCGCGCTGTCCCAGCGGCGTACTCCGAGCAGGCGCAGGCGCTTGAGGACGCGATCCGACTGCCGTCGGCGCAGCGCGGCGGAGGCGACGGAGAGGAAGGCGGGTGGCGCCTCTGCGGCAGCCCACCACCATGCCTGGCCGGCCGTGGTGAAGGCAGGGGCGTCCTCGTCGTCGCCCGTCTGGGGAATCCATGGCGCTCGGCTCAGGAAAGCCGCAAGAGGGGTGGGCCACGGTGTGCCCTGCCGGTCGGAGCCGCCCGCGAAGTGGAACTCAAGGGCGTTGGCGTGCCAGGTGTCCAGGCCGTGGACGATTAGTTCTGCGTAGAGCCGGCGGCTCTCTTCGTCGAACGCGGCGTACTCCCGTTGGCCGGGGAGCATGGCCACCTTCTTGCCGGTGGGGCGGTATTCGACGGTCTGGTACAGGACGCTGCGCCGGTTGGGCCAGCGCTCAGCGGTCGACCGCCACTGGGCCAGCTCGTCTGAGTTCAGGCTCAGTGCCCACAGTCCGGGAAAGACGTACGGGTGGTTGAGGAACTGCCCCTTCACCACCTGGGACGTTGCGGTGTAGGTCGGTAGCAGGCCATGGCGGACGCCCTGCTGATCGAGGAAGCGCCGCAGGGTCTGTGTGTCGGTCCGGGTGTCGGCGCAGATCTCCTGAGGGGGACGGACGACCCGGTCGGCGGCGGCTACCAGAGCAGGGGAAACTCCCTCGGTGTGATCGAGGAAGCGGGTCAGCGTCCGGTCGGTCCCGCTGTGCGCGCCGGTCCAGCCGTCTCCGAACACGGCCTCGGTTGCGGGGACCCAGCCTTTGCGGCCTGGCACCAGGAGTCCCCTGATCACGGGTCCCTTGCCGTTCCGGTCCAGGGATGACGCCCACAGGGCGCAGGCGAACAGGAGGTGCTCGCGCAGGGCTTCGTCGTCGTCACGGTTCTTGCGCATAGCTTCGCCCAGCACGTCCAAGAGGGCTTGCGGACTGTAGTCACGCACCAGCCCCTGTTCCTCCAGCCAGGTGCGGCCGCGGGACCGCCGACTTGTCTTTCTTCCCATCCAGGCGATCTCCGCGTGGACGAAGGAGATGCTGTTCGCGAGTCCGGCCGGAAGGCCGGGCAGCGCTGCCGATGAACCGTCCGAGCCGCGGAGGAACAGTCCGGGAACCCCGGCCGGAGCCGGCTTGCCCTCGGCTGTGAGGACGATCTTCCTGTCCTTCAGCGCTTCGCCGGTGCCGGGGAAGCAGAGCGAGAGGTCGTGGTAGTAGTCCGCCCACTTCCCCGCGTTGAACTCCCGTCGGGCGTGGGCCGAAGCGACGCTCTCCGCCCAACTGGCGAGCACGGTGGCAGGCGGAAGGAGACTCAGTCCACGGGCCTCACCCAGCGCGGTCAGCCGCTCGGCGCGCCGGGGATGGAGCTGGGGGTCGATGACATGCCGGACCCCGGCGGCTGCCACGGCCTCCGGTGTGAACACGCGAGCCTGGTCGGCGCCGCGCCACAGGTAGCCGTAGCGGTACGAGGCGCGGGCGCCCGCGGGGTGCAGTACCGGCATGAACGGTACGTCGTCGAACTCACGGTCCTGTGCCTTGAAGGCCAGTTCCAGGCGCCGAACCTGGTCGTGCTCCCAGCACATCAGGTCGATGAGAGGGCCCGCGGGCAGCGCGACACGTCCCTCGTCGACCAGTACGGTCGCCTGTGCACAGGCCTCGGCCGCGGTGTCGAGCAGCAGGTCGTTCCACTGCGTGGACTCCGCCATGGTGCGTCGGCTCACGTCCGTGTGGAAAGGAGCGTTGACGAACCCGCTTACCGGACAGGTCCGTTGTGCCCCCATGGGCAAGAACGTGTAGAGCCTGCCGCGCTCCAGAGGCTCGCCCGCGGGCACCGCCACGCTGACCACGGCCGAGTCGCCCAGTGCCTGCCAGCCGTCCTTCAACGGTCCCGATCCCAGGCCGGCGGCGATGGCCTCGTGCGCGCGCTCACTGTCCACGGCGGCCGTCACCATGATCAGGCGAGTGCGACGGCGCAGTGTGATCTGCTGGATCTTCAGGTCGCGAGAGGCGAAGAGGGTGTCCACCTTGCGCGTGTAGAGGCTGGGGCGCCCCCGGCCGTCCACCCGGTGTGTCACGGCCACTTTGCCGAGACGGTCCAGAAAGAGTTCGAACGGCGCCCCGTCATCGGTCAGTTCGCGCAGCTGGCGCACCGCTTCCAGCCTAGCCTCGGCGGACCGCAGCGGGAGCCGGACCACAGTCACCAGCCCCCGCCGACGGAAGGACGCCACTGTGGCCGGGACGTCGTCCACCGGCACCGGGATCTTCAACGACGACAAGTTCGCGCGTAGTTGGTCGGCGGCCTCCGGGCGGCCGGGCGCAACCTGGTCCGCCAACCAGTCGAAGTCGTCGTCCCGGGCGAAGCGGAAGCAGAACCCGTCGAAGGCCTTGGATGCGGAACCCCTGACGCTGTACATCTCCGGGGCGGAGGTGAGCTGAAGCACGCTCTTGAAGCCGACACCCTTGTGGCCGATGCCCTCATCGGGTCGCTTGCTCGACAGGCCGATGCTGCACAGCGCCTCGAAGTTCTTGTACCCGAGGGGCCTTCCACCGTTCGCCACGTAGAGGACGCCGTGTTCGCCCTCGTCCTCGTCGAGGACGATCTCGACGCGGCCGTCGCCATGCCGGGCGAGGTGCGCGTCATGGGCGTTCTGAAGGAGCTCGACCAGCACGCGCCCCTTGTACTCGGGCGAGAGCATCTGCTCGGTGACTTCTTTGAGTTCGAGAGCGGCACGGCGTCCGCGCTTCAAGTCGGCGAGACACCCCTCGGCCTCCATGACCGCCGTCGACACGACGCGCTTGCGCCTGGCCGAGTTGCCGGAACCCGTGGACCGCCTCGCTCGCCACTGCCCGTCGGTCACTGTTCCCCCTGGAGCCCCCCGAAATTACTGGTGTCGACGATAGGGGTGACCACTGACATTCGGATGCACAACCCGAGGCACCGTGGCCGGCGAGGCTCATCACCGCGCCGGTCGGTACAAGCCGACCTCGAAGACCTTCTTTTCCGCCCGATCCGCGAAGGTGTCGTTCCATCCTTCAAGCACGTCCCGCCGAGCGCTCGAATCGCCACCCGCTCCGCCTGCTACTTGGAGAGGTGAGAGCGCCTTCTATCGTCTATGCGGTCTTGGCGACGCCACCGCAGCTTCCCCGGCGAGGGCCCGGTCCCACCGAGGGCTGGAGCAGGCCATCCGACATATGGGGTGCGGTGACCGACTCGTGGGTGTATATCGGTTGAATCCATGCTGGCGTGTTGTGAGGGGCGCAGTGGTTGGGTGCGGGCACTGGGGCGACTGTGCTGCCAGCCCGGACTGGTGAAGGAACAGGAGCACGTGTGCACGTCGCGACCAGCAAGGTGTGGGCCCAACAGATCGTCTTCGGCCGCAATGCGGTGCGCCAACTACTGGTGCCGTCAGGCACTTTGGATGCGGTGGAGGCAGCCACCGGACTGGAGGTGGCCAGCGTCCAGGGCCGATGGCCCGCGATACGAGCCGGAGGCAGCGAGCCTGAGCAGCTGACGGCTGTCATCCCCACCGTCAAAAAAGGCGGGCGTGTGGGCTGGGTCGGCGACACGGCACTTCGCTCGCCGCAGACGGTGCTGGCCTCGTTTATCGACGGCATCGGATTCCGCGACCACACCGAACCGCACGCGCTGCGACGTCCCCAGATCGGTGCCCTGCACTCGGTGATCGGCTACTGGGCCTCGGGGGTGACTGCTCCAGGAATCGTCGTGATGCCCACCGGAACGGGTAAAACGGAGACAATGCTCGCGCTACTCGTGGCCGCCCGACCCGAGCGTCTGCTCGTGCTGGTGCCGACCGCAGCGCTGCGTGATCAAATTGCGGCGAAGTTTGAGTCGCTCGGCATCCTGCACACACACCAGATTGTCACTCCGGGCGTGATGCGGCCCGTGGTGGGAAAACTCCAGCACGGGTTCCACGACGCCGCCGACGCTGAGGCATTCGCCTATGCCTGCAACGTGGTGGTCGCGACCCCGCACGCTCTTCAGGCCTGCGAGCCGGAGTCTCGCGACGCGCTCCTGGCCGCGTTCAGTCACCTGGTGGTTGACGAGGCTCATCACGCGCCGGCGCCCACCTGGTCGCGCGTGGTCGATGCCTTCGCCGACCGGCATGTCCTGCTGTTCACCGCCACTCCATTCAGAGAGGACGGGCGTCCTGTGCCCGGGCGGACCATCTTTCGGTTCCCGCTGCGGGAGGCTCAACGGGATGGGTACTTCACTCCGATCAACTACCGGGCCGTGCTCAGTCTGGAGGACACTGACCGAGAGCTAGCGAAGCTGGCGGTTGGACGGCTACGCGCGGACCGGGCTGCTGGGCTGGATCACATCGTGATGGTGCGGGCGAGGAGTATCGCGCGGGCCAAAGAGCTAGCTGAGCTATACCAGGCACTCGCGCCGGACCTGAATCCGCTGGTTCTGCACGAGAAGGTGGCGGCCAGAACACGGCGTGCGGCGTTGGCCGCTCTGGAAGATCGGTCGTGCCGGATCGTGGTCTGTGTCGACATGCTCGGTGAAGGCTTCGACTTGCCGGCCCTGAAGATCGCCGCACTGCACGACGTGAAGAAGAGCCTGAGCCCGATGATCCAGTTCATCGGGCGGTTCACCCGGTCCACTTCTGCGGGCTCGACGATCGGCACAGCCTCCGTGTTTGTGGCCCGTGATCCGTCGGTAGCACTGTCGCCGCTGCGTGAACTGCTACGCGAGGACGCTGACTGGGACACAATCCTGCACGACATCACCGAACGTGCCACGGCGAGCGTGGAGGAGATCAGCGACTTCGAGGCGTCCTTCACCGATGCCCCAGAAGAGGTGTCGGTCACGGTGCTGGAACCCAAGGTGAGCGCCATCGCTCACCGTGCTCCCAGCCACACCTGGACTCCCGAACGGGCCTTGGAGGTCTACGGCGAAGGACGGGTCCTGGACAGCACCATCGCGGTCAACACCACCTCCACCGTCGCCTGGTTCGTAGTGGAGAACCGCAGCGAAGTCCGCTGGGGCGCCCCGCAAGCCCTCGAGCAGGTCACCTACGAGCTGATCGTCATGTACTTCAGCCGCACCCAAGGCCTGCTCTACATCCATGGCTCGAACAACACCGGTGACTACCGGGAACTCGCACAGGCCGTCCTGGGCTTGGACTCCCGGCCGGTCACCGGTATGCCGACCTTCCGGGTGCTGGGTCACATGGAGCGCTTGATCCCCACCAACGTGGGCCTGCTGGATTCACGTGACCACTTCAACCGGTTCTCCATGCATGTGGGAAGCGATGTCTACGAGGCGCTTTCCACCGCCGACCGGCAGGGCAAGAGTCAGACCCACATCGCCGCCTCCGGATTCCGCAACGGGGAGAAGACCACCATCAGCGCCGCCCTGTCGGGACGGTTCTGGTCAATGCAGACCGCCGCCAACCTCAAGGCCTGGACCGACTGGTGTGACGAGCAGGGGGCCAAGCTCACCGACGCCAGCATCGACCTGGCCAGCGTCATGGACGGGTTCATCTTCCCCGAGGACCTCACCGAACGTCCCGAGGGCGTACTCATCGCTGCCGAATGGCCCTGGCCGCTGTTCACCGGCAACGGGCCCGGCCCGCAGATCACCTTCGCCCGCACCACCTACTCCGCCGTCGATGTCGCACTGCAGGTGGCAGACCACTCCTCTACCGGCCCCTTCCGGATCCGCCTGACCACTCCTGCCTGGCAGATCGGCTACAGCGCAGAATTCACCGACAACGGACTGACCTACAGCCCCGACGATTTGGACGGGCATGTCCGCTCGGGAATCCACGAGTATTCGCTTGAAGAATGGATCAACCGGAACAAGCCCACCCTGTTCCTGGCAGGCGACAAGATGATCACGGCTGAGGACCGACTGCTCGCCCCTCGCAAAGACCTCGACCCCTTCGACCGCAGACGACTGACCATCCTCAACTGGGCCGGAGTGGACATCAAGAAGGAGTCGCAGACCCCCACCCGTGAACCTGACTCCATCCAGGCCTACATCTCCGCCCACCTGCAGCAGTCGCAGGAGTTCGACGTCCTCATCGACGACGACCGCGCTCGCGAAGCAGCCGACCTGGTCGGAATGAAGATCAACGGTGACGAACTCGTCGTCACCCTGGTCCACTGCAAGTACTCCTCCGAGCCGACCCCCGGCGGCCGGGTGGCCGACTTGTATGAACTGTGCGGGCAGGCTGTCCGTGGCGCGAAGTGGCGGCAGGACCACTTGGGCCCGCTCCTGAACCATCTGGACAGACGTGCCAGAAGCTTCCGGGCCCGCACCGGAGTCTCGCCCTTTGAGGTCGGCAGCATCGAGGAGCTCTACCGGATCCGGGAACTTGCCCCGCAGTTGCGGCCTCGCGTCCATACTGTGCTCGCCCAGCCCGGGCTGTCCGCATCGGCGTGCACCGAGGAACACCTGCGGCTGCTCGCCGGCGCCGAGACCTACGTCCACGCCCTCACCCGGGGGACGTTCACCGTGTACTGCAGCGCCTGAACGCATGCAACGGGCCGACACCCTTATTGCATCCGCACGAGCATGACCGGGCAGCCCCACCAACTGCCACTGCAGCCGTCCGCCACGCGATGGCTTGTGTGTGCGGACGCCATGCCCCGGGCTGGGTAGGCAGTCCCGTCCATGCCGGCTTCATCACCCGGCTTCTCGCGCGGGATCGATGACGGACGCTGATCAGCAATGATCGAAACGGACGCAACACGTCACATCGCTGACCATTTTGAGCCAAGTGGGCATCTCTGTCCCTTCCGTATCAGATACTGCTCTGACTCTCGGTAGTCGCACGCGTATGCCGTCCCGGGAGCTGGGTTGGGGACGATGTCGGGAGTGAGATGCAGCTGACCCATGCCGAAGTGATCAACTTTCGCGCCCTGGAGAGAGTGGACGTCAGGGTTGATCCGAAGGCCACCCTCATCGTCGGGCGCAACAACAGCGGCAAGACGTCGTTCGTCAATCTCTTCGAGAAGTTCTTCGGCGAGGAGGACACGAGGTTCGTCCTGGAGGACTTCTCCACCTGCCGTATCGCCGACATCGAGCAGGCACGGCAGATCTTCGGCGAGGCGCAGGCGCATGCTGGCCGGGGCGACGCTGAGACGAGCGAGGACCTTTTGGCCAAGGCGTACGACCTCGTTCCGGCCATCCGGTTGGTCCTCACCATCGAATACAAGGAAGACGACGACCTCGCGCCGCTCACGGGTGTGATCCTCGACCTGGACGACACCTGCTTCGAGGTCAAGATCGAGGCGGCGCTTGAAGTTGCTCGCCCAAACGACTTCCTCAAGGACTTCTGGTCGGCCAGCCAGCGGGAGCCGTTCGACCGCATCAAGTGGCTACGCAAGAACTTCTCGAACTACTTCGCCCCGGCCTATCGGGCGATCAGCCCCTTGGACCAGGACGTCCGCAAGGAGATCAAGCGCGGCGCCGCCGAATCCATCCTGTCGGTCAAATTCGTCTACGCGCAGACCAAGATGGATGACACACCGAGCGACAAGGCCCGCACGTTGTCGAAGACTTTCGAGGCCTACTACAAGGTCAACAGCGGGCACGAGGACCGTCACCAGAGCGTCGAGCAGATCGAGACCGCTCTGGCGTCCGCCTCACAGCAGCTCGACGACAACTACGCCATGCTGTTCGACCCGATCTTCGAGGACCTGCGCACCTTCGGGGTGGGCACCATCACCCCGGTCCAGAAGCCGCGCATCGTCTCCCTCATCGAGGCCTCAGGCATCCTCCGCGGCAGTACCCGCATCCAGTACCCGTCCGGGGACGCCGACTTCCATCTTCCTGAAGGTCACAACGGGCTGGGCTACAGCAAGCTGATCTTTACGATCCTGCAGGTCATCAGCTTTCACCAGACCTACGAGCGCACCACACCCAAGCCAGCGCTGCAGGTGCTGTTCATCGAGGAGCCCGAAGCCCATCTGCATCCCCAGATGCAGGAGACGTTCATCAAGAACATCCAGGACTTCATCGACCGTAAGACGGGCTGGAAGGTGCAGGTGGTCATCACCACGCACTCCTCCCACATCGTCGCAAGCAGCGGCTTCCACACGGTGCGCTACTTCGACCGTTCCGAGCCGCAGCTCACGGTCAAGGATCTCTCGACCTTCGAGGCCAACGTGAAGGCCACTCCGCAGGGTGACGAGACCCTGCGCTTCCTGCGCCAGTACATGGTCTTGCACCGGTGTGACATGTTCTTCGCCGACAAGGTGATCCTGATCGAGGGCACCGCGGAACGGCTGATCCTGCCGGAAATGGTCCGGCGGTGCGCCAAGGGGCTTCTGCACCAGTACGTATCGGTCATCGAGGTCGGCGACGCCTACGCCGTCCGCTTCCGGGAACTGCTCGCCTTCCTGAACGTCAAGACCCTCGTCATCACCGACATCGACTCCGTGTGCCCCAAGCACCGCAAGGCCTGCCCACCCGGCCAGGGGCAGACGGTCACCTCGAATGCGACGCTCAAGAACTGGCTGCCCGCAAAGTCCAGCATCGCCGAGCTGCTCGCCACCGAGCCGGCCGACAAAGAGCAAGGACACGTCCGCGTCGCCTACCAGGTCCCGGAGAAGGATTCGGGAGCCTGCGCGCGGAGCTTCGAGGACGCCTTCATCATCGCCAATTCAGAACCCCTCGTACGTGGCTTCCGCCAGCTCGCCGTGAAGACGGCCTTCGTCAAGGAGGTCGGGGCCGACCCCACCGCCGACGACATCGAAGCCAAGGCCTACGACATTGCTCAGCAACTCAGCGACCACAAGACGGACTTCGCCTTCGACGTCATGCTTCTGGAGGACTGGGCCGTTCCCCGCTACATCGCCGAAGGATTGCAGTGGCTCGCCTAGACACCCTCGAAGCCGTCGCCACGGAGCTGGAGGCCCGGCGCAGCTTCCTCGTCGAAGCAGGAGCCGGCGCAGGCAAGACAACCACCTTGGTACGCGCCCTGCAGCACCTCCTAACCCACCACCGCACAGATCTAGAGGCACACGGGCGGCGGATCGCCTGCATCACATACACCAACGTCGCCAAGAAGAAGATCCACGAACGCATCGCCGCAGACCCGCTCGTCGACGTCGGCACCATCCACGAATTCCTCTGGAGTGCCATCCAGCCCTACCAGCGCGAACTCTGGCAGCAGATCCTCGACTACAACAAGGACCTCACCAGACCGGAAGACCTCGATGACGTCACCGCTCCACCGGCCATCGAATATTCCGACCGCGGGCGCAGGCTGAGCGAGGGACGCATCTCCCACGACGACGTCATCGCACTGTCGCTCCGCCTTGTCACATCCCACCCCAAGCTCATACGCATCATCGCCAGCAAGTACCCGGTCATCTTTGTTGACGAGTACCAGGACACTTCTCCCAAGACGATCCAGCTGCTGCTCGATCACCTGGCGGGCGCGGGCCATGAGAAATGCGTGGTCGGTCTCTTCGGTGACTCCATGCAGAAGATCTACGAATCCGGCGTCGGAGCGGTGAAACGTCCCGGCCTCCTCACCGAGATCACCAAGCACGAGAACTACCGGTGCTCGCCTCCCGTCGTCGACGTGCTCAACCAGATGCGCCCTGAGCTCATCCAGGACGCCGTCGGCAAGCAGCAGACAGGCGAGGTCCACCTGTTTCTCAACAGTGGCATCTCACCCGGCCCTGAGCGACTGACGGCTGCCGAAGCGATACTCGCCCGGAACGGCTGGACACGGGAGAACAGCAAATACCTGCTGCTCACCCACCGAGGGATAGCCGGCACCCTGGAGTACGCCAACCTCCTGGAGCAGTACCGAAAGCTGGGCCGCTACGGGCCCGACGACCTCATGGCACGCAACGAGTCGTACATCCAGTACCTCACCCGCATCGAGGCAATGAGCACCGCTTTCCACAACAACGACTTCGCCGAGCTGACCGGTCTGCTGGACGAGGGACGGACACGGATCACCCGCCACGCCCACAAACGCGCCATCAGTGACGCCATCCGCGCACTCGACGCCGTACGCACGACCGGAACCATCGGCGACGTGCTCGACCTGATGGCCGACGGCCACCTCCTCGCCATGCCAGGGAAGCTCAAAGACCTCGAACGCCGCAGAACCGCAACGGGCCTGGACGAGCGTGACCAGCGGCGAGCGGACTTCTCGAACAACCTCCGCAGCGTGTCCTACCGGGAAGTCATCAGCGTCACGTACTTCATCGATGAACTCACCCCGTTCTCGACCCAGCACGGTGTCAAGGGCGACGAATTCGAGAACGTCTTGGTGGTGGTCGACGACCGCGCGTGGAACAGGTACAGCATCGGCAAAATGCTCGCCGGCACCGACAAACCCGACCGGACAGAACGGTCACGCAGCCTGTTCTACGTGTGCTGCTCTCGAGCCCAGCGCGGCCTGGCTGTCGTGTTCGTCGACGATCTCCCAGACGGGGCGGAATCCACACTCCACAAGTGGTTCGCCTCAGGAACCATCCATCCATAGGAGAATAGTCCGGAGCCTCCACCGATCCCGGAGCGGTTCACGGTGACGAGCAGCTCCACATTGTCAGGAACATCTGGGTGACAGGCATGGACCACAACGTCGTCGACCGCGCGCTGGGGCGCCTGTTGGAACAGGACCCGTGTCACCAGCCGTCCCGGTCCCACCTCGGAGGCAGGTGCACCTGTGAGGCGGCGGACCAGAAAGGTAGCGGCCAGACGCCGCTCGAAGGTCACGCCCCCACCGCCAGTAGAGTACGGACTCGGGTTCACCGACACCGCCCCGCGTACACCGCAGCCCGAGCCTCGTGAGCCGAAGGACTGTCACTCAGCCCGAGCCGACTCCGCCGCAAGAACCGGGCTGCCCAGCAGCGCCGGCCATCAAGAGCAAAGCCACGCAAACAAGCATGGCACCCAGCACTGACAGTCAGCCTGCGACGGCGCAGAAGGCGTCCTGCGCGACGACGGCTGGAACTGGACCCTGGCCAACGTTGACTGTCCCTCGACGATCCGATCTCACTGCTGGGTCTTGCCAGAGCGACCGTCCGCCAGGTGATTGATGAGCTGGGAACATTGGCAACAAATTCCGCTGGCTCAGGGAAGTCGGCCTGCCAGAGCAACGCGACGCCATCCGAGCCCTGCTCTGATCACACGGCCGCCGGCTGATCTGGTCCAAGAACAAACCCTGTCCGCAGTCCGCTGTGTACGGGGCAAACGTCGTCGCTCAGCGCGCGACGCAATGAGAATCCGACAGCACGAACGAGAAGCAGTGAGAATCCGACAGGCTCAGTGCGACAGGACACCTGCATGTCTCGGCGCCACGTCGGATCCGACTTCCATCCGGCACCAGCCGTGAGATTGCGACACGAAATTTGAACCCTACAAGATGACAAGGGACAAAGTTCGCCTGAGGCAGACAGGAAAGAACGCGGAAGGACTGGCCAACGCTTTCTGGAGCATGTCAACGTAGACGCCTTCCCGGAAAATGCCAGGTCAGAGAGGTGATGTCGGTGATCGTGGAGGTTACCCAGTCCGGATTTGCCGCGACTGTCGAGGCCCTGAGGCTGCGCTCCTGGAACCTCGGTCCGGGCCAGCCGACGCTGGTGACCGACCAGTTCACGGACGCCGACTTCAAGCTGGTCGTGGACGACCGCGCCGATGTCCATGTGAACAGCAAGGACGGGCGCTTCTACCTCGGATGGTTCCCGACGGGTCGTCCCGGCACCGACGGTGAGGGCTGGGTGATCGCGGTCACCGGCACCGCGAAGGTCCGCGGGTACCGGATGTCGTTCGACACCGAGACTCCGGCGGCCATCGTCGCCGCTGCCGTGGCCCAGGTCCTCGCCACCTCCCAGCCGCTCTGAACAGCGGGGCCGGCGCCACACCACCGGGCGCCCTGCGCGCCGCATACCCTGCCCAGCGTCGGGACACCCTTGTCCGCTACCGCGAGGAGAACGCTGTGGACGAACCGCATCTGCACGAGATGACCGTAGGCGAACTCGTCGACCTTCTGTCCACCTGCGACCGTGAAGCGACGGCCCGGCTCGCCATCAACCCGCTCTTTCCCATGGCCCACCGTATCGGCGGGGTGATCGCTGCCCAGGATGAGAACGGCGACCCGCTGGTCTTCATCACCGAGGCCAAGGACGCCGAGCAGGTCGGCCACCTCCCACCGGACGTCGCCGTCGAACTCACCTGGCACGAGCCGACCGAGGCTCCCGCACGTCGCCGTCGCAGGGCGACCGGGCCACGCGACGACGGCAGCTGAACCACCAACGACCCTACGGAGGCGCCTCTGTACCCGCACCACCCCCACGACCCTGCCCACCCCGACCCGCAGGAGGCGGTGTACTGGGTCACCCCGCGCCACCTGGCCGGCGACGACGGCGCGCTCGGCGAGCGGATCGGCGACCTGCTGACCGGCCTGGGCTGGCGGCTGTGGCCGACCTCCCGCCACACCCTGCTGTACGTGAGCCCGGACGAGCTGCGCGGCGCCGAGTGGATCCTCGCCAGCTACCCCTTTGAACTCGGCGGACTGCCCGTGGCGTGGCAGTTGTCCGCCCGTCCGCATGCCGCGAGCGCCCTGACGGAGTGGAACGCCTACTTCACCACGGGCGTCCCGCACGAGGCGCTTGCCGACCTCCTCGTCGCGCTCGATGCCCGCGAGGCGCCCGACACCGGGTTCGACGGGCCTCAGGCGGTCATGGCCGCGCTTGTCTCACAGGGCTGGATCCGGGACGTGGACCGCCCCGCGACCGCGGCCACGGACCCCGGCTTCGCTTCCAGCGTGTCGCTGGAGGAACTGCCCAAGCTCATTCAGGACGCCGACCCGCGCCCCGATCTGATGGGCTGGCAGGCGTGGGCGGAGCTTGTTTTGGGCGCCCCCTATCTGTGGTGCGCCAGCTTCAGCGCCAGCGTCCCGCACGACCTGGTCGCGGCCTTCGCCGCCTCGCTCGCCTCCCCGGTCCCCGTGCCTCGGCGCACCCTGCCCGAGGGCGCGCAAGAGCGGCTCACCGTAGTGCGCCGTGACTGACGACGACGCCTCCTCATGCCGGCCGCCCGTCGCCCCGGGCGGTCGCTTCCGCTGCGAAAGGACACCGACCTGTCGGTTTCATACCTGTCCCCTGGACGACTTGCGGTCGCCAATGCCATTGCGGCGGCCGGGCCGGGACGTCACTACCTGCACGCCATCCGGCCGCTGGTTGCCCGGGAAGTGCTGGCCGAACTCCTCTATCTGGGCGGCAACACCCTTGTGCTCGGGCCGGTGAGCATGGAGCGCTTTGACCGCCTGACGCGCCTGGTAGACCGGGCCCTGGAGGATGCGGGTAATCGGTGCGGGTCGTCGGTGCTGTCGCTGGTGTCCGATGCCCCCACCGACTCGGGCCCGGCCCGGACGGTGACCCGGTACATCATCGAAGACGGGCAGTGCACCGAGGCCGGAGAGCTGAACGCGCGCGAGTACGGCGAATGCGCGGTCACGCTCGCCCGCGTCGAGGCTGACAGAGCGGCCGAGGACGCGCGCACGCTCGCCACCCTGCCCGGCCGTTTCGACTTTCTCTGACGAGCCTTTCGTCACCCACCCGCCCCACACTGACCCTTGGAGGTCTGCTTGCCCCTGCCCGTGATCCGGCTGTCCATCTCTCCCACGAACGGGACCGCTCACCACGGCGTCCTGATCGGCACCGAGCCGTTGACGGTGTGCGCTACGCACTCGACCGATCTCGCACCGATCGCGGAGAACACCACGCACTCTTTGTGCCAGAGCTGTACACGCGCTTGGCTGATCCTGACCACGCAGCCGCACCTTGGCGGCGAACGGGATCTCCGGCCCGCCGCCGGCACCGGCAAGGGCGCCACCGCCCACCTGCCGATCCCCGGCCATCTGCTGGGCTACTGCGGCAAGTCCCTTGACCCTCGCTCGACTTCGGCCCGCCGGGTGTGCGCCAACTGCTCGGCGCTCGCGGCGGCCCTGGAGCGCCTCCACCGGCTCGCGGGCGAGGTGAGCTTGTCCTTCGACGGATCCTGCCCGCGCGACGAGGACCTGCTGTGGGCACCCAAAGGCCACGCCAATCTCGTCACGGGACACCGCCGCCACGCCGCGACCGGCACCGGCCTGTGCGACACGCCGCTGGCCGGACCGAACCCCGAGGCCACCAACGAATGCGCCCCCTGCCGCCGAGCATGGAGGACCGAGCGCGACCGGCGGACCGCCGCGCTTCCCCACATGAGGGCACGCGCCCGCTGGTGGGACCAATGCCGTGAACTGGACACCTTCCAGGGCCGCGCCGATGGCCTCAACTCCGGCGACGCCTATACGCTCTCCGGCTGCCCGGACCAGCACCACGTCCTGACCGTGACCCACCCCGGCCGGGGTCGGCGACTTGCCGTCCTGGTCTATGCCCCCGCCGCCGACGAGATCGTGGAACTGGGCCTTCACCCCGATCGCCTGCTTGCCATCGAACGGCCGCACGCGCCGGAGGCGGGCATGCCCACGCTGCCATGACCCCCTGTAGCGGCACGCACCAGCCTGCTCTGGACGCGCCGTGCCTGACCGCCGCGTCACCCAAGGGCCCGGTTTCCTCCTTCGTCAAGGTGAGGAAACCGGGCCCGGTTTCGTTGCGCCAGGCCGCGCCGTTCCGTCCCGGTGCTCACAGGAACCCGGAGGATGTGGGTGGCGTGGGGTCGTTCATACGGGGTGGCAGGCGCAGTGCGAGCTGTTCGACGTAGTGCCGGACATGGGGCGGCATCGGCTCCGGCAGAGCGTCCAGCGGGAACAGACGAAGGGCCTGCCCCTCGCCGAGGACCAGCTCGCTCTCGGTGCCGTCCCAGACTGCGGCGAACACGTGGGGTGGCGTCTTGCCCTCCGCGTAGGCGGTGACAGCCACTTCCTCGATCACCGTCGGTACGATGCCAGTCTCTTCCAGCAACTCGCGCAGGACCGTCTCGAGCGGCGTCTCGTCCGCCTCACGTCCGCCGCCGGGAAGCGACCAGCGCCCCGGCCAGCCGATGCCGGCCTTGTCGTCCCGCAGCTGCAGCACGACCTCACGGCGCGGTGTAGTGACGAACGCGAAACACCCGCGGGTCTTCGTGGGATGGTCCACCACGCCGGTGACCTCTCTTCGTACGACAGCGTCCGGATGGCCCACGGCCGAAGCCGGAGCATGGCCCTCGCTGTGTGCAGGGCCCTGCAGCACGGTAATGCTGGATGACGAACGCCCCGTTCTCCACTGCCTGGCAGCGGGGAGAACGGGGCGCGACGGAGCGTCGAGTGTCAGCGGGCCTGCGCCGCCTGGACGGCGTCGGCGAGATGGGCGTCGACGAGAGCGGGCGCCCCGGACAGGACCACCAGAATCGTGCCGGTGCGGATCGCCGTCTGCTTGACGACGCTGCGCTGCCCGCCGACCGCGTAGGTGAGCAGCTGGCTCCACTGCTCGTCACCCAGGTCCGGGGCGGCCGTCTGCTTCGTACCCATGTCGATGACGATGCTGCCCGACACGAGCTGGTACGTGGGGCAGGCGGTCATCGCGTCGAAGATCTCCCCGATGCCCTGCGAAAGCTTCGTCGCGGTGTCGCTGTACAGCTCCTCGGACACCTCGGAGTCGCTGCCGCCGGAGTAGGTGAAGGACGCCTTCGCCTGGCGGGGGAAGGACAGGCCGGTGCCAGTGGCCGCGCTGCTGCCGAGCTTGGCCAGTGCCGGGCAGCCGATCACGGTGACATCGCCGTGCGTGGCCGGGCGCTGCGGCTTGCGGCTGTAGCCCTCGCCGAGGTCGCTCTCGTCAAGGAGCCGCTTGCTCAGTGCGGCCGAGGACAGCGGCGCCGCGGCTGCGGTATTCGAGCCCACCTTGCGCGGCGCGGCGGTTGTGGGGGAGGCCGGCTCGGCGGAGGTGGTGCTGCCCGTCGAGCAGCCGGTCAGAACCAGAGCGGCGAGAGCGCTGAGGCTGAGGACGGTCGTGGTGGGAAGGCGCATGCGAAACCCCTAAGTGGCCTGCGAAGCGGACGGGCTGACTGCGCCGGCCCTCCGGGCACCGGCAGAGAGAAGGGGAGTTGGGGTTTCAGGGGTTTCGCCGGCTTCAGTGGCCGAGGTGGCGCAGGCCCTCGTCCAGGGTGGGATGGAAGTGATCGACCGGACCGGAGTTGCGGTTGAACCACACCGGGTCGAGGCGGGGCTCCGGCGTTGTGTGGCCGGCCCGGCAGCGCAGGTGGATCGTGTCGTCGCACATGCTGAAGATGATCCAGTCCCGGTATGCGCCGCACGCGGGGCACGAACGGACCTCGCCGTCGATGACGAGTGGCTGCTGCCAGCGCATCATCAGGCCCTCGACCTCCTGACGCGAGGGGACCCGCAGGTCCGGCGGCAGGAAGTCGGGCACCGCCACCTCCGCGGCCGGGTCCGGAGCCTGATCAGCAGCGGGTGCCGGAGGCTGGAAGCCGGGATGCGACTGCATGGTGTGCAGCAGGGCGTGGCCAGCACGCTGGGCTTCACGGAATTCACGGTGGGCACGAGCACGTCCGAACATCCGCTCTCCTTCTCTTCGTCTGACAGTCCACAAGGAGGGTGCCTCATGCACCTGACCTGCTTCAACTCTCAGACTCCGTAATCAGCGGGCCTTGCCCGGACCCTCGCCGCGGCCCGCTGCGGGCTTTGTCGCACGCCCCGGCGTACTGGCCGAGGTAGGGATGGAGTCGATGGGCATCGTGGTCGCGTCGGCGGGCAGATCGGCCATGCGGCGCAGCCGCCACACCAGCACGTCGCTGATGGAGTCGGCGGTGCCCAGCTCTCGCCGCGCGGCGGCCTCGGCCAGCAGCACCGCCGGATCGTGGCCGGCGCTCTCGGCGTCGGCGAGGGTGGCCGCGAGGGCGTACCAGCCCGGCTCAGCCAGGATCTGCTTGGCCAACTGCGGCACCGCCGCTCGTAGGCAGGCAGCCTGCTTGTGCCGCAGTGGCTGCGACAGATGCCGTCCCCGCTGGTACAGCACCCCCAATGGGATGCCGGCGGCGGCCTGGTAGGCGGCGCGCAGGTGCTCGGCGGCCTGGCGGGCGGCGGCGGCCTGCTGGGCGTGGTTCTTCTTCGCGTGCCAGTGGGCTGCGGCCGTGACGAGGAAGAACGCCATGTCGATCAGCATCGCCGTGGTGGCTCCGTCCTCTCCGCGGCCGAGGGCGGGTCCGCTGTAGACGAGGTCGCGGGCGGCTTCGCGCAGGGCGCGGTCGTGCCCGCGTTCAGCTCGTACGTGAGAGCGGGTGGCCCGTTCGAACGCGAAGGCCGCATCGCGCAGTTGGGTACGGGTGTGGGCTGCTGAGGTCTGGGCGAGTGCGTCCAGGATTTCCCCGGCCGCCGCGATCTGCGCGGCCACCGCCGCGTCCTGGCCGCCGTCGATGACGAGCACTGCTTGCCACGTGGCCGTGGCGGCCCGTCGCCGTGCGGTTGCCGGGCCGCTCGGCGCCAGGGGGGTGGCCTGGTCCGAGGAGGTGTCGGCGCTCGGTGAGGGGGTGTCGTTGGAGAAGCGTTTACGGATACGGGGCAGGGACAGGTCGGGGGAGAGGGTGGAACCGGCGTAGAAGACGGGCTCTTGGTCTTCGTTGCGGTCGTCGGGGAGCGCGACCTTGTAGCCGAGGAGGTCGCCGGAGGGCGCGACGCGTTTGTGGATTAGTACGCCGACGTCGGCCAGGCGGTCGAAGAACTCTTCCTCACTCGTGGCGCCGGCAACTGCCTGCCGTACGGTCTCGCGCAGTTCCTCGCGGGCGGGGCGCTCGCGGCCCTCGCGTTCGGCCTTGTGGCGCTCGGCGCTGGTGGGACGTTTGGCGGCGGTGCCGTCACCGGTGTTGAGCTGCTTGAGCCCGTACTCGGCTTCGATCAGCCTGGCTTCGGCCTGGGACCGGGCGGCGTCATTGTTCAGCCGTGGCCGGCGGCGGTCCTCGCGGACGAGCGTGGCAATGATGTGGATGTGGTCGTCGGCGTGCCGTACGGCGGCCCAGCGGCATGCCGCGTCGTCGCCGTCGGGGGCGATGCCGGTGGCCGCGACCATGCGCCGGGCGATGTCGCCCCACTGCTCGTCGCTGAGGATGGGGTCCTCGGGGGCCGCCCGGACGGACAGGTGCCATACGTGCTTCTTGGGCCGACGGCCTTTGGCGAGGGCCTCGACGGGCATGTCCAGCAGCTGCTGGAGGTCGGCGTATGTGGCGTTCGGGTCGCGGCCGGGGTCAGGGGCGAGGCTGTCCCAGGCTGCAACCAGGTGGGGGTCGATGTGCTCCTCGTGGGTGCCGGGCCCGTAGAGGTAGTAGAGCAGGCCGATGGTGCGCTGCCCGCGATCGTGGACTCGGGGAATCATGCCGCGGTGGTCTCGGTCTCCAGGTAGTGCCGGGTGAAGGCGTCCACGCGGCGGGCCGCGCGGGTCACGGCGTCGAGGACCGCCACCGTGTTCGGGACGTCCGCACCCGAGTTCAGGGCCTTGGCCACCTGATTGACGTTGTTGCCGATGTGCCCGAGGTGTCGGCGCAGGGCGAACAGCTCGTTCAGCACTTCGCGTTCGGTGGCGATCTCGGCGGCGGTGCGGTCGAGATCGCGGGCGGCTTTGAGAGCGGCGTGGGCAAGGAAACTGGCGACGCTCATACGGCACGCGGACGCTGCACGTGCGAGCAGCTGGTACTCGTCGTCGTTCATGCGGCAGCTGGGCTGGCGCACGCGCTTGTGTTCGTCACGCAGGCGCTCGCGCTGTTGCACGTGCGGCTTCGACGGTGCGGTGTGGGCGCACTGCTCGGTGTGGCAGGTATGCGTGTGCTCTTCCCCCGGACGCGAGCCGCCCTCGGTCGCGTCCTGCTCGTTCGGCGCCCCCTGGCGCCGGACTTCTCCCGCCACTTCAGGGGCGGGGGAGGCAAGAGCATTGCTCCCGACGGGAGCAATGCTCTTGCGATAACTTGCTCGCTCAGCAAGCGAGTTGGGGACCGGCTCATCCGGTGTGGGAGTGGGGCTCGTAGTCGAGTTCGTCATCGGGTGCGGTTCCTGGTGGCGCGGAGGCGGTGCTGGATTTCGGCGGCGAGGTCCAACATGGCGGCCGGTCCGTCGAGGAGTCGGACGCGCGTTTCGGGTGTGTCCTGGACGAGCCACTGGCCGTTCGGTGCCAGCACTGCCGCGTGCAGGAGCTGGTGGTGGATCAGGACGTCCGCCCAGGCGGCGGCCTCGGCGGCGGTGGGGGTGTACGTCCGTGGGCGTGGGCGTCGGATGGCGTTTTCCTTCCGGAGGGGGCGGTGGCCCCGCACGAAGCCGGGCCATCGCAGCGATTGAGTGCAGTGGAGTCGCCTGACCTGCGTCTAAGCAGGTGTCAGCCGCACTCGGGGCAGCGGGCGAAGTGCCGGCTCATCGCCCTGGCCATATTGCCTTTGAGCGTGATCGCCTGCTTCGCGCTGGTCTTGGCCGATGGGGCGCCGGCTTTGCGCTCCGCATAGGCGGTCAGGAAGCGGATGTCCTTCTCGAAGTCGGACTTGATGTGCGACATGCGCGGGCACGTCCTCACCGTGCACTCCTCTTCTTCGTGGTGGGCGTGGCCGTTTCGTGGCGCAGACGCTCCAGGACCGGCGTAAGGCGGTCATTGCGGATGCCGATGTCGTGGGCGCGCATGATCTCCCTGAGCTGGCTGCGCGTGACCTCGGCGTTCCCGTCCCGTTCCAGCAGCTTGGGCACGTGGGGACGGAGCTGGGTGACGAGCTGGTCCACACTCACCTTCCCCTGCCTTCGGGACGGCTTGCCCTGACCACCTCGGGACCGGTTCCGGGACGCCTTCGGCCTCCTGCGCGCGGGGACCGAGTGGGGACGGTCCCCGTCCGACTCGGTCCCCGTTCCGGTGTCGGGGTCACCGTGGTCCCCCTCGTTGGGGACCGGCTGGGGACGGTCCCCGTTGGACTCGGTCCCCGTTTCGGAGTCGCGGGCATCGTGGTCCCCATTGGGGACCGGCGTCGGGGACGGAAGACCTGGGCTTTGAGCTGCGGTTTTGTCCCCGTGTTCCGGGCTCGCGTCCGTGCGGTCCCGTGTGGTGTCGGTCCCGGGGAGCGCGTTGTCCCGGTCCCCAGTCGGCGTGCGGTCCCCGGTTTCCAGGGCCGCGGGGGGACGGTCCCCGATTTCAACGGGTGCCATCTCGGGGACCGGATCTGCATGGTCCTCTTCGGGACCGTCCCCGATCGGTGTGGTGTTCGCATTGGGGACCGTGAGCAGGCGGATCGGCCGGTCCCCGGATGCCGCCCCGTCGGCGAGGGACGGGCGGACGGGATCGTGGGCCGTGTGGTCTGCGTCCTGTGACGGGTGAGTCCAGGGCGAGGGCAGGTCGACCGTCGCGAGCGCGGTGGCATGGCGGCGGGCGGCGAGCTGGTCCAGGAGAGCGCGCCTCTGCTGGAGGTCGGTGCCGACGTCGGCCTTGGCGAGGGCCTTGGACAGCCGCCGGGTGATCAGCTGTCCCCGCCAGCTCTGGCGGCCTTTGGCGGAACGTTCCGCCAGGCGGGCGGCCAGGGCGACTGCCTTGGCGGTGGCGCGGTCGCGGGTGATCTGGGCTGCGTCCCGGTCGCGTTCGGCGATGCCGAGGCGGGAGAGTAGACGCTCGCGTGCTTCCCGTCCGAGGGTGGCCAGGATGCCGTGCGAGGCGGCGCCGGGTTTGCGTAGGCGGAGCTCGATACCCATGGCCTGGTGCCACAGCATCGCCGCCATGATGGGGCCGACGAAGGCCCTCACGGTCCCGCCTACAGGGCCGGACTCGGCGTAGGCGGGGATCACCTGCACGCCGGTGATCATCCAGACCAGGACTCCGGGCAGGCCCGGTGCGCCCTGGGAGGTGAGGTTCTGGCGGGCCATCAGCGCGGTGGCGAACAGCGCCAGTTCGGCGGCGCCGAACATGGCGGCACGCTCGGTGGTGCCGGCCATGTCGAGGTAGTCGGCGGCGAACCGCCAGCTGGTGTCGGCGCTGTAAGCGGTGCAGCCGATCGCGGCGAGCGCTGCGACCCACACCGCCAGCGCAGACGACCGTTCCGTTCTGGCGCGGTCGCGGCGGCGCAGGGTAAGCCACCCGCCCACGAGTACGGCGAGGACCGGCAGCGCAACGGCGGCGGTGATCACGGGCGACAGCCCGAAGGGGACGGCAGCCAGGGGTATGGCGGTGGGGTGGGTCATGCTGCCCTTCCGAGCGCGGTGATCAGAGCGTGGGTGTGCACCTGCCGGGGCACGGGCGAGGAGGTGGCCTCGTCCTCCTCGTCGTCGGGCGTGGGCTCGGCCTCGTCGTACAGGCCCCAGTAGCGGTCGCGGTCGGCGACGGCATGGGCCGCTCGACGCATCAGGTCCCGGGCCCAGTCGAGTTCGAGCTGGAGGGTGTAGGCGAGGCGCTCGGGGGACCATCCGCGGGCGTAGGCGTGGCGGACGACGGCCTCACGTTCGGCGTCGCTGAGGTGCACGTCGCGGCCCTGGAAGGCTGCCTTGACCCGCGCGTAGTCGAGGCGCTTGCTGACCCGGGCGTGCCAGGGGCGGCGCTCGATCTCGGTCAGCCCGCCCCACATCCCGTGCCGGATGTCGTTGTCCAGGGCGTAGTTGAAGCAGTCCTTCTTGACCGGGCATCGGCCGCAAATGGACTTGGCTTCCGAGGCGGCCTCGTGGTCGCGTGGGGCGTGGAAAAACAGCTCGTCGGCGTCCTCGGCCGGCATGCCGTAGCACAAGCCCCGGGCGTTCCAGCTGTGGTCGGCGATCCCGCGCAGTGTCGGGCGCGCGGTGTCGTTCGTGGTGATGGTGCGCAAGTCAGTCTCCGGGTACGCCTCAGCGGTCGCGCGGCACCAGCGTGGGTGGGCGCGGTGATGAGGCGGGGCAGGGGCGCGGCGGTGCCGCACCGGAGGTGAAGTCGGTTGCGAGAGCGGCCGGTTCAGCGGCGCTGGAAGCGCCGGTCCGGGCCGCTGAAGTGGACCGGTGTGCACATGCCGGACAGGCGGGACAGGACGCGGTCGCCGATCACGTCGCGCAGGACCGGCTGCTGCGGGGGCACGCCCCGGTCGCGGACCGGCGGCAGATTCGTGGTGAAGATCGTCGGCAGGCGGTTCTGGCAGCGCCAGTTCACCAGCCGGAAGGTGATCTCCTCCGTCCACTGCGAGCCCTTGGCGGCGCCGAGGTCGTCGAGCAGCAGCAGCGGCACCCGCACGATCCGGCGCAGCATGTGCTCCGGGTCCACCCCGGACTGCGGGCGCATGTCGGCGTACAGGTCGGCGGCAGTCGTCGCCTGCCAGGACACGCCGCACCCAGCGGCGGTCAGGGCCCGGATCGCGCCGTACGCCTGATGCGTCTTGCCCGCCCCGGTGCTGCCCCACAGCAGCAGCGACGGGCCGTGCGCGATCCGCCGGCGTCCGGCCTTGCCGTAGTGCGGGTTGAGGCCGCCGGCGTTCGGCTCGACCGCGGCCTCGGTGATGGAACGGACCCAGGCGGCGACGTCGGGGTGCTCGACCACGGCGTCGCGGTAGTCGACCGGGATACGCGCCTGCGCGGCCTCCAGCGCCGGGATCGGTTCCGGGGTGTCCGGCAGCGGCGCAGTCGGGTCGATGCCGCGTTCGGTCAGCCTGGCCTCCAACCGGGCGCGCAGCCGCTCGCCGATGGCGGGCTGAGGGTCGGCGAGGTGTGCGCGGGTCACAGGTGGCCTCCGAACGTCGTCGGCTCGGTCGGGTTGAGGTAGGGCGTGTATCCGGAGGTGCTGGCCCAGGGCCCCGCGCCGGAGGCGGATGACGCCGCCGAGGTGGCCTGCGGGGCTGCGTTGACGACCTCGTTCACCAGGCTCGGCAGCACGCTCGGGTGCAGGCCCTTGGCCCGCAGCCGATCCAGGGCCGTGCGGATGTCCTGCGGGTCGAAGCGCTCGTCCAGCAGAACCCGGATCTTGCGCCCCAGCAGCCCGAGGACGTCCTCCGGCGGTCGGCGCTGGCAGTCCCGGACGTACTCGGCGACCAGCTCCTTCGCGGAGACCGATCTGGAGACGGCGTCGGGTGCGGGCGCCTCGCGCCCCCTAGGTACAGATCCAGGATCCAAGATCCTAGATCCAGAGCGGGAGTCCTCCGGGAGTCCTCCCGTAGTCCTCCGGGAGGACTCCGGGACCGCCGTCTGACCTGCACTTTTCCCCGGCGGTGCCGCAGCGGATGCAGCTGGGCCGGTCTGCGGCACGGACAACGTCTCTCCGGGGCCCGTGGTGGTCTCTGCGGGCTGAGTGGCGTCCGCGACCGGGCGGTGCACCCCTCCCTGCGGGCTCCCGGAGTGCTCCGGGAAGGTTCCGTGAGCTGTCACGGACGGTGCCGTGCGTGTGGTGGGGCAGGCGCCGGTCTGGCACTTTCCGCACGGCTGGTGGCCCTGGTGGTGGGTGCAGCGCGGCACCCGGGACGCCGTGGCCTTGTTGATCCTCTGGTGCTGCTCCCACGTCACGACGTGCAGCCAGGTGCGTCCGTCGCATCCGGTGTAGCGGCATATCAATCCGGCGGTGGCCAGCTCCTCCAGGTCCTGCGCGACGTGCGCGGCGGTGTGCTCCGGGCGTAGTGCCCACAGCCGACCGGCGATGATCGCCGGATGGTCGCGGTGACGGCCGGAGTCGTCAGCCTGCGTCAGCAGCCCGATGAAGGTGAGCATGGCGGTCACCGAGCACTCCGCCAGCGACTCCGACTCGAACATCTCCGGCTTGACGGTGCGGATACGTGCCATCAGGCATCACCGCCACTCCGCCGCACTGACGGGGTGGCACGGGCACAGGCTGCCGCGCTGGCCGGGGTCTTCGGCCTTTCACGCAGGGCAGTCGGCATGCGAAACTCTCCCTTGAAGCAGATCCGTTCCGGTGCTGGTGGAAAGGGACCAGAGCGGATTCGTTGGGTGATCTCCGCGCCCTTCCCGGGGCGCGGGTGTCCTGGCCGTTTGGCGTCTGAGAGTTCCCGCTCTCAGGCGCCGTCGGCGTTTATGGGGCCGTGGCCCGTTGCGATGGGCGGTGCGCGCCTCACGCGTCTCCTTCCGTGCCGGTCGCCGGGCGGATGCCCGGCGGGGGACCAGCAACATACGTGTGGCCTGCGAAGACATCCAGACTTAGCTCTTGCCTTCTCGACAACTCGTCGGGCGGCGCCCAGGGCGGGTCGAGGAGGCGGAGCGAGGCGAAGGAGAAGTGATCCCCGGAGTCAGGCGTCGCACGCACCGAGCGGACTGGCCGCTGGGCTTAAGGGGTGCTGCGGCATGGCGCGGACTTCCTGACGGGGAGGGGAGAAACGGGGTATCCACTGCGGAGCCGGGGGGACTACTGCTGACCCCCAGGTACGCGGTGGAACACGCCACGCCGCCGCGAAGAGGGGACCTCTCACACGCGGTGCGGGACCTCACCGCAGCCCAGAGGTGCTGGTGGGGAGGCCGAATCCAGAGGGCGAGCGGTATGCGAAGGCGCTCTGTTTTCGCTACGCTGAAGCTATTCCCACCAGAAGTAAAAGTCAACAAGATGCATTCACTTCAACTTGAAGAAAAAGCGAGGTCTGATGCCTGCCCGTCACTTCGACCGAGACCGTGCTCGCGCGGTACGGCGAGCTGCCGACATCTTCCAGAGTGAAGTGGCGGCAGAGCTGGGCGTGTCCGACTCCGCGGTGGCGAATTGGGAGGCCGGCCACTCCTCGCCCGATCCGGAGAAGCTGCCCGCATACGCGGCGGCCCTCAGAGGTGACCTGGACGATCTGTTTCCCCGTCGCGGCCTGCCCGATCTGGCTGATCTGCGCTGCGACGCCGGCATCTACCAGTACGAGACGGCCGAGGTGATCGGAACCAAGAGCGCTGGCCCGGTCGCGGGAGCCGAGCGAGGCGACCGTCGGCTCAAGGACAGATACGTCCCGGCCCTGGCAGAGAAGTACGGCGTCAGCGAAACGGAGTTGCGCCGGGCCGAGGGTCGTTCCCTGGCCGCCGCAGAGGCGAGGAAGAACGGCACGACGGGGGAGCCCGGAACCCAAGACGCTACGGCTCCGGACTCGAGCGGGGCGCCGGGATCCCTCGCCGAGAAGATCACTCTGCTCCTGCAGCGCTCCTACCCCGGTCCGCAGGGACCCCCCTCGGACGCCGAGATGGCGGCCGAGGTGAATGCCCATGCCGGGGCGGAGATCATCACCGGGGAAGACTTCGCCGATCTTCGGACCGGCGTCACGGACACGGCGCCGCCCGTGGTCCTGGATGCGCTGGCCGCCGTTGTCGGTGTGTCCCGGATGTACTTCGAGCCCGACGAGGCCGTGGCCGCCCAGGTCTATGAGGGTCTCCAGCTGCTGGCCGCCGCGAAGAAGGGCGCCGTGGGCCGGGTGCGAGCTCGCGGCCTGGGTCCGCGGGGTCTGTCGCCCAAAGCGTTGGCGCTGGTCAATGAGCTGGTGGCGGAGATGACGGAGAAGGAAGCGGACACTAAGTAGTCCGGCCCGCAGCTTCTGGGCTGCGGGCCGGCGGCGTGGCTACTGCAGCTTCTCTGCCGGCGAGCTCGCCTCGTGTACCCGTCCTGCCGCGATCACGGCACGGATCTGCTGGAGGGCACCGAGGTCGTCCAGCGGATCTCCGCCTACGACCAGCAGGTCCGCGCGGAGCCCGGGCGCGATCCGGCCCGTCTGCCCGCCCAGCCCCAGGGCTCCGGCCGCGTCCGCAGTGGCCATGTCGAGGATCCGGCTGTTGGGCAGGCCCAGGTGCTCGTAGAACGCGAGCGCCGGCACGAGCCCGTCGAACCCGGCCCGCTGAACGCCGGCGTCGGTTCCGGCGATGAGCTTGGCGCCGGCTTCGGCCATCTCGCGGACCAGAGCGAACATGGCTGCTGCCCGCTCTTCTCCGAAGAAGCGGGGCAGCATCTGCCAGTGCGGGCTGACGGCCGGGCAGACCGCGATGCCCTGGTCGATGATCTTCTTCAGGACGTCCTGACGGAGGTCGAATCCGTCGCTCGTCATCCAGGTGCAGTGCTCGATCGTGTCCACGCCGGCGTCCACGGCCGCGGCGATGCCGTCCGCTCCGTGCGCGTGCGCGGCCACCGGCACTCCGGCCTGGTGTGCCTCGTCCACCAGGGCCTGGAGTTCCTCTGCGGAGAACTGGCTCTGCCAGCTCTTCGGCCCGTTCTTGGTCAGGCCGCCGCCTGTCACCATCGCCTTGATCACGCCGACACCCCCAGCGAGGTTGCGGCGCACCAGATCACGGACCTCGGCCACGCCGGATACCTCACCGCCCAGGAAGTGGCAGTGGCCTCCGGGCGGGGTAGCCGGTGTGCCCGCGGACACGATGCGCGGGCCGGGAGTGCTGCCCCGGTTGATCTCCGTGTCGAGGCGGAGGGCCAGGCCGTTGCGGTCGCCCAGGTCGCGGACCGTCGTCACACCGCTGGACAGGAGCTGCTCCGCGCGCCGGCGCATGTCCTGCAGCAGTCTCTCGTCGCTGGACTCGTGGAGCGTGGCCACCGGGTCGCCGCCGCCGTCGAACGCGAGATGCACGTGGGCGTCGATCAGCCCGGGCACCACCGTCGCGTCGGGAAACGCCAGGAGGATCCCGTCTGCCCCGGCGCGGTCAGCGAGCTGCGTGCGCGGCCCGACTTCGATGATCGAGTCGCCCTCGACGAGGACGGCACCGTCCTCCAGGTACGTCCCGGACCCAGTCAGGACCCGGCCGGCTGTGATCAGCATCTCGTCTCGTCTCCCTCGTTCTTCCACGGTCACGCAGTCAGCCGGAGCGCTTCCGACACCGCGATCAGCTGACGGACATCAGCGTTCCGGTCGTCTTCCTGCGGCACTGCCAGGGCGACCGCCTGACCCGGTGCCGGGACGCCGTTCTTGATCATGGTCGCGGCGGATCGCAGGCGCCGGGCCAGCTGAGTCGGATCAAGGTCCAGCAGGCCGGTGCCGTCCTCCCCGCGGACCAGGTAGGGGCTGATGTCAACCAGTCCGTCCCGGCATTCCACTATCCGCCGGTGGTAGCGGCGGTGCACGCCACGCGCCCGCCACCGGTCCCAGAGCCCGCGGGAAGCAGGGCGCAGCTCATTCTCCGGATAGACCTCGATCAGCAACTGCCACAGCGGGATCAGCCGACGGTGATCCCGCCGCCGGCGCAGCCACAGCCGCGTCGCCGTGATCCTGGCGCGAACCCCCGAATAGGTGATGCCCGCGACGAAGAGCAGACTCGACACCACCAGCCCGACCGCCACGCTCGCCATGAGCTGGTGCGACACGGACCCCCCGCTCCACCGGACAGCGACGAAGACCGCGCGGACGGCGCAGGCCACCGCCATCGCGCCGAGGCCGATCGCGGTCATCCACAGCCCCGTCGCGTGAGGGCGACGGGACATGCGGGCGTAGCGGGCGGACCACCGTGCGGCAGCACCGAGCGCGTACATCAGATACAGGCCGGCGCCAGTGTAGAAGAAGGCGACCTGGGGGATCGTCATGTCCGCCGTGCTGAACGAGCCGGCGAGCGCCTCGTGCGGCACGTTCACGGCCGCCAGGATGATCGCCGCCGTGACTGCGGCCACGACGACGGCTTCCCACCGGGCGCGACGCCGCGCTGCTTGCCCGTCGGCCGAGTACAGGTAGAAGCACATCAGGAAGTAGACCGTCAGCAACAGTAGGACGTTCTGGACCAGCTTCGCCGTGCCGTGCCCGGCCACGGTGTCGATGCCGGTGGTGCCCCCCGGCATGGCCACCGGATACGACAGGCCCGCGCTCAGGAGGGAGAGGGCGACCGACCGGGTGGGAGCGTCGTGCGGGGCGCGTGACCACAGGTAGAGCCGCCAAATGACGGCAGCCGCGATGATCAGCAGGAGCATCTCGGTCACGGACTACAACCATCCTCGCCGGTCACCCAGGGCGGACTGCACTCGACGTACTTCCGGGTCGTCGGACAGCGGCGGGAGTTCGTCGAGCACCGAGGACCACTCCAGGATGATCGTGGCCGCGAGCTCGACCGAGCACTCCTCCTCTTCCTCGTACGAGCAGCGGCGGGCGACCCGCCGGATCAGCTTGGGATCGAGTACGGGGATGAGGGTCGCCCAGCCCTCGACGAAGTCGTCCGGGGACTCCTCCGGCGACTCCTCGGCCTGGTCCTCCTCCCACTCGGCGACGAGGATATGGAGGATCTCGTGGAGGATGATCTGCCGCTGGTGTAGCCGGGTCGTCTCCTGCTGGTAGAGGATCACGTCCATCTGCGGCATATCGATCCACAGCCCCGAGGGTCCCGGCTTCTCCAGCGGGAAGGGGCGCAAGACGATCGGGCGTCCGCGCCTCTCACTGAGCGCCTGGACCAGCTCCTCCACGTCCAGGGGCGGGTGAATGCCGAGGTTGCGCAGCTCTTGCCGCAGTCGGCGGTGGAGGTCGCGCTCCACGGTCCGCCTCTCAGTCGTACGCCACCGCCCCAACCGCCGGCGGATCGCCTGCTCTCGCGCAGGCACCGGAGATTCCGGAGCGTCGCGACCACTTTCTCCCGGAGACATTGAGCAATCCCTTCGTACCGGCCGATCGGGGCTCTTACTCGGAGCCGGGCGCCAGCCACCACGGGTCAACGATGTTCGGGTCCCCGGACGGCACTCATGAAGGTGATCACGGACGCCGAGACCAGCACCGACCGAAGGGCACACGCCGACCCCAGCGATTGAGCCGCGAGGACACGCTCGATCCCCTCCGGACATGCACGGTCGCTAGCGCGAACGAGCATTCGGCCCGGTCGAAGCCCTTCGGTGAGGCTCACGGGAACAGTCTCGGACCTTACGTGAGGCCCGCATGAGATCAAGGCCGGAAAACGACATCTTGAAGATCAATGAAAGGTGGTGATCAGTACCAATAAAACCTGCCAAATCATCCATTCCCGAGTTTTGATCATGGCCCTGAACTGCTGATTCACTTGTGGTCATTTTGGTCGCTCACGCATGGCGGGCTCACACTTCTGTTACCGGTTTGAGATATTCCGCAAGGCTGTAATGTGGGCATGTCATGGCTAAAGCCGCATAGTTCCGGCGCCCTGGGTGTGAGGGCTTGTGTGGAAGCGGTCACTTCTGTGTCAATCAGTGAAGCGCTCCGCGTTACGATCCCGGGCATGCCTAGTGACAAATTCAGCCAGACGCCTGAATACTCTGAGTTCTGGAATGAATACCATTTGTGCACACTGACCACTCTGCGGCCCGACGGGAGTCCGCATGTGGTGCCCGTCGGAGTCACCGTTGATGCCGACGCCGGAGTCGCCCGGGTTATCACACGCAAATCAAGCAAGAAGGTCGCCAATATTCAGGCGTTCCGTCCCGGCGAAGCCCGCGTGGCCGTTTGCCAGGTCGACGGAGGACGCTGGGCCACCCTGGAAGGACTGGCCGAGGTGCTCACCGACGCCGCAGCGGTCGACGATGCCGTGGCGCGCTACGCCGACCGGTACGGACGGACTCCGGCCCCGGACCCCGAGCGCGTGGTCATCGAGATCAGGATCGAACGGGCCATGGGACTGGCCGCACTTACCCGCCCTGCGTCGACTGAACGTGCCGCGTGATCTGGCCTCCTGCCCTGTTGCCGTACAGGCGGCGGCACGCGGCGTAGGCCGATCCCCACACAGCCCTCGGTGCCGCCGGGCACTTGAGGCTGGCGCTGGCGCTGCGTCGCAGGTGACGTGATGCTCAGTTGTTGGTGATGGCAGCGTCGCGGAGCATCTCGAAGAGCCTCGGAATCTCGTCCTCCGTGGCCTTCGTCGACATCGCGAGGTAGCCGATCACTTGCGTCATGTCGGCCGTCGTCATGATGCTGCGGGTCCTTCACGTGGACTGCCGCCCCAGCCCATCGGGCGCACATGTCGATGTGATCCGCGGTGCGGCAGTCGGTGATCCCGGACATGACGATGGTCAGTACGCCGCGGGCCGATGAGGTTTCGGGGCGATCCAGTCCTCGCTGCTGCCCAAGTGGCTCAGCAGATGATCAGTGCGTCGGCATCAACTCGGGTCGGGCGGCGACGGCATCGCGCAGGAAGCTGAGCTTGGAGTAGAAGGTGCTTTCCTTCGTCAGGCCACGTTCCGCGAGGTACGAGAGGAGCCAGCGGTCGATGCGCTCCATCTCCCGCAGCATCCCTTCCTCATCGTGGTCGAGGAGGCTGCGCGAGCGCCGGTACTCCATCTCGCACTGCGAGAGCACGACGTCCGGTGCGGCCAGGAGCGAGCAGCGGTCGAAGAAGATGCCGAAGACGTGGCCGGTACGCATCGATTCGCACTGGATGTCGTAGCGGACACGCCGGAATGGCGGCAGCGCCCGCACCTGGAGGCCCAGCTCGGAGCGCAGGTACTCGCCGAAGCTGTCCGGGGAGATCTCGATGTCGGTGGAGATCTGCTCGCGGCGGGCGAAGGTGTCTTCCTCGAACCACTTGCGCTTGAGCACATGGGTTCCGTTGACCGTGGGGATGAAAGAGGCGTAGCCCCGCTCCTCGTCGGGACCGACGACGTCGAACATGTGGTTGTCGAAGTAGTGGATCTGGAATTCGTTCCGGTATTCCGGGCGGCAGTCGGCCAGCTCGCCGTGGCGAAGGGATTTGAGCAGCTCCATGGAGACGGGCCAGATGTCGGGGGCGGGCTGGAGGTTGTACTTGTACTCCAGCTCTGTCCCGGCGAAGTGGGTGTGGAAGTAACGCAAGTGGTTGTTGAGCCGCAGTGCCGACTCGGCGTGCGTGGTCAGCACCGGGTCCAGCCAGCGCAGCGCCTCCACCGGGCCGTTGCCGACGGGTTCGCGGGTGGTGCGGAGGAAGCAGGCGTCGTCGGCGTAGAACCGGATCTGCGCGTACACGTGGTAGCCGCCGCCGGGGTGCTCGGCCAGGTAGCACAGCGGTACGAGTCCAGGGGCTGCGGCCGTCCCGACCATCTCGCGCAGCGCGGTACCGGCGGTGGCGTCGGGGAACAGGTCGCCGCCCTCGATTCGGGTATCCGCGAGCCGGCCGCCGGCTGCGGATAGGGCGGTGGTGGGGCACGTACCGAGCGTGTCCCACCGTACGACGACAGTGGTGCTGGGGAGACTGACCTCCTGCGGAGTCACCCGGACCAGCACGATCGGGTCGTCCGGGCGGCGGCTTGCGGTCTGGTTGAGCAGGTGGATTCCGCCCAGGACGATCCAGGCGGCTCGCGCTGTGTCGCTGCTCATGGCTGGTACCCCTTTCCGGAAGCGGACACCGCGATGGTGCCCTTGCTGCTGACCGCCCCCATACCGGTGTCCGTGACGCGCCGTCTACAGCTCAGAACCGACCTGGTTGGAGGGAGTGTTCGGGAGGCAACGCGCCCTGCCCGGCGCGCCTTCGGAATAAGGTGAGTCAGATGATCGACCAGGTGACCTTGGAAGCGGCGCTCGCCGATGCCCGCCTTGCCGCGCTGGAGTTCGACGGCGCACGGGCATGGCTGGAGAACGCCCGGCAAGGGCCGATGGAACCGCTCGCGGCCGAGGTCTGGGTTACCGACCCGACCTTCAGCCACGTCCTGCTCGTGAAGCACAGGGTGCGTGGATGGGTACCGCCCGGCGGCAAAGTCGAGTTGGGCGAGACACCACAGGAGGCCGCTGTCCGCGAGCTGTGGGAGGAGACCGGCCTGCGAGGTGAGCTGCTGCCCACGCCGGCGGCTGTCGCTGTGCGTTCCTTCCGGGCCGATTGGTCGGCGACGCTGGGCTTGTCGTACGCCGCGGTCATCGGCCGCGACGTGCCGCTCGGTGGGGAGAGCGGGCAGCCGCCGAGGTGGGTCGCTCTGGACGAGGAGTGGGAGAGCGCCTTCCCCGAGGACCGCGACCGCATCCGCGCGCACGTGCGCCGGCTGGCGGCCGGGCAGTCGGTCGGGGCGTACTGAGCTTCGCTGCAGGCTTGCTGTCAGATGACTCTGTCGATCAGGTTCAGGGCCTCGGGGTCCAGCGTCACGAGCTGCAGGTCGTGCAGGAAGCGGACCCACACCGGCGCAAGACCGGGCTTCGCCGTGAACTCCGATTCGCTGATCCGGTCTTCGGCGTAGGCCCCGGTGTGGTGCGCGTGTTGCTGGAGCTGGTCGGGGTGTATCCATCGAGGGTCGCGCACCTCTTGGTCGGACGGTCGGATCTGCCCGGACACCTGGGCCTGGTAGATCCACCAGCGGTGGCCCACGGTCTCGTCGGTCGGGCGGCGGCACCGGTTGGGTCGCCACCGCTCCAGCAGCAGATGCAGGTGCGTGACGGCCAGGCCGACTTCCTCAGCGACCTCTGCGCGGGCGGCCTGCTCAGGGCTGCCGTGCTGGTCGACATGGCCGCCCACCGGGGCGATGCCGGCCGGGGGCGTCGCACGCTCGAAGACGAGCAGGCCGCCCGGCGAGGAGATGAGCACCCCGACGCTGGTGTGGTCGCAGCACGCCCTGCCGCTGTCGTGGCTGATGGGTGCGGGAAGAGCGGTCAACGCTCGCTCCAGGGCCGCTCGGCGACCACCACGAGCCAGCTCGTCACGGTCGGCGTTTCGGGTGAGGTCAGCGCGTACGCCTTGGACAGGATGTCCATCCGCTGGGCGTGGGCGAAGTCGCCCTCCGGCCGGGCGAAGACGGGTATCGACAGCCACGCCGCCTTCTCTGCCACCGTGCCGTGCTGGGCGACGATCTCGGTGTCCAGCACGGACAGCCCGGCGGCGGACAGGTTCTCGGCGACCGCTTCCAGCGGAAGCTTGGGCGGCGTTTTGTTGGACGGGGGTGGGGCGTAGCCGTAGTCCCGGGCGGCGATCTGTTGGATCAAGCTGTTCAGCGACGGCCTGGTGCGCGCGGCCTTCTCGTCCTCGTGGCGGACTCCGGCGAACCCCCCGCTCACGTTGAACACGAAAAGGCCGCCCGGCCGCAGGACTTGGCGAACAGCGGCGAACACGTCCGGCACGTGGGTCTTCCAGATCGCGGAATTGCACACCACGGCGTCGACGTCACCGGCATGGACATAGTCGGTCAGTTCTTCGGCCGGCGCCGCGACCCAGGTCAGACGCGCGTCGCTCACGGTGCGGCGGCCGACGCGCTGCATGGCGGCGGCGCTGTCCAGGGAGATGACTCTCGCTTGGGCCGGGGCGAGGGCGAGGATCGCCTCGGCGGTCGCTCCCGCACCGCCGCACAGATCGACCACCAGGCGGCTGTCCGCGAGGCGGGCGCGCTCGGCGAGGTCGCGGCTGGTGGCGCTGTACATGGGGTAGTCGCGGGTGAAGGCGGCGTACGCCTCGGCGGTGGAGTCCTCGTCCCAGCCGAGGACGGCGTCATGGGGTGCCACGGTCGGATGCCTCGCTTCGCAGAAGACTCCGGCCCGGCCGACCGGGCCGGAGTCGGCCGGGGGTCAGAACAACGCTGATTGGACGGCCGTACCTGGGGAGCTGAATGAGCCGAGCATGATGCGGCGGCCGTTCAGGGTGCCGAGGTCGAGCAGGTAGCCCACGTCGTCGTTGTCCAGGGTCGCGAGGACCTGGGAACCGACGCACGAGACGGGCGTGAATCCGTGCTCACCCTCGCGCAGGTCGTGCGGGTACAGCGCCCGCTCGGCACTGGGGGCACGCAGTCGGTCGCCTTGAGTGGGCGGCGCCCACGGCTCCAGTACCGAGGGGATGTTCATGTCGGCCAGGGCCTCGACGGCGCGGGCGATGTCCTTCTCGTGCGCGGCGCGGGCCGTGGATAGGCCCGGCAGGGTGGCGAGCGATTGGAGCTTGGCCGCAGCCCGCACGGTCTGGGGCAGATCAAGACGCCTGGTCAAGGCGTCTTCGAGATGGCGCACAGCGCGCCCGTCGTCGGCCTTGGCCAGATAGGTGGCGAACAGGGCGCCCTGTTCGTCGAGGCGGGAACGCTTGCGCGGCTCCGCCGCGGTGCCGACCTTGGTGGTTCCGTCCGCGAACGTGGCCGCGTACAGCCAGTGGGACTGGGCCATGTACTGCACGAGGGCCGCGGGAGCGTGGCCGCCCTGGTGCACTTGGTGGGCGAAGCGGAAGTCGTCCCGGCCGGCGCAGTGGGCGCACTGGCCGCTCTGTTCGGCGGGCGCGCGGTTGGGACAGGCGACGGCTTCGACGCGGACGGTGTCGGCGAACTCGTACCGGCCGGTGCACCACCGGCCCGTACCAGCCTGGTATCCGAGCCGCCGGTTCATGATCTCGGCGTAGGCCAGCGGCCCGCCGGACAGCGGCGCTAGCAGCAGCCGGGGGTCTCCGGTCGCCCAGGTGACGCCGTGGCACACGTACTCGCCCTCGTGGGGTGGGGTCACTGGCATGGTGCGTTCCTCGACGTAGTGGGGCGGTCAGATGCTGAGCTGGAGACGGTCGGCCAGCGCTTCGACGGCGGCCTTGTAGACCGCGTCGCGGTCCATGTCGGTCACGTCCATGGACAGCCATCCGCTGCGCTGCTCCTGCTCGCGCAGTTGTGCCAGGACGCTGTCCTGGTAGCGAATGAAGTCCTCGTCACCGCTGCCGGAGTGGCCGGTCTCCAAGGAGGTGAATGAGCCCTTTCGGCGCAGGGCTTCACGGGCTCCGATGCGCAGGAAGATCACCAGGTCGGGTTCGGTGAGGTGGGCGAAGACCTGTTCAGCGAGACGGGTGGGCACATCCGGATTGGCCGCGTAACGGGCGAGGATCTTGTGGTGCGTGTTGTCGAGGATCACGTGCGTGCCGGCGGTGAGCGCGGGCTGGATCACGAGCTTGTCCTGGAGCGTGTACCAGGTAGCCAGGGCCAGCAGCCAGTAGTGGTCGCCGCACGCCTGGGCGACGCGGGCATCTCGCCGGTAGACGAGCGCGTTGAGGCGGTCGACGTAGGCCGACAGTTCCTCGTCCATGGGGACGGCGGTGCTGTGCTTGCCGATCAGGATGGCCGAGTGGCCGGCGTCCTCCAGCGCCTGGTGCAGGTGGGTGGCAAGGGTGGACTTGCCGGCCCCGTCGATGCCCGTGACTGTGATTTCCAGCCCTCGCGCGGGGGCGTCTGTGTGGGCTGCGACCGTCATGGTCGTGTTCCTCCGAGGATGTTCAGGTCGGGTGGGTCGCAAGGCGGTTCGCGATGATGTCGCGGATGTGGTCGACCAGAACGGTCCGCCGTCGGATGACGTCACCGTGCCGCTCATTGGACAGGTCAGCGGGGTAGTAGCGGGCGAGGTTGTTGGAAATGACGTGGAGGTAGCCGAATCTGATGCCCGCCTGGCGCGCAGCCGCCCCCATGGGGCCGATCTCCGGATCGACGAAGTCGTGCTTGGCGTGTTTGGCCAGCCAATCCCGGTCTTCCAGGAGGATTGACGGCGAGGTGACGTGGACGCCGGCGTGCACACCGGATTGGGCGGCGGCGAAGTCCCCGAAGAAGTCGTCCCACTTCACGGGATCCCCGCCGACGAGGCTCTCGTTGCCGGTGGCGAGCCAGGCGTTGGGCTCGATCTCGGGAGACAACGCCCCGACCTTGCCGACGTAAACGACATCTCGGGCGCCGAGTTCGGCCAGTCGCGCGACGGCGCGGCCTGCGACGTCACCCCAGATACTGTGCCGGAAGCCGAGGTACACCACCCGGCGGTCGTGCACGACGGCACGCTGCCATGCGTGGCCTGGACCGCGCCTCCACACGCCGCCAGCAGGGGCGAGGTACTGCAGGCCCCAGCCGACGATCACGAGGTCGCCGTCGAGGTCGAGATCGATCGGTTCCAGGGCCGCGCGGCATAGCGCGGTCTCCGGCAGCTGGTAGGTGACGGTGTCGGCCGGGCGGCTGGTCATGGCCAGATAGGTGGCGATGATCAGGGCGTAGTGATGGACATAGTCGTTGCCGGGGAACGCCTTGATCAGCAGGTCATCGCCGTGGACTTCGGCGGTGGGCCGCTCGTAGTTGAACGGTTTGCCGGTCTTCTCGTGCTGGGAGATCGCGGCTTGGCGGTCGTAGCCGCCGACGACGCGGATACTGTTCCAGCTCCGTTCCTGGATGAGGTGGTGGACCTTGATCTGCAGGTAGCGCAGCAGACTGTCCGGGCCCATGGTGTGCCCTTCCACCGCGATCGGAGCCGCACCGAGCGCCGTGTCGCCCCCCTGGGCGAGGGTGAGGTCGGGCCGCAGGCTCACGCGTGGGCCTCCGGGATCCGCACGCCGCTGCCTGCCGCCTCGCGTACGACCGTGATGTTGCGCCGGATCAGGCCGAAACGGTCCTCGGGGATGGGGCCCAGGTTCTCGATGCGGGGCGTGCTGGGCTTCTCGTACGGGCCGCCGGGCAGCATCGCGATGCCCATGGCGCCGAGGATGACGGGAGCGGCGCCGTCGACGGAGGCGATCCACTCGTGCTCGCGCTGCTCCAGCAGCTCCAGGTGCCCGGTCCGGCCCAGTCCGAGGAGTCGATAGACGATCCGTTCCTCGACCATGCCGTTCTCCTCCAAGTAACGGGTGGCCGTCCAGCGGGTACGGCACAGCCGCTCCTCGGGCGCGGGGCGTCGAGAAGCGGGCAGGGCTATCGCGCCGACGTAGTCGATGGAGGCGAAGTGGTCGTAGCAGCGCAGCCACTCCTCGTCGTCCGCGGCGTGCACCACGGCGCACAGGCGGAAGTCGTCGCTCAGGTCGCGGATCTCACGGGCGGCCTCGTCGCTGGCCTGCATGGTGGCGGGTCCGTCCCGTATGACGTCCGGAAGGATGATCTCCCGGGCGCCGACCGCGCGGGCTGCTTCGATCAGGCCGGGGGCCGGCAGAGCATGGCCGAGGTCGAAGACGCCGTTGTCGACGATGATCTCCGCGCCGCGCTGCGCCTCGTGTTGGAAGAACGACCTGTAGGCCGGGTCGGTCAGGACGCGATGCGCGGCCACGTGGTGTATGCGGGCGGGTTCCTGGGCGACGAAGGCATCCAGGTAGGCGGGCGGGGCGATCACGGAGACGTCGATGCTCTTGGCCATCACGTGGTCCTCCACTGGTTGGTGACGAGGCTGAGGAACTGCTGCGAGAGGACCGGGTCGCTCTCGAATCGGCCGCTGGCCTGGAGCGTGGAGGTGCGGGCGGGCTCCATGCGTACGCCGCGCATGCTCATGCACAGGTGGGTGCCGCGCACGGCGACAGCCACGTCCTCACTGCCGATCACCCGGGAGATCTCCTCGCAGACCTCCCGGGTGAACCGCTCCTGCACCTGGAGACGGCTGGCGTATCGCTGCGCGATCCGCCCGAACTTCGACAGGCCCACGACCTCGCCGTCCGGCACGTACCCGGCGGCGACCTCCAGGTTCATCGGCAGCATGTGGTGCTCGCAGAGGGCCCAGACGCTCATGCCGCCGACCACGACCAGCTGCCCGCTCAGGGACTTTTCGGCGAAGCACGTCGGTGCGGCGGCCGAGGCCGGAGTCAAGAAGTCGCGGTACCAAGCCGCGACGCGGGCCGGAGTGCCTGTCAGTCCCTCCCGGTCGGGATCCTCGCCGAGCGCGGACAGGAGCTGACGGACCAGGTCTGCGACCTGTTCGGTGTCGACCGGCGTCGGTTGGGCCGGGCTGGGCTGCTCGGGCAGGGCAGGGATCTCGCCGGCGGCCGGGCTGCAGAGGGCGTGGGTCATGGACTTCGCCTCGCTTCCAGGGACTGGGGAAACATGGGGGTGAGCAAGGAAGGCATCGGTCAGCGTCTGCGGGCTTCGGCGAACGCGAGGACGTGCAGACGCTGGGTGAAGAGCCAGCGGCGGATCGCGACGGCATCCGCGAGTGTTCGGGTGGTCTCGATCAGGCCCTCCGGCGTGGTGCCCTCGGGCATCACCCACACCGGGTCCAGGCCGTACCGGTCGACCAAGGCGGCGATCTCGTCCAGCTCGGCCACTGTGCGGGTGACGAACTTGAACGCCGCCCGGCCGCTCGCCGCGAACGTCTCCAGCGCGGCGGGGATGATGCGTTTGGCCTCAGCGACACCGGAGTTGGCGAGTTTGGGCGAGATGTTGAAGCGGACGCCGTCGACCAGCAGCTCCGGATGAGGAGCGATGGTGCCGTTCGTCTCGAACTCCACTCGCTTACCGGCAGCCAGCAGCCCCCGCAGGAGCGGGATCAACTTCTTCTGCTGCAGCAGGGGCTCGCCGCCGGTAATGACGACCAACTCCACTGCCGACCTGAGCGCCCACGCGAGAAGGCTCGCGACAGTCCGCTTCTTCGACTCCTTACGGGGGTCGAACTGAGTCCAGTCCCATGTGTACTTGGTGTCACACCAGTCGCACGTCAGATTGCAGCGCGAGAGGCGGATGAACAGAGCCGGGACTCCGCAGCTGGGACCCTCGCCCTGGAATGTCGGCTGTTCTACGCCGAAGCACTCGGCGACGATCAGCTCGAACTCCTCGTCGACCACCGCGAGTGCCATCGTGGGGGCGTCCGCGGCCGTCATTGCTGCTCCACGTCGAAGCGTGCCCAGCTGCGTTCGGTCTCGCGGACCTGGACGGCGGCCAGCCGCCCGAGGATGGCCGGCTCGACGTTTTGGATGAACCACCCGGCCAGGAATTGGGCCAAGCGCTCCGAAGTCGGCTCGAAGGGGAGGATCTCGTCGAGGTTGCGGTGGTCGAGTTCGGCGTCCAAGAACTTCTTGAACGGGGCGAGGTCACCGAAGTCGGTGACGAAGCCCGGATCCTGCAAGTCGAGTGCGGTGAGGATGACCTCGACCTGGTAGCTGTGGCCGTGCTGTCGCGAGCACTTGTGCTCGGGCGGGAGGCTGGGCAGCCGGTGGCCGGCCTCGAAGTCGAAGGTCTTGCCGATGGTGAACGTGCCGGACGGGAGCGGTACGGAGCTGAAAACCATGGGACCTTTCCCTTGGGACTCGGCGTTGCGGGCTGCGAACGGTGGCCCTGGTCGCGGGCGGACTAGGGCACGTACGCAGGGGCGGCGTGCCTTGAATGACGGTTCGGGCCAAGGTGGCTCAGCAGATGATCAGCACTTCGGCACCAACTTGGGCCGGGCGGCGATCACATCGCGCAGGAAGCTGCGCTTGGACTAGAAGGTGCGATCCTTCGCCGGGCCACGCGCGGCCAGGTCGGACAGGTGCCAGTGGTCGATGCGCTCGATCTCCCGGAGCCGGGCCGAGAACGGGCCGGACGGCCGGGCGGCTGTCTAGGCGGCGGGAACCAGGTCATCCAATTCGACGACGGTGACGCCTCGTAGCTCGCGCACGAGCTGCGAGGCCAGGAACCATGAGGTCAACCGTCGCTGCCTGTACGGCAGCGGGGTGCTCGCAGACGCGCCGTCGAACTCGACGGGCTCAGGTTGTCCGTCGGGTCCCGTGCGGTAGAGCGTGCCGATTACTCCGTACAGCCGTGGGACCCTGACCCGGAGCGCGACGGCCCCGGTCCGCACGAGGTGTCCGCACTGCTCGACCGCGGCCTTCGCGTGTTCCAGACACAGGGGCGGCTGAGCCGTGAGGTGCCCCTCCCAGCCGTCCGTCGGCACGTCGGTCTGATCGGTGGCCAGGAACAGGTATCCCAGAGCGGTGCGGCTGGACTGCCCCACGCAGACCTGGCACCGCAATTCCTCCATGCACTCCCGTTGCCGCGAAGGGTGCACATCCCGCCACTGTGGTCTTCCGATGATCTCGTTGCCATCCCGGGACTGGGAGCAGCGTGCCCAGAGCACGCCTCGCTCGTCGCGGTCGCGTGGCCTTTCGTCCAGATAGAACAGGCCCTTGCCGCCGGGCCGCAGGCTCAGGTTCGACAACGAGTCGGCTTGTTCGCCGTGGCGGGCGGTGATGTATGGCACGAGGCGACTGGCTGTGACGGGCGTGGTGTTCATGCGGTTGCTTCCCTCGGCGTAGCGCGCGTCATGAGGCGGTATCTCCCATCAGGTCGAGAATCGCGAGGATGGCCAGGGCGAACCGTCGGAGGTGGCCCGGTGTGTCCTCGGGGTGGGGGTGCTCGGCGCTCAGGTAGATCAGACGCCGCATCTCATCGATCGGGTACGGCCGCACGAGGTACGGAACGATCTCCACGAACTTGGTGGTCGCCTTGCGGAGCCGCTCCGCGATGGCCGTGACTTCACGCGGGGGAGGGTGTGCGTACTCGCCGAGTACGGACTCCAGGTCGTCGTACAGCTGCTCATCGATCGCCTCGCTGGCGAGGGAGCGGCGCAGGGAGTAGAGGAGCGTGCCCAACGTCTCGTGATCGTCGGAGGTCCGTCGACTCAGCAACTGCGTGGCGACGTCGGCCGTTACTGCGACCATCACGATGTCCCTTCGGGGATCGCGAGGGAGCACCACGTCATCCTGCCGTCGGAACTGACCCCCCACTCCTTCGCGAGCGCAGCGACGAGCAACAACCCGCGGCCGTTCTCGGCGGCTTCGCCCGCTTCACGCAGCCGGGCTGGAGTCGGATTTCCGTCAGTGACCTCGATGCGCAGGTCGTCGTCGGAGCTCGTCACCCTGAGTCCGACCGGATTCCCTTGGCAATGTCGCACGGCATTGGTCACCAACTCCGAGACGGCAAGCGTGGCCGTGTCGCACAGCGCCTTGAGGTCCCAGAGGCGCAGGTGGGCCGACGTGATCCGCCGCATCTGTCCGACACGGAAGTCAGCCGGGAGGAAGTCCACCTCGAAGCCACGCATGCCCGCCTGATCCGAGCGTGAGCCAGCCGGGGCATCGGCCGTGGTGGCCGTCAACGTTCTGGTGGGGACCGTCATGGTTGGTTCCGTCGTCATCCCACCTCCGAGAGCATGGGCGGAGAAACCGCCTCCGGGGCAGGGGCGAACCCTCGCAGCATGGGAAATCGGGGATGGCCAAGGGCACGCCAGCAGAGCCGATCTCCGGTGAATGCGCGGCGCCCGTGCAGCCAGCGTTCGTTGTCCAGCAGATAGCCCTGACCGGGTGCCAAGGCCAGGGGGATCTGATGGCGTACGGCTGCGGCCCTCAGCTGTGGGAGGTAGGGCAGAACGATCGGGCTCCAGCGTGCGAGCCCGTCAAGCCGTAGGCGTACGGACACCCGCTGGCCGCAGTGGACGGTGAAAACCTGCGTGGTGTGACCGTCTCCGGCTCCGAAGAACGCTGTGCGAGGCTGTGCCAGAGTCGGCCCGGCCTCCCGCCCACCGATGAAAAGGCTGGTGTGGACAGCTTGCCCGTCGGTGAGCAGGGACTCCCCACCCGTCGCTGCGGTCTGCCCGCACACGAGAAGCATCAGGCGAGGCGGATTGGGTATGCCGGAACGTTCGGTGTGGGGATCGAGATCCCCGTTGCCGAATCCGGCGAAGCCTGCCCGGCGCGCGTGGCGGCGGGTGTCGCGGATGGTGGTGAGGCCGTCCGAGTCGCTGTCGCGGTGCGGTACGAGGTTCATGATCTGGTTGGCGAGGGCGAGCACAGCGTTGCGTGAGGTGAGGCCATCGAGAGTGACCAGGCCCACGTCCCGCAGCTGTGCCGCGATCGTCGCCTCTACCCCCGGCGCCGTGAGGTCGATGCAGTGGCGCGCGAAAGCGTCGGCGTACGGCTGGTGGGCTCGGCGCATCACGGATCTCCTTCGCTGCGATGTGGTGCTCCCACTGTTGGGAGCCGCTGGGCCTGGGGTAAAGCGACAGATTGTCGACTCGGGCAATTCGCCCACGAAGGAGTTCGGTTGGGGCTTGCGTGGTACGTTCCGAGCTCCCCTGGCCATCCGCGTATTCCGAGGAGAGCGATGGCGTACACGCCCCCTACCTGGCCCGTCTCCGTCAAGGGCGTGGCAGTGGACAGCCGTCGACGCGTCCTGCTGCTGAAGAACGAACGCGAGGAATGGGAGCTGCCCGGGGGCCGACTCGAAGCAGCCGACCCCACACCGGAATTGACGGTGGAGAGGGAGATCGGGGAGGAGACCGGCTGGACAGTGAAGACGGGCCCTCTCCTGGACGTGTGGATCTACCAGCCCTTGCCCGAGACTCTGCCGGAACGGCGCGTAGTGATCGTCACCTACGGCTGCACCGTGCTCACCCCGGATATCGAGCCCGTAGTGAGTAACGAGCACAAGGAGATCGGCCTGTTCGCTGCGGACGAGGTGCCCGGCCTGACCATGCCGGACGGGTACAAGCAGTCCATCGCCGCCTGGTACGAGCGGATGTAGCCGGCCGTGGCCAGAGGGGAGGTGACACGCCGGGCTCAGCACGTCCTGTGGCACTGGGCCACGCCACAGGCCGAGGCGATCCTCGCCACGCGCGACCTCGGCGCCATCCTGCGGTTTCACCGCACCGTGCACGGCATGAACCAGACCGAACTCGGCCGCCTTCTGGGCTACGACAAGACGTACATCTCTCATCTCGAACTCGGCAAACGGAGCCTTGATGACCTCGGCTCCCGTCGGCATGTCGCTGACTCCCTGCGGCTTCCCCCACACGTCCTCGGCATCACCGACCCTGCCGACACTGACCACCGCGCCATGCTGCAGTTCGGTGAGTCCACCGTCCGCCTCGCCGAAATCGCCCGGCAGTCCGGGCACGCGTCCGAAGCCGTCGCCGAGTTGTGGCCGCTGATCGCCCGGCTGGAAGCACGGGTGGAGGACGGACACACGGAACGGGACGTCCTCCACCTCCTGGCCCGAGCCCGGGTCGGCCTCGGCGTCGCACTCGGCAACGTCCTGCCGGAGGAGCGGCTGAGCACCGCTGCCCGCTGGACCGCGAAGAGCATCGACATCGCTCGATACTTCGGCGACCCGAGCTTCACCTCCTATGTACTGCGCATGCACGGCAACGAACTGCGCAAGGCTCGTCTCCACGGAGCCGCCGTCGACCGACTGCTGCACGCGGTTGCTCTCGCGCCGAATCAGCAGGCAAGAGCCGCCGTGCTTCCCCTCCTCGCCCGCGCCGCCGGCACACTCCGCAACCAGCCCTTGTTCGACGAGGTAATGCGGGAGACCGACCAACTCCTCGACCAGACCGAACACACGTCGCTGTTCAACCCCTATGCCCTGCATGAGATTCGGTTGCGCGGGCTGATCTCCACCGGCCGGATCGATCTCGCCATACAACTGGTCGACCAGGACAGCCCAGTTCCGACGACCACCGTCGCACCGCAGTGGCGCGTGATCGAGCTCATCACGGTGGCCCAGGTACGGCTGGCCGCTGACGACTGCGGCGGCGGCGCCCAGTCCCTGCACACCGCGGTTGATGAGGCAGTCCGCCAGCGGCTTCCCCACCAACTGCAACGCATTGTGCGCGCGGCGGGGAACCGGCTGCCGGACATCAGAGAGGCCGCAGGCCACGCCCTGGACCGGATGCGGCACGAGATGGCTGCCTAAAGTGGTCCTGTTCCAGACCATCACCGGCAAGCCCAGGACGACCGCCTCATCTGGACGTGAGGCGGCCGGGGCACGGTGGTCGCGATGCGGTCGGCAGCCCTCATGGGCGGGCGCCTTGCGGAACGTGGTCATGGGCCCATCGCACCGTGTGTCCAGGTGGCCTGCCAGGGGAATCTAGAGGGGGAAAATCCTGTCAAGGGGGAAACTGCAGGGGGATTTGGAACCATGATTGGGTTCAGTCCACCAACAGGGGTCACACTCATGCCAGCAGATCCGTTCGCCGAACTGCTTCTCCGGCTCCGGCAGGAGTCAGGACGCACGCAGGAGCAGCAGGCAGCCGCGATCAACGCTGTCTCCGGCCGAGACACCATGACCCGCCGCGAGATCAACCGCTACGAACACGGTGAGAACATCCCCACCAACCACACGATTGCGCATATTGCGGTGGCCTGCGGCGTACCCCCTGAACAACTGCGGCGGGAGGCGGCGGCCGCCCGCGGCCGGCGAAGGAAGGGGTACCGCCGTGAAGGGGAGGACCTGGACGACGTGAAACGCCGCACGCTGATCGGGGGCGCTGTCCTCGGCGCAGCCGCCGCTGCAGAGCCATGGGGCCGCCTTGCGCATGCCCTCGGTAGGGGAACCAAGATCGATTCGACCTCAATGGCCACTCTCGTTGATCGAGCTTGTGCCCTTCATGTGACCGAGCATCACCTCACGGCCCACCGGCTACAAAGCATGGTTGAGACGCACCTTGACGCAATCACTGCCGTGCTACCGCGCGCCGGCGAGCATGAGCGGGCTCTAGCCATTGCTGCCGGAGAAACAGCTGCCTTGGCCGGATGGGTTGCTTGGGACTTGGGCGACTACCAGAGGGCGCGCGCCTACTACGAAGTCACGAGGGACTGTGCAGAGGCCGCCGGGCACCCGCCGCTTCGGGCACTGGCCCTGACCTATGCAAGCTACGGAGCGGCTACACCTGAGAAGGCGGTAGAACTCTTGGCCCAAGCTGCCCAGGACGTGCGGGGGCAGGGTAATGCCACCGCTGCTGCCTGGGTGCACGGCCGTTATGCGGAGGAAGCCGCGAATGCCGGACACGACACGGGTGCTCTGCGAGCTCTGGACCGTGCCCACACTGTGTACGACTTCGCAGACCACACCGAGGAACAGGCATGGGTGCGTTTCATGACCCCATACCGACTCGACTCCCTCTCGTTGTCGGTATATGGGCAGCTCGGGCGGCACGAGTTGACCGAGACCGCAGACAACGCGGTAAGTCGTCTCGGTGGGGCCCTACCAGACTCAGGCGTTGTAGTCCTGGGCGACCTGGCCTCCGCACTATTGCGCGGAGGAGATATCGATCAAGGTGTCTACGTATCACGCCAGTTCGCAGCGGCGGCAGAGGCCCGGCCGAACACCATGGGTAGGGCTCGCGCCAAGAGTGTGGCTGCCCGGCTCCCCGATAGTGAGCAGGAACTCGCGCGACACCTGGAACAGTTCGCTGCGTGAGCCCTCACGCTCTTGCTTGCTGTAGGTGAGGGTCCGTCCGCAAGCGCGACCGGACGCTCACTTCTGTGGATCTACTGCGGGACGATTCTTCGACCACCCACGACAGGTATGCCTCGGACCCGCCGGTAACCGGGACGGTGATCCACTCCGGAACCTCGTAGCTGTGTTCCTTTGCCACCCACGCTGCAAGCTCCGGAAGTCGATCCGTGGTCGTCTTGTATGAGATCTGCCATTCCTGGACCGCCTCGATGGCCCCCTTCCACCGGTAGACCGCAGTGAGCGGCTGGTCGATGTGGGCGCCGGCGGCCAGCCGGTTCTCAACCGCACCCCGCGCCAACGCCTTCGCCTGGTCCTCGTCGTCGATGGTCGGACGGTGTCCCGTGTCGTGGTGTAGCTGATCTTGGCTGGGAAGTGCGCCGTTTCCGTGCCCTCGCGTGCATCGGCTGCCGGTGAATGCTCCCTGAGAACGGGGCAGGCCACCATGCAACTATTCTTGGTGAACGGCCAGTTCAGTCCAAGGTGTGCACGGTGGCCTTGTCGCCTCGTCCTCGAAATCGCCGACCGGGGGCGTGTCCTGCGTCACGGCCGAGTCGAACTCTCGGGGACCGGCGCGGAGTTGCGCCGCAACCGCCGCGACATCGAGCGGTCGTACCTGTCAGTGGCCACGGAACCGCCCGACGAGTGACACCGGCGCGACCCCGGGAGCGGCATCGTCGTCCCCGGGAGCGGGCAGGCGGAACGGGCGGTCACCGCCGAGGCGTGCGTGGGCACCGTGTCACGACCGTCGTGCGCGATGGGGGCCGGCGCCCAGTGCTACGGCGTGGTGGGCAGGTGCGGGCTGCGGAGTACGAGCAGGGTGATCTCGCTGGGGGCGAAGACGCGGAAGGGCGGGCCCCAGAAGCCGGTGCCGCGGCTGGTGTAGAGGAGGGTGCGGGTGCCGTGGTGGCTGAGGCCGGCGAGGGCGGGCTGGTCGATGCGGACCAGGTGGTGGAAGGGCCAGATCTGGCCGCCGTGGGTGTGGCCGGAGAGCTGGAGGTCGATGCCGTCGGCTGCCGCCCGGTCGATGAACTTGGGCTGGTGGGCGAGGAGCAGGACGGGTAGGCCGGGGTCGGCGCCGTTCAGGGCTCCGGCGAGGTGGGCGCGGTGGCCCGGCAGGCCGGAGGACTCGGCGGTGACGTCGTCGACGCCGGCGACCACGAGGGTGTCGCCTCCGCGTTCGAGCAGGAGATGGCGGTTGCGCAGCGGCTCCCAGCCCAGTTCGCGCATCAGGTCGACCCAGCCCTGGGCCTCGCTGTAGTACTCGTGGTTGCCGGTGACGTAGACCCGGGCCCGGGTGGCTCGCACGCTGCCGAGTGGGACGGCCTGGGCGCGGCGGCGTTCGGCCGTGCCGTCCGCGATGTCGCCGGTGTGGCAGACCAGGTCGGCTTCCAGGGTGTTCACCGTCTCGCACACCCGCTCGGACCAGCGGGCGCGGTCGAGCGGGCCGTAGTGGGTGTCGGTGATGAGGACGACGCGGGTGCCGTCCAACCCGGGACCCAGCCGGGGGAGTTGCACGTCGAGGCGGCGCACGCGCGGCACGCGGCGGGCTTCGGCGTACCCCCAGGCGAGCAGGAGGGCGGTTGTGCCGAGGACGGCCCAGGTGACGATCCGGGCGCGGTCCTGGCTCTCGCCGACGCCGGCCACGGTCAGGGCGAGCCGCAGGAGGACGCCGAGCAGGACGGACCAGGTGAACAGAACCCAGCTGCTGCCCAGCAGGGTGTCCCCGACGATCGCCGCCCGGTCCTGCTGGCGCCGGCCGTGGCCGCGCGCCATCGCGAGCGGCATCACGACGAGGCCGAGGACGAACAGGGCGGTGCCGGCCAGCGTGACCGGGAGCCGCCAGTGCTGGCCGGTGTACAGAAGCACCCAGCAGGGCACGGCCCACAACAGGACGGGGGCGATCACGGGGATGAAGCGCATCAGGCGGTGCAGTTGGGTCCGCTGGGTCGCGTGCGCTGCACTGTCGGCGGATCGGGTGTCGCTGGTGTCGGTCACGCTTCCCCTCCTTGGCCAACCAGGCTGCCGCCGCGCGCACCGTATCCGGCAGTCCCGGTCCGGTCGGACGGTGTGCTCATGGTGGGCAGCCCCATGTGGCGAGGTGGCCTCTGAGTTCTGCTGGCGTCGGCCGTGGCCGCGCACCAACGCGAGCGGCATACCGATCAGGCCGAGGGCGAACAGGGCGGTGCCGGCGAGCGTGACAGGGAGCAGCCAGTGGCTCTCGATGATCGCGATGGTCTGGCCGCGGGGCATGGACGTGCTGGCCCTGCCGCAGATCGTCGTGTCCGCGGCGGGCGCGCTGTGGTTCGTGTGCTCCGCGCTGTGGCGTGCCGACGGCGGATTCCGCCTCAGGACTCTGCTCGGCTCGCTGTTCCGCGCTGTGATGATGGCGGCGATGGTCTGGATGGTCGCCGTCATGGACTCCGGCGGCATGACCGCGGGTCAGGGATCTGGCGGAGCCGGTCAGGGCAGGGCGGGAATGGACATGTCGGCGGGTGGCGGCGGGCCACCATGAGCCTCGCCGGCACCGGACGCACGCTGACAGCTGTCGTGCTGGCCCTCGTCTTGCTGGCCTTCACGCTGTGCTGGCTGGCCCGCGCCTTCGACGCCACCAGCGCGACGCCCGCGGGCGGGCCGGGGCCGGTAGCGGACGCGCGGGCCGATGCGTGGTCGCCGGCCTGCCACGCGGCCATGGCTCTGGGGATGGCCGCGATGTTAGTCCCGCTGCTCTGAACCGAGCCGCTCGGCGGGGTGCGAATGATCATCGGTGCGGGGAGCTCCGGGCCGTTCCGGTGCCTGCGAGTTCCCCACGCGGGCGTCCGGGGCCCGCCGTTCGTCGGTACGTGCTCCTGGGGTGTTGCGTTTGTAGCGGCACGGACACGGAGCGAGGCCGATGTTCTGCACGACCGTTGCTCTTCTGGGTGATGCAGTGATCTACTGCACGCTCCGAAGTGGCTTATGGGGGAACTGTGCGGACAGGCCATTTTGCCGTGTATCGAGGGTTCAGTGGTGTGCGTCAGTGCGCGCGAGGTGGCCGTGGCTCTCGCGCCTGCTGACGGCGGCCGTCGGAGTAGGCGCGGGTTCGCCTACCAGGATGCCGTCACGTTGCTGGACTGCCTGGACATGCTCGAAGGGCAGTGGACGGCTGTCTCGTGGGAGGACCTGGAAGACATCCTGTGCCATCAGGACGGCGCCCCTGTATACCGGCAGGTCAAGACGATCGAGGAAGCCGGGACGCGGCACAGTATCGCCAACATTTGCAGGCCGGAGGAGAAGAAGGCCGCAGACAGCAGCTACCTGGGCAAGCTGTTCCTGGGCAAGCCGCTGCCGGACGGCACACGGTTCACCTTCATCGTCAACGAGACGCCCCAGCGGGACCTGTACGAGTTCGTCGTGGAACGGGACCGTCCTCGCGGTCCGGTGAGTGCGGAGGCCCGCGCAGACATCGTCAAGAGGCTCCGCGGGGTGCAACTGCCGGACAGCAGGGACATCGGATGGTGCGTCGACCGTCTGGACGTGCTGGTGGAGGCGCGCACCATCGACCAGGTCGAGGCGGAGGCCATGGCGCGGCTTGCGCCCTTGGTGGAGGCGTGCCTGGGAGAGAAACCGCTGTACGAGGAAGTCGAGGAGGTCATGATCTGGCTGATCTCCCGATACATCGCCCGCAGCGCCCTTGAGCTGCGACCGAGAGTCTTTACTGCGGACGACTTCGGCGCGGCCCTGGATGACAGCGTGCGCAGAGCCACCGGGCGGCGGCGAGACGGTTCCACCGAACTGTTGATGAAACTCAAGCACAAGCTACGGGCTGCCGAAATACCGGAGCCCGAAGTGGAAGCTCAGCACGATGCCATGCTCGCCTTTCGTCGCACCTACCGCGCCAGCATCGGCACCCGGCGCCGCGCATACGACGATCTGGCCGATCAGATCAATGCCATCTGCACGCTCATGATGGCGAAGCGACGCGCCGGACGTCTCGACGCCGGCTCAGCGGCGTACTTCGAGACGCTCGTGGCGGTGAGCGAGATGCCCGAGGTGACCAGCCGGCAGTTCACCCTCGCCGAGGCGCACGCAGTGCTTTCCGACATCACGGCACGCTGCCAGAACAGGTACGCCGATGCCTCATAAGATCGGCAGCAGCGTGGTGCCCCCGCTGTATCGCGCCTGGGACCCGGACGACTCTCCCGACTTCCACGCCGCACGGCTCTTGCTGCTCATCTACCTCTGCGGTGAAGAGCCCGGTCCCTACATCGAGGGACGGACGAAGTTCGCCAAACTTGACTTCTTCGTGCGTTATCCGGGGTTCCTGGAGCGGGCCCACGCCGCGATGCCGGAAGCCGTCGATGCCGAAACCGCGTTTCTCGCCCGCGACCCGTCCGAAGTCGAGGCACCGATGATCCGCTACCGCTACGGGCCCTGGGACCAGCGCTACCGGCAGTTCCTCGCCTTCCTCATCTCCAGGGACCTCGTGACCGTCACGAGCCACCGGGTCGAACGCGTGAAGCTCAAAGCTGTCGGCAAGAGGACAGCGCAACGCCTTGCCGAGGCCCGCCAGTTCCAGCCGCTGGTCCGGCGCTGTCAGGCCATGCAGGGGAATCTGGCCGCGATGTCGGGCACCGACCTGAAGAACCTGATCTACGACCTGTTCCCAGACGAGGTCGGCAATGCGCCCTTCCGCCAGGAGATCCGGCCATGACAAAGTCCGTGACCGCCCACCCCGACCGCGGGATCAGGATCGACTCCGTCAGGCTCGTCCACAACACCGCAGAGATCGACGAGTATGCCTTCGGGACCGGCATGCTGAACATCCTCAGCGGGCCCCGCAACAGCTCCAAGACCACCACGCTGAAGGTCATCGACTACTGCCTCGGCGACCGTGGTGGGATGATCGACGCTCTCGGTGCTGCCGTCTCCGACGAATACATCGAGGTCTCCACCGCGATCCGGCTCAACGGACACCCGCGCATCCTTACCCGCCTCCTGCAGCACGGGCGCATGAACAAGGTGTACGTCGACGGAGACGAGATGACCGACGCCGACTTCTCCGACTGGATCCTGCGCGAATTGGGCTGGCCCAACCTGCGCATCCCCAAGGGCCTCCACCCGGCCACAGCCAGCGAACTGACGCCCTTGTCCTTCCGGAACCTGCTGCGCCACTTCTACCGCAACGAGGAGTCCTGGACGAGCTTCGCCAACAAGGAGCAGGAATTCATCCGGCGCGGCGTTATCAGCATGCTCCTCGGCTTCGCCGGCTCCCGCTACGACACCAAGGACTTCGCCGTCGCCCAGGCCAAGCGGCGCCTCGCCGAAGCCCAGGCAGTGGAGCGGGACGTGCAGGACAGCACATTGCAGGCCGTCACCGCCATCTCCGAACGGCTCCGCATTCCCGTCGCCCGCACCCTAGACCAGGTAGCGACCGCACGGGAAGAGGTCACTTCCCAACTCGACGCGGTTCGCCAACGGCGTCACGAACTGACGCAGGAGATCAACAGCCTCCTGCAGGGAACGTCCACCACCGCGGTGGCGGCCGGATACGACTCGTCACTGACGAGCGTCTACGAAGACATATCCAGGCGGCTACAACTGGCGGTCGACGAGGTCGTTGCGCTCGAACAACTGGGCAGCGAACACGCCTACTCCGCCCAGACGGTCACCTCGGAAGTGACCCGCATGGAACGCCTCATCGCCTCCGTGGAGATCTTCGACGCTCTCCCCGTACGACTCTGCCCAGCGTGCGAACAACGCGTGGACCCGCACCGAGAGCACGGCGAAGACGCCTGCTACCTGTGCTTCCAACCTGTCGACGACGACCAGCGCCGCCGACGGGCACAAGTGGAGATCCGGTCGCTCAAGTCGGAACTTGCCGACCTGGAAGACGTCACCGCCCGCACTGCCGCCGATCTGCAGACGGCCCGCACTCGCCGAGTGGCCCTCCAAGACGAACAGGCACGGCTCGCGCACCGCATCAACGAACAACGCGCCGCGCAGCTGGCTCCCTTCATGGCCAGCCTCGAAAACCTCGCCGCCCAGATCGCCCAGCTCGAACAGAAGATGACAGCTTTTCCTGCCATTGAAGAGATCCTTCAACGCCGCGCGGTAGCGAGCCAGGCCGTCACCGCTGCACAACAAGCTGTTGACACACTTGGCCAAGAGCCTGCGGCAGTTGCCACAGCCACGCTCGCCTCCGTCGAACGATGCGCCTTGTTCGCCGAGCGCATGAACGAGTTTCTCCACCGATACCGCGAACGCGGCTGGGTCAAGGGCGCCATCACCATCAACGACAGTGACCTCACCTTCTACGTCGGCACCCGCCCCTGGGACCAAGCCCTGGGGGCAGAGACGAAGGTGCTCTTCTTCCTGGCCTACAGCTACGCCACCCTCTTCCTGGCATCCGACCTCGACGAAGAAGCCGCCTTCCCCGGCCTGCTGCTCCTGGACAACCCGTACCAGCAGGGCATCGGCACCACCGTGGTCGACGACGTCCTGCGAGATCTGGCAAACGCAGCCCAGGCCACGGGCACCCAGGTCATCAGCACCCAGGCCATTCCAGTACCACGCGACCCGGCCACCATCGGAGAAATCCACATGCCCAGGGAGTACGAAGCGCCGTAGGCAGCCCCTCTCGTCCTTGGCGCAAGAGAGTCCTACCAGCGGGAGAACGGACCTTGGCCGCGCCCCGTTGCGGCGGTGGAACCAGGCGATGCCGAAGAGCGGACCGGTGATCGTCAAGCTTAGGTAGGGGCCGGCATGTGTGATGAGGGCGAACAGTGTCCAGGGTTACGTCGTCCAGGGCCGGTCCTCCTGAAACTGGGCCGTCTGCCCGCTGCTGGGTCTATGGGTCGCTGTCCCTCCACAGAACCCGTGGCTGAGCCTGTGGCAGGCACCAGAAGACGACCAGCAGTGGAGTACCTAGCTCAGCCCACATTTCGGGCGAGCGTCCAAGGCGCGCACGGCCGTTCACAGCAGGATCAGACTTTATGACGGTGGCGTGCCCACCGCACAGCGTCGCGAGGTCCTCCGGATCGGAGGTCAGGATCGTCCCGGGTTCCGGGGTGCCGAGCGTGGCGTTGATGGCGTACTTGTGACCGTGCAGGCCGGCGTAGGCAAGGAGGGCGGTGGCGCGGCCACCCTCCACTCCGAGCTCTGGCCCTGACCTATACCAGCTATGGCGCCTCGACGCCGAAGGCGAAGTTGGAGTTCCTCTCCCAAGCGACCAGGGACGTGCGAGGCCACGGCAACGCGACTGCTGCGGCCTGGGTCCTCGGTAGGCATGCGGAGGAAGCTGCGGCGGTCGGCGATGAGGCGGATGCGCTCCGGGCGCTGGAGTGCGCGCGCTTCGCCTACGACTTCGCAGACCACGCCAGCGGGCGTCGGCCAAGAGTCCGGCCGCACGAGGGCTGCTGCGATCGTCTCGAACCCCGAACTCACGTCCACAGCTGACACCGCAGTCGACCGCCTTGGAGAGGAGCTTCCGGACGGAGGCGTCGTGGCTCTCGGTGATCTCGCTTCGGCCCTCCTACGAGGCGGCGACGTCGACCAAGGCGTCTACGTGTCACGCCAATTCGCCGCAGCGGCTCAGGCCAAACCCAACACGATGGGCAAGGAGCGCGCTGCGGCCATCGCAGCGTCGCTCCCCGATGGAGGGCGCGAACTAGCCCTGCATTTAGCGGAGTTCGCTTCATGAGCGCCACTCGGTGAGGTACACGCGGGCAAGCTCGGGACGCGAAAGCCGACGTACAGCGGGCCCGTCGCTTCTCAGCCCGCTGCTGTTTCCTCGACAACCCAGGACAGGTACGCCTCCGACCCGCCGGTCACGGGCAGCGTGATCCACTGGGGGACGTCGTACGGGTGCTTCTCGTGCAGCCAGGCTTCCAGTGCCAGGAGACGGTCTGTTGTGGTCATGTACGAGATCCGCCACTCCTGCGCTGCCTCGATCTTGCCCTCCCACCAGTAGTAGGCGGTGATCGGCGCGTCAATGTGCACGCCTGCTGCCAGCTTGCTCTCGACCGCGCCCCGGGCCAACGCCTTCGCCTGATCCTCGTCGTCGCTGGTCGTCTGCGCAATCACAATGTCGTTGGGCATACAACTACCTTCCGGCTCGGCTGCCGCGACCCTATCCAGCCGGTGGTTCAGCCTTCTTAAGCCCCCCGCGTATGCCCGTTGCTGGGCGCTGGAGCGGAGAGCACCGCCGGTTGTCTTCGCTCCAGCAGGGATAGCGGAGACGCTGGCGTGCCGTCCCTCATACGGACCGAACTGGTCGCGGACGCTCTCGCATTCGCCTGCCGTCAACGCCGCCCTGCCCGGCCTGTGATCTTTCACTCCGATCTGGGGCCTCGAGCAATAGGTAAGTGTCTGCCGGAAACCTTCAGCTCACGGCAGACGAGAAAGAGCCCCAACGGACTGGAACCTCTTCCAGGATCATGTCAACGTACAAGGACCCGGAAAACACCAGGTCAGCGTAGGTATGTGGGCTTCTGGGCCAAACCGGCAGACGGTCGCCCCCAGTCCGCAGCCCGCGCTACTCGGTCCCGTGACCGAGCGCAGCCCCAAGGAGTCCACCTGCCGAATCCCGCAATCCGATCTGCCCCATCACTGCCTCCATCCTCATGGCGCTCAGCGCGGTGAACGCATGGATCGTCCAGGTGACAGAGGACTACGCTGCCCTGTCTACAGGGCTGTGTCTCTGCGTCTGGGCGGCGGCAGGTCTCGTCGGCGAGGACTTGCTATAACGCGGCTACCTCCGCGTCCGAGAGGTCCTCGCGTGCATCGCGGCACATCCCGGCGCCGCAACAACCCGCCACACTCCCCACGCCGTTGGCGCTTCCGAGCGCGTCGTGGCGCGCGGCGTCGACCGCCTTACCAGCGACGGGCTGCTGGTGCTTGTCGCGGAGGGCACGATTCTCACTTTGGGCTCGTACCGCCTGGCTTCCTGAACGAGGCGGTGAAAGGAGTGAGGGGCAGCTCTCGTAGTGCAGAGCGGTAGATAGCAGACGATCCCCGGTTACCCAAACCGGGGATCGTGCGGAGTCTTGATGGTGTTCGCACCCGGCTGTGCTTGGCGGTGGAGCCGTGGCGGACGCAGTAGGGCAGCGCCGCATAAGACGCAAGGAGGTTTGCGCGGCCCCCGGCCCGCTGCTGCCCTGAACCCGCAGCGCCTGATGGCTGAATGTCAGCGGTGCCTTCGCCGAGTCGGCGTGGGTCCTCGGGGTTGTTGGTTCCGCTCTGTCGCCCCGTGCGCACCTTCGCAAGGAACACTTACCATGTGCCGATCCGCGCTGCCCCATGCCCAATTGCGATCTGGGCTGGCAGGCCCGCATGCCTCGCTCACCGATTCCGACTTTACCTGCAATCGCGAGATGACGTCTTGACCGCCGGGGGGAGCAACCGGCTGCTGACCCCGGAAGAAGTGGCCGCATGGCTGAAGGTCAGTGACATTACGGTGCGGAACAAGTACCGCCAGTGGGGGCTGAAGGCCCAAAAGGTCGGGCGGCTCCTGAGATTCCGCGAGCGCGACATCGTAGCGTATCTCGAAGACAACTATGGATAACGGCACTACTCTGCCTGATAGGAGAGAAGAAGAAACTCGTGGCCACGGTATTTCAAAAGTGCAAGACAGATGAGAAGAGTTTGAATTATCCATGCCCCAAAAATCGGTGTGGACATCCATGGACGGTTCGATATCGAGAGCCAGGGGGGCGCGGTGGACGGCAGCGTGAGAAGTCATTCGATTCGCGGCGGGAGGCAGCCGATTTTGGAATCAAAGTGGAAAACGATAAGCGTGAGCGTTCATACCTGGATCCTGATCTTGGCAGGATTCTTGTGCGGGACTACGCGGAAGACTGGCTGGCTCGGCGTGCCGTGAAGGATACGACGAGAGCGAACTATGCTCGATATATCGAGCTCCATCTGGGGCCGCACATCGGGCGAAAGATGTTGGTAAGCGTCACCCCGCGAGACATTGAGATCATGTGTATGGCGCTGATTGCAGGAGGTCTGTCGCGTAGAACCGTTTACCACACGTTGATGGCCCCGCTTCGCGCCCTCTTCCGGTCTGCGGTTGCTGAAAAGCGGATATCTGAATCGCCTGTCACTCTTGCTGCCATTCCCAAAATGAAGACCAAGCGTCTCGATGAGAAGTCCCTCCCGGATGGGAAGGATGTGAGGAATATCGCCAAAGAGATCCGGTCTGATTGGGCTATCTCGGTATGGCTAATGGCGGGATGTGGTTTGCGGATCGGGGAAGTCCTCGCCGTTCGGTATGCAGACTTCGATTCCGGAATGCTGCGGCTTCGGCGTCAGTTTGTAAGAGTGAAGCGGTCTAATGGATACAAGGCCGAGTTGGCGCCTCTGAAGGCTCGCGACGAAGGTGAGTGGCGCGACGTTCCTGTTCCCCCTTTCGTGTGGTCGGCAGTCGAGCGGCATGTTTCACAGCACGGCCTGGGCCATGAGGGCTACCTTCTTCATGCCCATCATGGAGGCGAGGTGCTCGACTCGAACTATCGGACTGAATTCAAGGCTGCGGTAAAGAGGGCGGGATATGTCGACGAGCCGTGGACTGCGCACACGCTGCGTCACTTCTTTGCGAGTAGCGCCATCGCGGGCGGTGTCTCCCTTCTCGAAGTGTCGCGGTGGCTCGGCCACGCAACCATTCAGATCACGGCAGACATCTACGGCCACCTGACGCCAGATGCCGGTGGCAGACTGAGGTCTGTGATGGACCAGGTACTGACAGGCGTTAGCGTGGTCGGTGCTGAGAGCGGGAACCGTGCTGGTTCGGTGCTGAGTCCAGAGGCGAAGTAGGGGGAAACATGCAGGTCGGAGCAGTGTCTTGAGAATTCTGCACACCTCCGACTGGCACCTCGGCCGGGCGTTCCACCGGGTGAACATGCTCGGTGCGCAGGCCGAGTTCGTCGGGCACCTCGTCGCGACCGTGCGGGAGCGGGAGGTCGACGCGGTGGTCGTGTCCGGGGACGTCTACGACCGGGCGGTGCCGCCGCTGGCGGCAGTCGAGCTGTTCGACGACGCCCTGCACCGGCTCGCCGACCTCGGTGTGCCGACGGTGATGATCTCCGGGAACCACGACTCGGCGCGCCGTCTCGGGGTGGGCGCCGGGCTCATCGGCCGGGCGGGCGTCCATCTGCGGACCGAGCCGTCGGCGTGCGGGACGCCGGTGGTGCTGGCGGACGGATTCGGTGATGTGGCCTTCTACGGGTTGCCCTATCTCGAACCCGCCCTGGTGAAGGACGAGTTCGGGGTGGAGAGGGCCGGGCACGAGGCCGTGCTCGCCGCCGCCATGGACCGGGTCCGCGCCGACCTCGCCACGCGCGCGCGTGGCACCCGCTCCGTCGTCCTCGCCCACGCCTTCGTCACCGGCGGCGAGGCCAGCGACAGCGAGCGGGACATCACCGTCGGCGGAGTGGCCGCCGTGCCCGCCGGCGTCTTCGACGGCGTCGACTACGCGGCCCTCGGGCACCTGCACGGCTGCCAGACCATCACCGGGCGCGTGCGCTACTCCGGCTCCCCGCTGCCGTACTCCTTCTCGGAGTCCGACCACCGCAAGACCATGTGGCTCGTCGACCTGGACGCCGACGGGACGGTCACCGCCGAGCGGATCGACTGCCCCGTGCCGCGCGCGCTGGCCCGCATCCGCGGAACGCTGGAGGACCTGCTCGCCGGCCCGGAGCTGGCACGGCACGAGGAGGCGTGGGTCGAGGCCACGCTCACCGACGCCGTCCGTCCGGCCGATCCCATGGCCCGGCTCACCGAGCGCTTCCCGCACACCCTCAGCCTCGTCTTCGCCCCGGAACGGGCCCCGGACGACCCCGACGTGTCGTACGCCCGACGCCTGGCGGGCCGCAGCGACCAGCAGATCGCCGAGGACTTCGTGACCCATGTGCGCGGCGCCGGTCCCGACACGCGTGAGCAGGAGGTGCTGCGGGACGCCTTCGACGCCGTCCGCGCGGACGACGTGGTGCGGGAGGTGGCGCGGTGAGGCTGCACCGGCTGGACATCACCGCGTTCGGGCCCTTCGGCGGTTCCCAGAGCGTCGACTTCGACGACCTGTCGGCCGCCGGGCTCTTCCTGCTGCACGGGCCGACGGGCGCCGGGAAGACCTCCGTCCTGGACGCGGTGTGCTACGCCCTGTACGGCTCCGTTCCGGGCGCACGGCAGAGCGGCCAGGGCCTGACCCTGCGCAGCGACCACGCGGCGGCCGGCACGCGCACCCAGGTGACCCTCGAACTCACCGTCGCGGGCAGGCGGTTGGAGATCACCCGGCAGCCGCCCTGGGAGCGGCCCAAGAAGCGCGGCTCGGGCACGACCCTGGACAAGGCCCAGAGCTGGCTGCGCGAGTACGACGCCACGGCCGGCGCCTGGAAGGACCTCAGCCGCTCCCACCAGGAGATCGGTGAGGAGATCACCCAGCTCCTCGGCATGAGCCGCGAGCAGTTCTGCCAGGTCGTGCTGTTGCCCCAGGGCGACTTCGCCCGCTTCCTGCGCGCCGACGCCGAGGCGCGCGGCCGGCTGCTGGGCCGCCTGTTCGACACCCACCGCTTCGCCGAGGTCGAGAAACGCCTCGCCGAACGCCGACGCACCATCGAGGCCCGGGTGCGTGAGGGCGACGCCGCGCTGCTGGCCGACGCCCACCGCATGCAGCAGGCCGCGGGCGAGGCCATGGAACTGCCCGAGCTGGCACCGGGGGAGCCCGGTCTGGCGGAGGAGGTCCTGGCCGCGGCCGCCGTCGCCCGCAGCACCGCCCGGGAGCAGCTCACCATCGCCCACCGCGGACGCGCCGCCGCCGACGCCGCCCACGCCGCCGCCGAGCGCGCCCTGGCCGACGTACGCGAAGTCGCGCGGTTGCAGCGACGGTTCGCCGAGGCGCGGGAGCGGGCGCAACGGCTGCAGGAGCGGGCCGACGCCCACCGTGAGGCGCAGACGCGCATGGAGCGGTCCCGCAAGGCCGAGGCGGTGGCGCCGGCGCTGGAGCTGCGCGACGCGGCCGAGACCGAGCACCGCAGGGCGGCCGATGCCGCGGCACACGCGCGTGCCCTGCTCCCGGAGGGCCACGCGGACGCCGGTGCGAGCGGACTCGCCACAGCGGCCCGCCGCGCCGCCGAGGAACTGGGCGGCCTGGAGTCGGCCCGCCGCGCCGAACAGCGCCTCGCCCAACTCGTCGCCGAGCGCGCCGACCTGGACCGCCAGGAGCGCGCCGACGAGGAGATCCTGGCGGAGAGCGAGGGCTGGCTCGCCGGCTGGGACGCGACCCGCGCGGACCTGCAGACCCGTATCGAGGCCGCCCAGGAGGCCGCCACCCGCGCCGAACAGCTCGCCGTGCGGCGCGAGCCCGCCCAGAAGCGGCTGAGCGCGGCCCGGCTGCGCGACCGGCTCGCCGGGGACACCGAGGACGCCCAGCGGAAGGTTCTTGCCTCCGAGGAGCAGGCACTCCAGGCCAAGAAGCACTGGCTCGACCTCAAGGAACAGCGCCTCGACGGCATCGCCGCGGAACTCGCCGCCCACCTCAACGACGGCGAACCCTGCGCGGTCTGCGGCGCCACCGAACACCCCGCCCCCGCGCGCAAGGACGCCGGGCACGTCGACCGCGAGGCCGAGGAACAGGCCCTCGCCGCCTACCAGCGCGCGGAGGAACGGCACGCCAAGGACGAACGGCGCCTCGGCGTCGTACGCGAGGCGCTCGCCGCCGCCACCGCGGAGGCCGGCGACACCCCGACCGGCCGGCTCGCCGACGAGGCCGACGAGCTGGAACGGCTTCACGCGCAGGCCCGCCGGGACGCCTCCGGCCTGCACGCCGCGCACGAGGAGCTGCGCCGGGCCGAGCAGGAGCATGAGCGGCGGACCGCCGACCGGCAGCAGGCCGCGCTGTCCACGGCGACCAGGACCGCCCGCCGGGACACCCTGGAGCGGGAACGGGCCGCGCTGGAGGAGGATTTGGCGCAGGCCCGCGGTACCCGGGCCAGCGTGGCCGCGCGGGCCGCGGAGCTGGAGCGGCAGGTCTCCCGGCTCACCGACGCGGCCGACACCGCGCGGGCCGCCGAGGAGAGCGCCGAGCGCCTCAAGGCAGCCGACGGGCGGCTCGCCGAGGCCGCCTTCCGCGCCGGGTTCGACAACCCGCAGGCCGCGGCCGCCGCACTCCTCGACGACGCCGCCCACCGCGAGCTGCAACGGCGCCTCGACGCCTGGCAGACCGAGGAGGCCGCCGTCCGCGCGGTCCTCGCCGAGGCCGACACCGCGGCCGCCGCCGAGCAGCCGCCCGCCGACCTCGCCGCGGCGGAACGGACCGCCGCCGACGCGGCCGCCCGGCTGCGCGCCGCCGCCTCCGCCTGGGACGCGGCAGCCCGCCGCTGCACGGAACTCGACGGCCTCTCCGCGCGCGCGGAGACCGGAGTACGACGCCTCGCACCCCTGCGCGAGGAGCACGACCGGGTCGCCCGCATGGCCTCCCTCACCGCGGGCACCTCCGCCGACAACGAGCGGAAGATGCGCCTGGAGTCGTACGTCCTGGCGGCTCGCCTGGAGCAGGTGGCCGCCGCGGCGACCGTCCGCCTTCAGCGCATGTCGTCCGGCCGCTACACGCTCGTCCACTTCGCCGACCGGGCCGGACGCGGCCGCAGCGGGCTCGGGTTGCACGTCGTCGACGCCTGGACCGGGCGTGAGCGCGACACGGCCACGCTGTCGGGCGGCGAGACCTTCTTCGCCTCCCTCGCCCTCGCCCTCGGCCTGGCCGACGTGGTCACCGACGAGGCCGGCGGGGTCCGCCTGGACACGCTCTTCATCGACGAGGGATTCGGCAGCCTCGACGACCAGACCCTCGACGAGGTCCTCGACGTCCTCGACTCCCTGCGCGAACGCGACCGCAGCGTGGGCATCGTCAGCCACGTCGCCGATCTGCGGCGGCGGATCCACGCCCAGCTGGAGATCGTGAAGGGCAGGTCGGGCTCGGTGGTGCGGCAGCGCGGTCAGTGACCCAGCGGGCGGCGGGGGAGCGGTGAGGAGTAGACGACGCTGGTCGTGACCGACCCCAGCGCGCCGATCTTGCCCGACACCTCCTCCAGGTGGCGCATCGAGCGGGCCGTGACCTTGATGACGAAGCAGTCGTCGCCGGTCACGTGGTGCGCCTCCAGGATCTCCGGCGTCACGGCGACGAGGTCGTGGAACGGCTTGTAGTTGCCGTTCGGATAGCGCAGCCGCACGAAGGCGAGGATCGGCAGACCGAGCCGCTCGGGGTCGACGACCGCCGAGTAGCCCTGGATGACGCCCGCCTCCTCCAGCCGCCGCACCCGCTCGGTCACGGCACTCGGGGACATCGAGACGGCACGGGCCAGCTCGGCGAAGCTGGCCCGGCCCTCCCGCTGGAGGACGTCGAGGATGCGCCAGTCGGTGGCGTCCGGGGAAAACGCGGCCATGGGACCGGGATAGCAGGGGAATCCCCGGCCGATCAAGAGGTCTGCCGGGGAACACACCTTCAGACCGGTGATCATCGACCGTAGATTTCTGGCATCGAGACCCGTGAGGGAAAGGGCCAGATCATGACCACCAGCACGACCGCCGACAACCCCGTCCTGCGCGTCGCCCCCGCCGCCCCGGCCGAGGCCGCCGCCTACTTCCGGGCCAGTCTCGTCTTCCACGCGGACGTCTCCGACGTCGCCGCCGCGCTCGCGGCCGACGGCGACCCCGGGTTCGTCGTTCTCGACTCCCGCTCCACCGCGTCCTGGGACCAGGGCCACATCCCCGGCGCGGTCCATCTGCCGACCGCGCTCATCCCCGAGCAGGCCGGGCAGCTCCTCGACAGGGGCGTGCCGGTGGTGACGTACTGCTGGGGTCCCGGCTGCAACGGCGCGACCCGCGCCGCGCTCGCCCTCGCCGAACTCGGCTACCAGGTCAAGGAGATGCTGGGCGGGTTCGAGTACTGGGTGCGCGAGGGCTTCGAGTCCGAGGCCTGGCAGGGCCGCGAGCGGCGCGACGCCGACCCGTTGACCGCGCCCGTGGACGCGGCGGACTGCGGCTGCTGAATGCGGCGTTCCGCCGGGTTGCCGAGTGCGGCCCCCTCGCCTGTAGGTTCTGCGCCATGGTGAGATACGCGGAACCGGGCGCGGCGGAATGGGTGGAGTCGGGCGGTGGGCCGCTCATCGCGGTACCGGAGGCGGTGCTGCCGTTCTGGGCGGGTGCCGACGGGGAGGAGACGGCCTCGGACTACGACCGGGCCTGCGAGGTGGACGGCTTCGTCGGACTGCTGCCCGTCGGGGACAGCGCGGCCCTCGTGTTCGGCGACGAACCGGCCTCCACCACCTACCTTCCCGACCACGGCACCTTCGTACGGTGGGCCGCCGCCGACTCCGAGGAGGAACTCCTCGCCCAGGTGCCGACGGCGCTCGAGACGGCGCTGTGGGAGCCGGAGGTCCGCTGGACCGTCCCCGGACCGGTGCTCCTGTTCGACGCGGCCTGGCCCGGCAACGACTCCACCCGCACCGACCACGTCAGAGTCGCGCTGGCCCCCGGCCACTACACCGTCCGCGCGGCTCACGTGCAGCCGGGGCCGGAGACGTGGCTGGGCCTGGTGCAGATACGGAAACTGGCGAACTGAGGGGACGCAGGCGGTCTGAGGGGGCGCAGGCGGTCTGAGGGGACGCAGGCGAACCGAGGGGCACTGGCGGACCGAGGGGCACTGGCGGACTGAGAGGGCGCGCGGGCGCCGTGAAAAAACAAGTGCGTCGCCCGCCCCCGCTCCCCATCATGGGTGCCCATGCCCTACCTTCCGCATCCCGCCCCCGAAGACCTGCGCCGTGACCCCCTGCCCCTGCGCGGTCGGACCGCTCTGGTCACCGGGGCGAGCAGACGGGCCGGGATCGGGCATGCGGTGGCACGGCGGCTCGTCGCGTACGGGGCGAGCGTGTACCTGCACCACCACGTGCCGCACGACGCCGCGATGCCCTGGGGCGCCGACCGGCCCGAGGAGGTGACCGCCTCCGTCCGCGCGGCGCAGGGCGACCCCGGCGCGCTGGTCGTCGCGGGGCCGAGCGACCTGTCCGACCCGGCGGCGCCCGCCGAACTGGTCGCCACCGCGGCTGCGGCGCTCGGCGGACGGCTCGACATCCTCGTCGCCAACCACGCCCTCAGCGGCTCGGACGGCAGCCTCGACGAGATCGACGCGGCGATGCTCGACGCCCACTGGGCCGTCGACACCCGCTCGGTGCTGCTGCTCGTGCAGGCGTACGCCAGAGCGCGCGCCACGTCGCCCGGGCCGGGCGGGCGCGTGGTGATGATGACGTCCGGGCAGGACCTCGCGGGCGGCATGCCGGGCGAGATCGCGTACGCCCTCCAGAAGGGCGCCCTCGCCTCGATCACCCGCTCCCTGTCGACCACACTCGCCGAGCACGGCGTCACGGTGAACACGGTCAACCCCGGCCCCGTGGACACCGGCTATTTGACCGGCGAGGCCTACGCGGCCGTCGCCGCCCGCTTCCCCACCGGCCGCTGGGGCATGCCCGACGACCCGGCCCGCCTCATCGCCTGGCTGGCGACGGACGAGGCAGGCTGGGTCACGGGGCAGGTCATCGACTCGGAGGGCGGGTTCCGGCGTTGAACAGCTGAGCGGCTGAACGGCCGGTCAGAGCGCGGACAGCTCGTCCACCAGGTCGTCGAGGCCCAGCGAACCCTGCGAGAGGGCCGCCATGTGCCACGCCTTCAGGTCGAACGCCTCGCCGTGGCGCTCGCGTGCCTTCTCCCGGCCCAGCAGCCAGGCCCGCTCGCCGATCTTGTAGCCGATGGCCTGGCCCGGGATGGTGAGGTAGCGGGTCAGCTCGCTCTCGACGAAATCCGCCGGACGGCTGCTGTGCGCCCCGAAGAACTCCTCGGCCAGCTCCGGAGTCCAGCGCTCACCCGGGTGGAACAGGGAGTCGGCCGGGATCTCCAGCTCCAGGTGCATGCCGATGTCGACGATCACCCGCACGGCCCGCATCATCTGCGCGTCCAGGTAGCCGAGCCGCTGCTCCGCGTCCGTGAGGAAGCCCAGCTCGTCCATCAGCCGCTCCGCGTACAGCGCCCAGCCCTCGGCGTTGGCGCTGACGATGCCGACCGTCGCCTGGTAGCGGGAGAGGTCCTGCGCCACGTGCACCCACTGCGCGAGCTGGAGGTGGTGGCCGGGGACGCCCTCGTGGTACCAGGTCGAGACGAGGTCGTAGACCGGGAAGCGGGTCTGGCCCATCGTCGGCAGCCAGGTGCGGCCGGGCCGCGAGAAGTCCTCCGACGGGGGCGAGTAGTACGGGGCCGCCGCGCCACCGGGCGGGGCGATGCACGCCTCCACCGTCCGTACCCGCTCGGCGAGGTCGAAGTGGGTGCCGTCGAGTGCCTCGATCGCCTGGTCCATCAGGCCCTGCAGCCACTTCTGGACCTCGTCCACGCCCTCGACGTGCCGGCCGTGCTCATCGAGGTGCGCGAGCGCCACCCACGGTGTGGCGGCACCGGGCAGGATCTTCTCGGCCTCCTTCTCCATCTCGGCGAGAAGGCGGTGGTACTCGGCCCAGCCGTACGCGTACGCCTCGTCCAGGTCGAGATCCGTACCGTTGTAGTAGCGCGCCCAGCGGGCGTAGCGCTCCCGCCCGACCGTGTTCGGCGCGCCTTCGATCGCCGGCACGTACACGTCCCGCATCCAGTCCCGCAGTTCCACGACGGACGCGGTCGCCGTACGGGCGGCCTCGTCCAGCTCGGGGCGCAGCGACTCGGGACCGGCGGCCGCGAAGTCCTCGAACCAGCCGCGGCCGGACCCGTCGGTGTCCGCCCACTCGGTGAGCTGCTCGACGAACGTGGCGGTCGGGCGCGGCGCCGCGAACAGCTTGCGCTCCAGGCCGAGCGCCAAGGACGCGCGATAGCCCGCCAGCGCGGCCGGCACCGCGCGCATCCGCTCGGCGATCGCCGCCCAGTCCTCGTCCGTCTGCGCGGGCGTCACCGTGAACACCTCGCGCACCTGGTGCGCGGGCGTGGCCATGTTGCCGACCGCGCGCAGGCACTCCTCGGCCTCGTGCACGGCGAGTTCCGCAGTGAGGCGTTCGCGCAGCAGGCGCGCGCAACGCCGCTCGATGTCACGGTCGGCCCCAGGCCGGCGCTCCGCCTCGTCGAGCCGCGCGAGGGTCGTCCGCGCCAGTTCGGCAAGCGCCTCCTGACCGGAAGGCGAGAGGTCGGGGAGACGGCTCGAACTCTCCCGTACGCCTAGGTAGGTGCCGGTGACCGGATCGAGGGCGATGAGCTCTTCGACGTAGGCGTCGGCGACCTCACGGGGCAGCGGGCTGTTCGTCTCTGACATGCGGACCATCCTCGTACGAGGGGCCGCGGCCGTCATCCGGATTGAGCCGAGGGCGTATCCGGCGGCAACAGCGGTCCGCACTCCCACTGTTGGAAGATCAACCGGGTCTCCACGCGGGCCACTTCACGCCGGGCGGTGAACTCGTCCAGGACCAGCCGTTGCAGGTCCGCCATGTCCGCGACCGCGACATGGACCAGGTAGTCGTCGGGGCCGGTCAGGTGGAAGACGGTCCGCGCCTCCGGCAGCGCCCGGATCCGCTCCACGAACGGCCCCACCAGCTCCCGCCGATGCGGCCTGACCTGCACGGACAGCAGCGCCTGCAAGCCTCGGCCCAGTTTGGCGGGATCGACCCGCAGCCGGTGCCCGAGTATCACGCCCGCACGGCGCAGCCGTGTCACGCGGTCCAGGCAGGTCGACGGCGCCACCCCGATCCGGGTGGCGAGGTCGCGGTAGGTCGTCCGGGCGTCGTTCTGCAGCAGCCGCAGCAGCTGGAGATCCACCGGATCCAGTACGACGGACTCGGTCATCGGCCGAACGTAACACGGCCCAGCCTCCTTGTGACCCGGTCGCTGTTCACCCTCTCGTCCATGGACTCAGTCTCAGCGAGCACGCACGCGTACGACGACGTACGCCGCACCGCGGCGAGAACACCCCGCGCACTGGCCACCGAGGCCGTGCACGCCGGGCGGGACGACCTGGCCCGGCAGGGCCTGCACGCCCCGCCGATCGACCTGTCCACCACCTACCCCTCCTTCGACAGCCGGGGAGAGGCCGCCCGCATCGACGCCTTCGCCACCACCGGCGCCGAACCGGACGGCCCCCCGGTCTACGCCCGCCTGGGCAACCCGACCGTCGCCCGCTTCGAGACGGCCCTGGCCCGCCTGGAGGGCACCGGCAGCGCGGTCGCGTTCGCCAGCGGCATGGCCGCGCTGACCGCGGTCCTTCTTGTACGGGCCTCTCTCGGACTGCGCCATGTCGTGGCCGTACGCCCGCTGTACGGCTGCAGCGACCATCTGCTGACCGCAGGGCTGCTCGGCTCGGAGGTGACGTGGACCGACCCGGCCGGGATCACGGACGCGCTGCGGCCGGACACCGGCCTGGTCATGGTCGAGTCCCCGGCCAACCCGACCCTCGCCGAAGTCGACCTGCGGGCCGTCGCCCATGCCTGCGGCAGCGTGCCGCTGCTCGCCGACAACACCTTCGCCACGCCCGTGCTCCAGCGCCCCGCCGGGCAGGGCGCACGGCTGGTGCTGCACAGCGCCACCAAATACCTCGGGGGTCACGGGGACGTGATGGCGGGGGTGGTGGCCTGCGACGAGGAGTTCGCCGGGCGGCTGCGGCAGGTGCGGTTCGCCACCGGCGGGGTGCTGCATCCGCTGGCCGGATACCTGCTGCTGCGGGGCCTTTCGACGCTGCCGGTCCGGGTGCGGGCCGCCTCCGCGAACGCCGCCGAGCTCGCCCGCCGGCTCGCCGCCGACCCGCGCGTCACCCGCGTCCACTATCCGCGCATCGGGGGCGCGATGATCGCCTTCGAGGTGGCCGGCGACCCGCACGAGGTCATCGCCGACGTCCGCCTGATCACCCCCGCCGTGAGCCTCGGCAGCGTAGACACCCTCATCCAGCACCCGGCCTCGATCAGCCATCGCATCGTCGACGCCGACGACCGCAGGGGCGCCGGGGTGAGCGACCGGCTGCTGCGGCTGTCGGTGGGCCTGGAGGACGTCGAGGACCTGTGGGCCGACCTGGACGGGGCGTTGGGGGTGCGGCAGCCGGTGAGCCGCGTCTGAGCTCAGTCCCGTACGAACCGCCGCGACGGCCGGTCGTACGGCAGCGCGGAGCCGACCGCCGCCGTGTCCAGGCGGGCCGTGACGACGAGGGTGCCCTCCTCGATCTGGTAGTCGAGGGGCAGGTTGAGGCCGCGCATCGCGGCGACCATGCCGGTGTTGGACGACTGCGTCACGGCGTACACGCTCGCGCAGTTCGCCTCGACGGCCATCGCGACCAGCCGGGTGAGGAGTTCGCCGCCGAGGCCCCGGCGCTGCCAGTCGTCCTCGATGAGGAGGGCCACCTCCGTCTCGTCGCCGTCCCACAGCAGGTGGCCGAGGGCGACGACGCGGCCGGAGGCGGTCCGCGCCGCGAGCGTGCGGCCGAAACGCGGGCTGAGCAGGTGGTTGAGGTAGCGGTCCACGTCACCGAGCGGCCCGTGGTAGCGCATCCCGAGAGTGCGTGGGGAGCACCGCTCGTGCATCGCCTTCGCGGCCTCGATGTCACCGGTGTCGGCCCGCCGGATGGTGATGTCGTTGCCCTCGGGCAGCGTCAGCACGTCGTCGCTGCGCGGGACGCGCGGGCCGAGGCGGGCGTCCAGCTCCACCAGGGCACGCGCCCGCGCGAACTCGGTCGGCGTGAAGGGCAGATACGGCCGCTCCACGGTGATCACTCCGCCTTCCGGCGCTCGCAGCCGCATCACGGTGTCCTCCAGGACCCCCTCCACCGGCACACCGTCCGTGCCGCGGCCACCGCCCGGGGGCCGGGCGGGCAGCGAGCGGATCGTGCACCGGCCGAGCAACTGCCTGAGCGCCAGCGGGAGTTCCGCCGCGTCCAGCGCGGTACGGGTGGCCAGGCCCAGGACCCGGGTCGGCGCGTCCACCAGGTCGTGGGCGTCGGCCCGCTCGATCCAGGTGCCGGTGCCGCCCGCCAGCGACACCGCCCGGTCGAGCTCGTCCGCCGCGAGTGCGCCGGGGGCGCGCAGCAGGAACTCGTCGACGGTGTCCGCGCCGAGCGGATGCGTCTGGAGGCTGAGGATGTCGACCCGGTGGCCGGCGAGGGCGGTGCACAGCGCGGCCAGGGATCCCGGTTCGTCCTTCACGGTCGTCCGCATCCGCCACAGGCCACTCTCCCCGGCCGGCGGCCGGGCGCCGGTATCGCTCTTCGGTGGGGCGTGGCCGTGGCGGCGTGACCACCAGGTGAAGAAGGCGACCGCCGTGGCCAGGACGACGGCCGAGATCAGGAGCAGGGTCACAGCGGACATGTCTTCAGTCATACGCCCACTGTGAAGGAAGGGTGTTGCGTGATCACGAACGCATTGTGACTGATGGGTAAAGCGTACATCTGACCCATTTGTTGCCTATTTGACAGTTGTGCCGCGTACCGAGGGATGGCGCCGGTACGCGGCACCCTTCAAGGCTACGGGAGTTACTGACCGACGCGACCCGGCTGGAGCACCTGGGTGAACAGTACGGTGCCGTCCTGCTCGCGCAGCCGGACCGTCAGCTCCCCGCTGTCGCCGTCGATGTCCACCTCGCCGAAGAACTGGTAACCGTCCGCCGGTGACACGTTGGCGGTGGCGGGCGCCTTGACGAAGACGCGGTCCGGGCCGAAGGTGCCGTCCAGCGCGTTCGCCTGGAAGGCGCCCGCGTTGAGCGGACCGGAGACGAACTCCCAGAACGGCGCGAAGTCCTTGAACGCCGCGCGCGACGGGTCGTAGTGCTGGGCCGAGGTGTGGTGGACGTCCGCCGTCAGCCAGACCGTGCCCGTGATCCGCCGGTGCTTGACGAACCGCAGCAGCTCCGCGATCTGCAGCTCGCGGCCGAGCGGCGCACCGGGGTCGCCCTGCGCGACCGCCTCGATGTTCGGCTTGCCGTCGGTGCCGTCCGGCACGACCAGGCCGAGCGGCATGTCGGAGGCGATGACCTTCCACACGGCCCGGGAGCGGGTCAGTTCGCGCTTGAGCCACTCCAACTGCTCGCGGCCGAGGATGCCCACCGGGTCGGTGCTCTGGTCGTCCGGCGAGTTCGCGTCGCGGTACGTGCGCATGTCCAGCACGAAGACGTCGAGGAGCGGGCCGTGGTGCTGGACCCGGTACACGCGGCCGTCGGGGCGGCGCAGCGTCGAGATCGGGAAGTACTCCGAGAACGCCTGCCGGGCGCGCGCGGCGAGCACGTCGACGTTCTTCTCGGTGTAGCGGGTGTCGGCGAAGATCTCACCCGGGAACCAGTTGTTGGTGACCTCGTGGTCGTCCCACTGGACGATGGAGGGGACCCGCGCGTTGAAAGCGCGAAGGTTCTCGTCCAGCAGGTTGTAGCGGAAGTTGCCCCGGAACTCCGCCAGCGTCTCGGCGACCTTCGCCTTCTCCTCCGTGGTGATGTTCCGCCAGGTCCGCCCGCCGGGCAGGGCCACGGTCTCGGTGAGCGGCCCGTCGGCGTAGATGTTGTCACCGCTGCACAGGAAGAAGTCCGGGTCCAGGGCGGCCATCGCGTCGTAGATCCGGTAGCCGCCGAGCTCCGGGTTGATGCCCCAGCCCTGCCCGGCCAGGTCGCCGGACCAGACGAACCGCACGCCGTCGCGCCGCCTCGCGGACGCCGTCCGGAAGGTGCCGGTGACCGGCTCGCCCGTGCGGCGCGGGTCGTCCGGGTCGGCCAGCAGCACCCGGTAGTGGATCTGCTCGCCCGCCGGCAGTCCGCGCAGCCGGGTCGTGCCGGTGAAGTCGGTGTCCGCGCCGAGCAGCGGACCGTGCCATCTGCGCGGGTTGCGGAACGACTCGGTCGCCGACGTCTCGACGATCATCCGGGCCGGGCGGTCGGAACGTACCCACACCAGACCGGAGTCGGTCGTCACGTCGCCGGTCTGCACGCCCCAGCCCGCCTGGGGGCGCCCCGACAGGGCGAACGCCGGTGCCGCGCCGAGGCCCACGGGCACGGTGAGGGCCGCCGACGCGGCCAGCGAGCCGCGCAGAACGCTGCGGCGGCCCGGGAACGGACGATGTGACATGGGGTGCGCCTCCAGGGACGGGAACCGGCCAGTGTGCACTGCCACACCTACTGGGGCGTCGCGGCGCACATGGAAACCACGGGTGAACAACTGGCCGAGGAACCCGCCCTTCCCAGGGGACGTCAGCCGCCGGCGGCCTCCGCCATCAGGCGCACTCCCTGCCGTATCCGTGCGGGTGAGAGATGCGCGTATCCCAGGACCAGGCGGACAAGGCCCGCTGTGTCGCCCGTCACGCGCGCGTGCGTGTAGGCCTCCAGCGGGCGCACCGCGACCCCTGCCGCCCCCACGCCCGCGAGGAAGCGCGCCTGCGGCCCGTACCGCTGCGGCAGCGTGGCGATGACATGCAGCCCGGCTGCGATCCCCGACACCTCCGCGCCGGGAAAATGCTCCGCCAGGGCGCCCACGAGGGCGTCGCGCCGTTCGCGGTACGCACGCTGGCAGCGGCGCAGCTGGCGGTCGTAGTCGCCGCGCTCCAGGAAGCGGGCGAACAGCGCCTGATCGAGGGCGGGATGGCCGAGATCCATCGTCCGCTTGCGCTCGACGACCTCGTCGGTCAACGCTTCGGGCACCAGCAGCCAGCCCAGCCGCAGCCCCGGAGCGAGCGACTTGCTCACCGATCCCGCGTACGCCACCCGCTGCGGGTCGAGCCCCTGGAGCGCGCCGACCGGAGCGCGGTCGTAGCGGAAGTCGCCGTCGTAGTCGTCCTCGAAGACGAACCCGTCCACCGAGCGTGCCCATTCGAGCAGTTCGGTGCGCCGCCGCGCGGAGTAGGCGATGCCGGTGGGGAACTGGTGGGCGGGCGTCGTCACCACCGCCCGCAGCCCCGACGACTTCAGCGGATCGACGGCGATCCCCTCGTCGTCCAGGGGCAGTGGCACGGCGTCGACGCCGGCCGAGGAGTAGAGGTCGCTGTGCTGCGGGCTGCCCGGGTCCTCGACGCCGACGGTACGGATCCCGCGCGCGTGGAGGGCGAATCCGAGCAGGGTGGCCGCCTGGGCCACCCCGGAGACGACCACGAGCCGCTCCGGATCGGCAACCACGCCCCGGCGCCGCGCGAGCAGTTCGGCCAGGGCGGTGCGCAGCCGGGGCAGTCCGCGCGGATCGGGGTAGCCCAGCTCGTGGTGCGGCAGCTCGGCCAGCACGCCCCGCTGTGCGGCGGCCCAGGCCGCGCGCGGGAACAGCGACAGGTCCGGCGTCCCGGGTACGAAGTCGGCCCGGGCGCCCGGGGTGCGCGGGGCGAGGTCACGCGCGCGTGAGGGCGCCGCCCGTACGGCACCGCCCACCCAGGTGCCGGCGCCCCGGTCGCTGCGCAGGTAGCCCTCCGCCGTCAACTGCTCGTACGCCTCGGTGATCAGCCCGCGCGACACGCCCAGGTCGGCGGCGAGGTCCCGGCTCGACGGCAGCCGGGTGCCCGGCGCGAGTCGCCCCGCGCGGATCGCCTCGCGCAGCGCTGCCTGGAGTGAGCGGCCACGCGCGCGTGCGGGGGCCGAGGCGGCGGGCAGGAGCACCTCCCAGGCGGGGGAGGGGGCGTGCCGTTGCGGATTGGTCCCCGATGACGTCATGGAAGTGGACCTTAAACCGGGCCGCCGCGCTTCCTAGCGTCACCGTCATGAACGCCACCACCACGCGCGGCGCCCTTCTCGCCGCGCTCGCCTGCGTCCTCGTCGGCGCGTCCTTCACCGCCAACAGCGTCCTCGGCGACTACCCGTACGCGGGCGGGCAGGCCCTGCGCTACGGCCTGGCCTGGCTCCTGCTCCTCCCGCTGGTCCGCGGCCGGGCGACGGCCCGGCTGCGGACGCTCGCGCCGGGCCAGTGGGCCCGCCTCGCCCTGCTCGCGGCGGTCGGCATGGTCGGCTTCAACCTCGCCGTCCTCGCGGCGGAGCGGTCCGCGGAACCGGCGGTCCCCGGCGTCTTCGTCGGCTGCGCGCCCGTGATCGTGGCCGTGGTGGTGCCTCTCCTCGACGACCGCCGCCCCCAACGCGTGGTCCTGTACGGGGCGTTCCTCGTCGCCGCCGGCGCCTGCACGGTCCAGGGGTGGGGGCGTACGGACGGTGCGGGCATCGCCTTCTCGGTGTGCGCGCTGGCCGGTGAGGTCGGCTTCGCGGTCCTCGCCGTGCCCGTGCTGCGGCCGCTCGGACCCCGGCTGCTGTCGGCCACGGTGTGCGGCATCGCCGCGGTCGAGTCGGCGGCGGCCGGCCTGCTGCTCGACGGGGCCGGGTGGCTGCGCCTCCCCGACGCCGGCGAGGCCCTCGCCCTGCTGTGGCAGGCCGTGGTCGTCACCGTCGTCGGCTTCGTGTGCTGGTACATGGGCATGCAGCGCATCGGCGCCGAACGCGCCACCCTCTTCTCCGGCCTCATCCCCGTCGCGGCGGCCTGCACCGCCCCCCTCGTCGGCACGGGTTCCTACGGCCTCGCACAGGTCACGGGCAGCGCCCTGGTGGGGGCGGGCGTCGCGTTGGGGTCGGGTGCGTTGCGGCGGGGGCCGAAGGCGGGGCCGAGGGCAGGGGCGGCGGGCTCGGACGTTCCGCGCGGGCCCGAGGCTCCCGGCTCCAGGGGCTCGCGGCACACCCAGCGCGAGTCCGAGGCACTCGGCTCCAGCACCTCGGGCCCGCCGCCGCGTGGGTCCGCGGCGGCGGGACCGAGCGGCCCGCGGCGTGTTCCACGCGGGTCCTGAGCCTTTGGCTTCGGCGCCTCGTGGCGTGTTTCGGGCGGGTCCGGGGTGCTGGCCCCGCGCGGCCCGCGGCGTGTTCCTCGCGCGGCTGAGGCCTGCAGCTCCGGCGCCTCGCGGTGCGCCCCGAACCGGTCGGAAGGCCCCGGCCCGAACCGGTCGGAAGGGCCCGGCCTGGTCGGTCGGAAGGCCCCGGCCCGGTCGGTCGGAAGGCCCCGGCCCGGTCGTCTCGCCGGGCCGCCCCGGGGGCCTCAGCGGCTGCCGTCGAGGATGACGCGGGCGACCAGTGCGGGGTCGTCGTTCATCGGGCAGTGGCCGCAGCCGGGCAGCCGCACGAGACGTGCCTGGGGGATGATCCGCTTGGCGCGGATGCCCTGGCGGCGTACGAGCAGCATGTCTCTGGTGCCCCAGGCCACGGTGACGGGGAGTCCGACGATGTCGTCGGTGAACTGGACCGTGGCGCCGGCCCGCAGGGTCGGGTCGAACCCCGTGGCCTGCGCCAACGCGAGCGTCTCGGCGACCACGGCCTCGGGTGAACGGCGCGCCGGACGGGCGTAGATCGTGCTCGTCAGCGCTGTGCGGCCGGCCGCGGACCGGGACAGCTGCTCGACCAGGGGCAGCGGCAGCCGCTGGGAGATGTGCCGCATCGCGAGCAGGACGCCGAAGGCGTAGCGCCGTTCGGCCTGGGACCAGAACCCCGCGGGCGACAGGGCGGTGACGGACCGTACGAGCTTCTGGCGGCCGAGTTCCAGGGCGAGCAGGCCGCCCAGCGAGTTGCCCGCCACATGCGGCCGTTCGAGCCCCAGTGCCTCACACAGGGCGCCGAAAACGGCGGCCGTCGTGGGGAGGTCGTAGGCGAGGCCCTCCGGCAGGCCCGGCGAGGCGCCGAACCCGGGGAGGTCCACGGTGATCACGTCACGTTCGGTGGCGAGGATGTCCACCACGGGGTCCCAGGCCTGCCGGTGATGGCCGATGCCGTGGAGCAGGAGCAGCGGTTCGCCGGTGCCCACGCGCGCGTAGGAGACGGTCACGCCCTGCGGGCCGCGGGGAGAGGGGACCTTGAAGGAGACGGTGGCGGACATGGGTGCTCCTCGTCTGGGACTCGCCGGCCGGCGCGTGCAAGACAGCTTGTCAGCAATTACTACCGACGGGTAGCCCCCTCACGGTCGCCGTCTGCCGTCTGCCGTCCGCCGTACGTCACTCACCGCGCCCGGCGCACCTCGAAGTTGAACTCCCCGTGCCCGAAGCCCTGGAACAGGCGGATCCACAGCGGCAGCACCATCTCCACCGCGCGCGCCGCCTGGATGCCGCCCAGGTCGAGCACGCGCTCGCGCGGCCAGCCGAACTCCCCGAGCAGCGCGGTCACCTGCTCCTTGGCGGCCGCGTCCTCGCCGCACACGAAGAGGTTGTGGTCGCCCGGCACCAGGTCCGGGGCCACCATGACCCGGCAGTTCACCGTGTTGAGGGACTTCACCACGCGTGCCTCCGGGAACGCCCGCTGGATCTGCTCGCCCACGCTGTCCGACTCCACTGGAGCCAGACGCAGCTCGCCGTCCTCGAACGCCAGGGGGTTGCAGACGTCGACGACGACCTTCCCGGCGAGGTTCTTCGCCCCCGCGTCCTGCAGTGCGGTGAGCGCCACCCGGCCGCCCACGGCGTTCACGACGACCTCGGCGCCCGCGGCCGCCGCGGCGAACGTACCGGCGTCCGCCCGGTCACCCGCGTCGCGGGCCCACTCCGCGGCGACCGGATTGTCCGCGGTGCGCGAGCCCAGCGTCACCTCGTGGCCCAGCTCCACCAGTTTCCCGCCGAGCGTGCGGCCCACCTCGCCCGTGCCGAGTACCGCGTACCGCATACGCCTCCTCCTGTTCCCCGGGCCACCCCGGCTTCCCGGCCATTCTGCGCCGGAACAGCCTGGTTCGCCTGGACACGACGGGGCGCGTCGGATGGGATGAAGCCGTGACCGCCGACACCGCGACCGATGTCTTCGAAACACACCGTCCCGTCCTCCTGGGCGTCGCCTACCGCATGCTCGGACGCGTGGCCGACGCCGAGGACGTGGTCCAGGACGCCTGGCTGCGCTGGTCCGCCGCCGACCGGAGCGAGGTCCGCGAACCCCGCGCCTACCTGGTCCGCGTCACCACCCGCCTCGCCCTGGACCGCCTGCGCCGGATCAAGGAGCGAGGCGAGGCCTACGTCGGTCCCTGGCTGCCCGAGCCGTACGTCACCCACTTCGGGGACACCGTCCCCGACACCGCGGAGCGCGCGGTACTCGCCGACTCCGTCTCTCTCGCCGTTCTCGTCGTCCTGGAGTCGCTGTCACCACTCGAACGGGCGGTGTTCGTCCTGAGAGAGGCCTTCGGATTCCCGTACGCGGAGATCGCCGCCATGCTCGAGCGCGCCGAGTCGGCCGTACGCCAGCTGGGCGCACGGGCCCGCAAGCACGTCGACGAGCGACGCCCGCGCTACGACGTCGACCCCGCCCAGCGCCGCGAGCTGACCGAACGCTTCCTCGCCGCGGCCACGGACGGCGACTTCGACGGCCTCATGGCGCTTCTCGCCCCGGACGTCCGGCTCGTGGGCGACAGCGGCGGCCGGGCCAAGGCGCCGCTGCGGGTCCTGGAGAGTGCCGACAAGGTGGGCCGCTTCGTCGCGGGCGTGGCGGAAACGGGCGTCCCGGACCTGTCGGTGCGCTTCCTGGAGCTCAACGGCGGTCCGGCCGTGCTGGTCCTGTCCGGGGGCAAGCCGGACAGCGTCTTCCAGCTGGACGTCGTGGACGGACTCGTTCAGGCCGTCTACATCATCCGCAACCCCGACAAGCTGCGGTCGCTGGCCGCGTAGCCCCACAAGCCCGCGAGCTGCTGTTTCGCGACGGGAGCATGGCCTGCATGTCATGAATCCGGCCCCGTACGAACGCCTCGTGAACGCTTCGCGGCGGCCCTTCCGGGGCGCGCCGAAGCGATCGAGCATTGGTCTTGACCAAGGGTGGGGGCCGCCCTATCGTCGCAGATAAGTGCAACAACCTTTAATAAACAAGGGCGCTAAAACGCCGCCGGATCACGGCGATTGCGGAGGACAGGGTGGGGACCACGCAGTTGGAAACGGTGCCGGAACCGAAGTACTGGCATCTCAAGACCGTGCTCAGCGAGGCACTGGACTCGGAGTTCGCGGTGGGCGAGATCCTGCCCAACGAGCGCGACCTCGCCGCCCGCTTCGGCGTCGCCCGCGCGACACTCCGCCAGGCCCTGGAACAGCTCGAACTGGAAGGCAGGCTCCAGCGCCGTCGCGGAGTGGGCACGACCGTCGCGCCGCCCCGCATGGGCGTCGCCGTCGGCACGGAGCGGCACGACTGGCCGGGAGCGGCCGGTGACGCCTGGCAGCCCGTCGACTGCGTCGTGGGGGCCCCGCCGGCGGCCGTCGCCGACGCGCTGGAGACCGACCCCGACGAGGCCGTGCACACCGTGCGCCGCTCGCGGATGAGCCACGGCCAGCCCGTTGCCGCCGAGCTGCTCTACATCCCCCAGTCGTCGGTCAGCGACCTCTCCGCCATCGACGCCCCCTCCGCGGCGGCACGCGCGCGTTCCGTCCTGCGCGAGCTGCAGCGCCTGGAGCTGGAGGGCCAGGACCGCGCCGTGGAGCTCGGCTCGGCCCGCGCGGACGACGCCAAGGAGCTCGACCGGCTCCCGGGCGCGCCCGTCCTGGTCGTCACGACCCGCTTCTTCGCCGAGGGCGGCACCGCCGCGCTCTCCGTGGCCACCTACCGCGCGGACACCTGCCGGCTGACGTTCGGCGCGTCCGGCGGCGTGGAAATCCACCACGGCCCGCAACGCCAGGCGTCCTGAGCACGTACCGCGAGACCTCCCGCGCCCCGGAACCCTCCGGGGCGCGGCTCGTTCGCCGGCTCAGCGGCGTGCCGTGACCGTGCCCTCCACCGCGAACAGCTGTTCCTCGACGTGGTCGAGGGCCAGCCGCAGCGCGCCCGTGGCCACGGCCGCCTCGCCGAGGAGGGAGAGGGTCACCTTCGGGGGGCGCAGGCAGTAGCGCGACAGCTCCTGCCGCAGCGGCTCCAGTACGCCGTCCAGACCGGCCGCCCAGCCGCCGACGACGACCAGCTCCGGGTCGAGGGCCAGCACCAGCGCCGCCACGTCGTGCACGAGCCGCTGGATGAAGCGGTCGACGGCCGCGCGGGCCCCCTGGTCGCCCTCGCGGGCCCGCGCGAAGACCTTGGCGACCGCCTGCTCGTCCAGCGGATGCAGCGGCTCGTCCGTCGTGGACAGCAGCGTCTCCGGGGTCACCCCGCGGCCCAGCAGGTGCAGCGCGCCGATCTCGCCGGCCGCCCCGCCGTAGCCCCGGTGCAGCCGCCCGCCGATGAGCGAACCCGCACCCGGGCTCAGCCCGGCCAGCACCATCACGATGTCGTCGGACTCGGTGGCCGAGCCCTTCCAGTGCTCCGCGACGGCCGCCGCGTTGGCGTCGTTCTCCACGAGCACCGGACACTTGAAGGAGCGGCTCAGCCGCTCGCCGAGCCGCAGCCCCGTCCACTCGGGCAGCGCCGTGCCCAGCCGTATCGTGCCGTCCGCCTCGACGATGCCCGGCGTGCCGACGCCCACCGCCCGCAGGGAGCTGCGCGGCACCCCGGCCCGGCGCAGCAGCTCGGCGACCGTGGTGCGCAGCCGCTCCAGACGCTCGTCCGCCGGCGCCGTCTCGTCGACGTCCCTGGCCTGGGTGCCCAGCACCCGTCCGTCCAGGTCGGCGAGGAGCGCGGCCACGCGGTGCGCCCCGATCTCCAGACCCAGCAGATGCCCCGCCTCCGCGCGGAACCGGAACCGCCGGGCGGGCCGCCCCTGACGCCGGGCGGCACCCTCGTCGGCCGCCTTCTCGACGACGAGACCGGCCGCTATCAGATCCTCGACGACCCCCTCGACCGTCGGCCGGGACAGCCCGGTCACCCGGGTGACCTCCGTCAGCGTCGCGCAGTCCGTGGCACGCAGCGCATGCAGCACCACCGCGGAGTTGATCCTGCGCAGCAGCGAGGGATCCCCGCCGGTCAGCTGCCCCAACGTCCGTCCTCCCAGCTCGTGCGCGTGTGGGGCGGATCGTACTCGGCAGGGTGAACCCCCGGCGAGTGCGATGGGTCACCTGACGGTCCTGCCCGATCAGCCCGGCGCCACGAACCCCGACTCGTACGCCGTGATCACCGCCTGTGTGCGGTCCCGGGCGCCCAGCTTCGCCAGGACCGCGCTCACATGAGACTTCACCGTCTCCGTACCGACGACCAGCCGGGCCGCGATCTCCGCGTTCGACAGCCCGCGCGCCATCAGCCGCAGCACCTCGGCCTCGCGCTCGGTCAGCCGGGCCCGCTCCAGAACGTCCCGGGCCGCGCGGTTGCCCCCGTCGTCGCCGTACTCGGCGGCCAGCCGTCGCACCGACGCGGGGAACAGCAGTGACTCGCCCTCGGCGACCAGCCGCACCGCGTGCACGATCTCGGCGGGCCGGGCCCGCTTCAGCAGGAACCCGTCGGCCCCGGCGCGCAGCGCCTCGTACACGTACTCGTCGTTCTCGAAGGTCGTCACCACGAGAATCTTCGGCGGTTCGTCGACCGTCCGCAGCACCGCGCGTGTGGCCTCGATGCCGTCGAGGAGCGGCATCCGTACGTCCATGGCGACCACGTCGGGGCGCAGCTGCCGCACCAGCGGGATCACCGCGGCCCCGTCGGCCGCCTCCCCGACGACCTCGATGTCGGGCTGCGCTTCCAGCACGGCCCGCAGACCGGCGCGGACCAGGGGTTCGTCGTCGACGAGGAGAACGGTGACCGGCATCCGGTCAGCGTAGATCAACTCAAGGGCAGCTCGACATGCACCTGCCAGTCACCTTCGTGCGGCCCGGTGTGCGCGCGGCCGCCGAGGAGGGCCGCGCGCTCCCGTATCCCGCGCAGGCCGCTGCCCCGGCCGGGCCCCGGTATGTCGGCGCTGAGCGGATTGCGGACCTCCAGAGCGAGGGTGTCGTCCGCGACCCGGATGCGCACCCGGACGGGGACGGAGCCCGCGTGCCGCAGCACGTTGGTCAGCGACTCCTGGAGGATGCGGTAGCCCTCCCGGGACACCGGGCCGGGGACGGTCTCCAGCGGTCCCGCGAGATCGGCGTCGACCTTCGCCCCGGAGGCCCGCGCGGACTCCAGCAGCCGGTCGGCGTCCGTCAGCGTCGGCCGGCTGCTCACCGGCCGCTCCGACTCCCGCAGGATGCCCAGCACCCGTTCCAGGTCCGCCAGGGCCGCCCGCCCCGTCTCCTCGATGGCGTCCAGGGCGCGCTCGGTGAACGCGGGGTCGTCGGCCGCCCGCGCGGCGCCCGCCTGGACCACGGCGACGGTCAGCGCGTGGCCGATGGAGTCGTGCAGTTCGCGGGCTATGCGGGTGCGTTCGAGCAGTTGTTCGGTGCGCTCCTCCATGGCGGCGAGGCGCTGAGTGGGGGACAGACCGAGGAGGTGGCGCGCCACCACGGTGACGATCTTGCCGGAGACCACGACCACCGCGCCGAGCGCGATCACGGGAAGGGGCACGAGGAGCGCGTGCCACCAGTGGCTTCCCGGCACGTGGACGAACGTGGCGGGGTCCGGGGCGCCACCCCGGGCCGTGTGCACCAAGTCCACGGTGAGCATGGGCAGATGGATGGTGAGGAAGGAGACGGCAAAGCCGAGGACCAGCCGGAACTCCAGCCACAGAACGGTCCGCCCGCGATCGCCCCAGGTGACGGAGGGCGCCGCGACGATCTCCGGGTTCTGCGTGTCGTGCCGTTGGCCGAGCAGCAGCGGACCGGCCTGCAGCCCCTCGACGGTCCGCATCGCGGGCACCAGTCCGGCGAACGCGAGCGGCACCGCCGCCAGGTACATCCGCGTGTTGTCGATGAACCACCACATGCACGGCCACACGACGGCGATGAACAGGTGCAGCCATCGGGTGTAGGTGACCGCCCGGGTGAACGGGCGCAGCAAGCGGACCATTTCGTCATCGTGTCAGCCGCCACTGACAACCGACCTCCCCCGCACGGGGGAGACGATCTCCACCGCCGGGGGAGGCGCCGACCCCGCGCCGACGGCCACGCTGCTGCCATGACCAGCATCGACGTCCGCAACCTCACCAAGGAGTACGGCACCCGACGAGCCGTGGACGACCTCACCTTCCGTGTCCTGCCCGGCCGCGTCACCGGCTTCCTCGGCCCGAACGGCGCCGGAAAGTCCACCACCATGCGCCTTGCCCTCGGCCTCGACCGCCCCACCTCCGGGACCGCTACGATCGGCGGCCGCCCCTACGCCACCCTGGACGAACCCCTGCGCCACGTCGGGGCGTTGCTCGACGCCCAGGCCGCGCACGGCTCCCGCACCGGCCGCGACCATCTGCGCGCCCTCGCGGCGAGCAACCGCATCCCCGGCCGCCGGGTCGAGGAGGTGCTGGCGGAGACCGGCCTGGCGCCGGCCGCGCGGCGCAGGGTGAAGACGTACTCCCTGGGCATGCGCCAACGGCTGGGCATCGCCGCCGCCCTGCTGGGCGACCCCGAGGTGATCCTGTTCGACGAGCCGTCCAACGGCCTCGACCCCGAAGGCATCATCTGGATCCGCCGGCTGCTGCGCCGGCTCGCGGGGGAGGGGCGCACGGTCCTGGTCTCCAGCCATCTCATGAACGAGACCGCGTCCTTCGCCGATCACCTCGTCGTCCTCGGCCGCGGCCGACTGCTCGCCGACACCCCGATGCGGGACTTCATCGACGCGCGCGTGCAGCCACGCGTCCGGATCCGCACGCCGGACGCCCCCGCGCTCGAAGGCCTCCTCACCCGGCACGGTCTGGACGCCGAGCGGCACGAGGAGGGCCACTGGACCGTGCACCACGCGCGCGTGGACGACATCGGCCGACTGGCGTCCGACGCGGGCCTGCCCCTCCTCGAACTGGCCGCAGAAGAGGGCACCTTGGAGCAGGCCTACCTCGATCTGACGGCCACGGAAACCGAGTTCACCGCCCTTCCCCAGGAGGCCCGACGATGACGTTCGCCCCCGCGCTCCACTCCGAGTGGATCAAGATCCGTACGCTGCGGTCCCTGTGCGGCGCGCTGCTGGCGGTGTTCGCCGCGACCACGGCGTTCTCCGCGCTCGCCGGCGCCTCGGACACCTCCGACCCCGGTTTCGACCCGCTGTCCACGGCGCTGTCCGGGGTCGTACCCGGCCAGATCGCCGCCATTTCGTTCGGTGCCATGGCCGTGGCGTCGGAGTTCCACGAGGGCGCGCTCCGACTGACCCTGGCCGCCACGCCGCGCCGCGGACGGTGGTTCGCCGCCAAGGTGACCGCCATCGCCGTACCGGCCCTCGTCGTGGGAACGGTCACCGCCCTCGCCGCCCTCACCGCGGCACGGGCCGGTCTCGGCGAGGCGGCGAGCGGACTCACCGTCGGCGAGCAGGTGCGCGGCGTCGTGGGCTGCGGGCTCTACCTCACGCTGATGGCGCTGTTCGCGGCCGGCCTCGCGGCCCTGCTGCGCAGCGGGGTGGCCACCCTCTCCCTGCTGATCCCGTTCGTCCTCGTCGTCTCGTTCGTGATCGGGGACACGACCGGCACCGTCGCCGACTTCCTGCCCGACAAGGCCGGTCAGGTCGTCCTCTCCCAGACACACGACGGAGCGCTGGGCCCGTGGACCGGCCTCGCGGTGACCGCGCTGTGGGCGGCGCTCGCCCTGTTCGCCGGCGGCTGGAGTCTGCGCCGCAGGGACGCCTGACCCCGATGGCCTTCTGACGCCTCACCAATTGTCAGAGGTGACCGGTTTACTGGAGGCATGAGCCCCGATCAGCACTTCGCCGGGATCGACCTGCTGGGCACCCAGGCGTTCCCCGCACAGCAGCGGTACATCACCGCAGAGCTGGCGACGAGCGTCGGTCTCACGACCCAGGACCCCGCGGAGCGGATCACGGCGGCGGGGCGGTTCCACGACGACAAGGAGGACGCGGCCCGGACCCTGGCCGAGGGCTGGGGAGAACCGGGCCACATCGGCCTGCAGACGATAAGGGTGCGGACGGCGACGGAGGAGATACCCGAGCCCTGGGCCCGGCTCAGCCTCACCATGGGCGACGTCTACCTCTGGGAGCTGACGGCGTACGGTCGCTGGGCGGTCCTCGGTGTGGCCGACCTCGACCCGGACGACGAGATACAACTCCTCCTGGTCGTCACCGACGTGGACCCGCCCTGAAGTGCCCTGACGGGCGGCTACGCCTCCGCCGACGCCCGCAGCCGGGCGAACTCCTCGGCCATCGTCGCCGCCGTCCAGTGCGCGTTCAGCCCACTGGGATTCGGCAGCACCCACACCCGCGTGTCCCCGATGACCCGCTCCTGCGGCCCCACTTGGGCCTTCCGGTCCTCGAACGCGGCCCGGTACGCGGTGACGCCCACGACAGCCAGCCAGCGGGGCCGCAGCCGCGACACCTTCACCGCGAGCCGCCGCCCGCCCTCCCGGTACTCCTCCGGGCCGAGCTCGTCGGCCCGAGCCGTGGCCCGCTCCACCACGTTCGTGATGCCGAGCCCGTACGACAGCAACTCCCGCTGCTCCGACGGCTTCATGAGCCTCGGAGTGAAGCCCGACAGATGCAGCACCGGCCAGAACCGGTTGCCGGGACGGGCGAAGTGGTGGCCCGTCGCCGCCGTCATCAGGCCGGGGTTGATGCCGCAGAACAGCACACGGAGGCCGTCCGCGACGACGTCCGGTACGAGACGGTCGCGGGCGGCCTCCAGCTCCGCCGGGGTGAAGCGCGTCAGAGGATCGCTCCGGGGGTGTAGCCCGCGGCCTCCGGGCGCTGCTTGACGATCTCCTCGACGCGGGCGACGACGACGCCGACCTGGTCGGCGGCCGCGCCCGTGAAGGACAGCTTGTCGGCCATGAGGACGTCCAGCTGCGCGCGGTCGAGCGGGATGCGCTCGTCGGCGGCGAGTTTGTCGAGGAGCTCGTTGCGTTCGGCGCCCTGCTCGCGCATCGCGAGCGCGGAGGCGACGGCGTTCTCCTTGATCGCTTCGTGCGCGAGCTCACGGCCGACGCCCGCGCGCACCGCGCCCATCAGCACCTTGGTGGTGGCGAGGAACGGCAGGTAGCGGTCCAGCTCCCGGGCGACGACCGCCGGGAAGGCACCGAACTCGTCGAGCACCGTCAGGAACGTCTCCAGCAGACCGTCCAGCGCGAAGAACGCGTCCGGCAGCGCGACCCGGCGCACCACCGAGCAGGACACGTCGCCCTCGTTCCACTGGTCGCCCGCCAGCTCACCCGTCATCGAGGCGTAGCCGCGCAGGATGACCATGAGGCCGTTGACGCGCTCGCAGGAGCGGGTGTTCATCTTGTGCGGCATCGCGGAGGAACCGACCTGGCCCGGCTTGAAGCCCTCGGTCACCAGCTCGTGGCCCGCCATCAGCCGGACCGTCTTCGCCAGCGACGACGGCGCCGCCGCCAGCTGCACCAGCGCGGTCACGACCTCGTAGTCCAGCGAGCGCGGGTAGACCTGGCCGACCGAGGTGAACGCCTGCGAGAAGCCCAGGTGGTCGGCGATCCGCTGCTCGAGGTCCGCCAGCTTCGACGCGTCCCCGCCGAGCAGGTCCAGCATGTCCTGCGCGGTGCCCACCGGGCCCTTGATGCCGCGCAGCGGGTAGCGGCCGAGCAGCTCCTCGACCCGGCCGTACGCCACGAGCAGCTCGTCGGCGGCGGTCGCGAAACGCTTGCCGAGGGTCGTGGCCTGCGCGGCCACGTTGTGGGAGCGTCCGGCCATGACCAGCTCGCCGTACTCACCGGCCAGCTTGCCCAGCCGCGCGAGCACCGCCACCGTACGGTCGCGCACCAGCTCCAGGGAGAGGCGGATCTGCAGCTGCTCGACGTTCTCGGTCAGGTCGCGGGACGTCATGCCCTTGTGCACCTGCTCGTGCCCGGCGAGGTCGTTGAACTCCTCGATCCGCGCCTTCACGTCGTGCCGCGTGACCTTCTCACGCTCCGCGATGGACGCCAGGTCGACCTGGTCGAGGACGCGCTCGTAGTCGGCGAGCGCCTCGTCCGGCACCTCGATCCCGAGGTCCTTCTGGGCCCGCAGCACGGCGAGCCAGAGCCGCCGCTCCAGCTTCACCTTCTGCTCGGGGGACCAGAGCGTGGCGAGCTCGGTGGAGGCGTAGCGTCCGGCGAGGACGTTCGGGATGCGGGGCTTGGCGGGCGCAGAAGTCACGTGTACGGATTCTACTGGCGATTCGTGCAGGCCAGCGCCACGGGGGTCTTCGTCGGAACCTACGAAAGACCTACCCGAGGGTCTCGGCCAGCTCCGCAAGCACGTCCGCGTGGCACAGTTCCGGCGCACACCAGCAGGCCAGTGCCTTGCCGCGCAGCTCCGGCAGCAGGGCGAGCAGATCCGGCCGCTGCAGGAGATGAGCGCGGTACTTCGCCATGACCTCGGCCCGCGTTCCGTCCCGCTTCTTCGTCGGGGTGTCGTAGGCGAACGGGTTGTACAGCGGGTGCCGGGGCAGGTCCCAGCCGCCCATCGTCCAGCGGCGCCCCACGTAGACGACGTCGGCGGGGGCGTGTTCCAGCCGGGGGCCGTACTCGTGGAGGCGGCCCCTGACGTTGATCACCCGCGTGGTCATGGCGGGTTACGCCGCCGGACCCTCGTAGGGCAGCAGTTCGGGCCGCTTGGGCGGCAGTCCGTCGCCCGAGGAGCGGCCCGTGAGGCGGCGGACGATCCACGGCAGCAGGTACTGCCGGGCGAACCGCGCGTCCGCGGCGCGCCGCATGACCCAGCCCGGCGGCAGGGTGGCCGGCATGGGCGTGTGCCACTCCGCGTCCTCGGGGTCATGACCCAGTCCCTGCCACACCGCCTCGGCGACCCGTCGGTGGCCCTCGGCCGTCAGGTGCAGCCGGTCCACGTCCCACATGCGCGGGTCGCCGAGCGAGGGAGCCCCGTACAGGTCCACGACGAGGGCGCCGTGCCGGGCGGCGAGCTCGTCGACACAGGCGAACAGCTCCTCCATGCGCGGCCGGAACCGCTCCAGGACCGGGCCCTGCCGGCCCGGGCTGCGCATCAACACCAGCTGCTTGCAGGAGGGGGCGAGCCGCTCCACGGCCTCCGTCAGCAGGTCCCGCACCCGGACCATGTCGCACTTGGGTCGCAGGGTGTCGTTCAGGCCGCCGACGAGGGTGATGACGTCGGCGCCCATCGCGGCGGCCACCGGCACCTGCTCGTCGACGATCTGCCCGATCAGCTTGCCGCGCACGGCGAGGTTGGCGTACCGGAAACCGGGCGTGTGGGCGGCCATCCGGGCCGCGAGGAGATCGGCCCAGCCCCGGTAGGTGCCGTCGGGGAGCAGGTCCGACATGCCCTCGGTGAAGGAGTCGCCGACCGCGACCAGGCTGGTGTGAGTGGGGTTCTTCTGCATGGGGTTCTTCTGCATGGCGTCAGAGATGGTATCCCGAGGCTCATACCCGGCGGTCGGTCGGCCCGTGTGACCCTCAGCGCCTCACGCCCGCTGCCCGAACAGCTCGCGCAGCACGTCCTCCATGGTCACCAGACCGGCCAGTCGGCCGTCGGAGCCCAGCACGGCGGCAAGGTGTGTGCGGCTGCCCCGCATCGCCGTGAGGACGTCGTCCAGGGGAGTGGCCTCCCGCACGCGGGCGATGGGCCGCATGTCCCGCAGCCGGAACGGCTCGTTCCGGGGCGAGGCGTCCAGCGCGTCCTTCACATGGAGGTAGCCCACGATCCGGCGTCCCTCGTCCACGACCGGGAAGCGGGAGAACCCGGACCCGGCCGACAGCCGCTCCAGCTGCTCCGGCGTGACGCCGACGCGCGCGTAGACCACGCGTTCCAGCGGGACCACCACATCGCGCACGGGCCGGCGGCCCAGCTCCAGCGCGTCGTGCAGCCGCTCCTGAGCCCGGTCGTCGATGAGGCCGGCCTCACCCGCGTCCTTCACGATCTGGGCCAGCTCGGCATCCGAGAAGCTGGCCGTGACCTCGTTCTTGACGTCGATCCGCATCAGCTTCAGCAGGGCGTTGGCGAAGGCGTTGATCGTGAAGATCACCGGGCGCAGTCCGCGGGACAGCGTGACCAGCGGCGGGCCGAGCATCAGCGCGCTGCGCACCGGTTCGGCGAGCGCGATGTTCTTCGGCACCATCTCGCCGAGCAGCATGTGCAGATACGTCGCCAGGGTCAGCGCGATCACGAAGGACATCGCGTGACCGGCGCCCTCGGACACGCCCACCGCGTGGAACACCGGTTCCAGCAGGTGCGCGATCGCGGGCTCCGCGACCACACCGAGCACCAGGGTGCACAGCGTGATCCCGAGCTGCGCGGCCGCCATCAGCGCGGACACGTGCTCCAGGCCCCACAGGACACTCCTGGCGCGCCGGTCGCCCTGTTCGGCGTACGGCTCGATCTGGGAGCGCCGTACGGAGATCAGCGCGAACTCGGCGCCGACGAAGAAGGCGTTGACGACGAGGGTCGCCAGGCCGATCAGCAGCTGTACGGCGGTCACCGGCCTACCTCCTTGTCGTGGTCCTTCTTGCCCTTCCTGAGGGACACCTCGCCCTTCTCAGGGGACTTCTCGTCCGGCTCGGCGGCGTCGTCGAGCGGTGCGTGCAGCAGGACGCGCGCGGCACGGCGGCCGGAGGCGTCCACGACCTCCATGTGCCATCCGGCGACCTCCAGCACGTCACCGACGGCCGGTATGCGTCCGAGCTCCGTCGCGACCAGACCGGCCAGCGTCTCGTACGGTCCCTCGGGCGGCCGTAGCCCCACGCGCGCGAGTTGGTCCATGCGCGCGGCGCCGTCGGCCGAGTACACGGCGCGGCCGTCCTCGTCCGTGCCGGCGGGGGCCAGGTCGGAGATCTCGTGCGGGTCGTGCTCGTCGCGCACCTCGCCGACGACCTCCTCGACGATGTCCTCCAGCGTCGCCACGCCCGCCGTACCGCCGTACTCGTCGATGACGACGGCCATCGTGCGCTTGCCGGACAGCCGGTCCAGGAGCCGGTCCACGGTCAGTGACTCCGGCACGAGCAGCGGCTCGCGCATCATCTCGGCGACGGACACGCGCGGGCGGCGCTCCGCGGGCACCGCCAGCACGTCCTTGATGTGGGCCGTGCCGACCACCGAGTCGAGGTTGCCGCGGTAGACGGGGAAGCGGGACAGGCCCGTCGCCCGCGTCGCGTTCGCCACGTCCTCGCAGGTCGCCTGGGCGTCGAGGGCGATGACCTGCACGCGCGGTGTCATCACGTTCTCGGCGGTCAGGTCGGCGAGGTTCAGGGTCCGTACGAACAGTTCGGCGGTGTCCGCCTCCAGGGCGCCCTGCTTGGCGGAGTGCCGGGCCAGGGCGGCCAGCTCCTGCGGTCCGCGCGCGGAGGCAAGCTCCTCGGCGGGCTCAATGCCCAGGCGGCGCACCACGCGGTTCGCCGTGTTGTTGAGGTGGGTGATGAAGGGGCGGAAGGCCGCGCTGAACCAGCGCTGTGCGTTGCCCACCCGCTTGGCCATGGGCAGGGGCGCGGAGATCGCCCAGTTCTTGGGCACGAGCTCACCGACGACCATCAGGAAGACGGTCGACAGCGCCGTACCGAGCACCAGGGCGATCGAGGACGCGGCCGTCCCCGAGATGCCGAGGGACTCCAGCGGGCCCTCGATCAGCTTGGCGATCGACGGCTCGGAGAGCATACCGACGACCAGGTTGGTGACGGTGATGCCGAGCTGGGCCCCGGAGAGCTGGAACGTCAGGTTCCGTACGGCCTTGAGGGCACCCGAGGCGCCGCGCTCGCCGCGCTCCACCGCTCGTTCGAGCTCGCTGCGCTCGACCGTGGTCAGCGAGAACTCGGCCGCCACGAAGGCACCACAGGCGAGCGACAGCAGGATCGCCACCAGGAGCAGCAGCACTTCGGTCATCGGGTCACCTCCGTCCCAGCATCGGACAGGGCAGGAAGGAACGCGCGATGTCGCGTACTACTGGGAGGCTCGCCCATGGGCGGACGCTCACACCTTTCATCGGGTCTCATCGGGAGGAACGGACGCGGTGACTGAATGCCGCCCCTCAACAGTAAAGGAGCGGCAAAGCCGGTCAGTCGGTGAGGGGCTTCACCCAGCGCCGCCACTTCTCCTCCGGCGCGTACCCCGCAGCGCGCCAGGCATGATGCGCGGTCTCGTTGTGTGTGAGCACCATCGCGTCGCCGCGCCGCCCGCCCAGCCCCACGAAGCGCTCCTCCGCCGCGGCGAGCAGGGCCGACCCGATCCCCTGGCGGCGTCGCTCCGGATGCACCGCGAGGCGGTACAGATGGCAGCGCCATCCGTCGAAGCCCGCGATCACCGTGCCCACCAGTTCGCCGCCGCTCTCGGCGAGGATCAGCGCCTCGGGGTCGCGGGCGACCAGTCGCTCCACGCCACCCCGGTCGTCGCTGATGCTTGTGCCCTCGGCGGCCGTCTTCCAGAAGGCCAGCACGGTGTCGAGGTCGTCGGGCGTCGCGGCCCGTATATGCAGATCAGACATGCGGATGAGCACATCACCCGCGCCGTGCCGGGACGCGGAATTCCAGCATCCGGACGGTCACCTGCTCCGCAGCTCCGCGATCACCGGCGCGAACGCCTCCATGTACGGCTCCAGCACGGTCAGATAGGTGAACCCGTACCGCTCCCGCTGCGCGAGCACCTGCGCGACGATCTCGTCCCGCGTGCCGACCAGCAGCAGGGGCAGCTCCAGCGCCTGCTCCAGCGTCAGGTCGGGCACCCGCTCCAGGAGAGGCTGGACCGCGGCCTCGCGGTCCTCGGTGACGACGACCATCTGCAGGAGCAGGTTCAGTTCCGCCGGCTCCTTGCGGCCCTCGGCCAGCCGCCGGTGGAGCGCCACCCGCTCATCGAGTTCGTCCGCCGTGATCGGCACCAGGCCCGTCGCGCTCTCCGGCGCCGGGCGCGCGCCCGTGAACGCGGCGATGTCGGCGTGCTCGGCGGTGAGCCGGAGCATACGGTCGCCGTTGGCGCCTATGAGCAGCGGCACCCGCGGCTTCTGCAGCGGCTGCGGCTGGTGCTGGTCGGAGGCGAGCAGCCGCTCCAGCTCCTCGATCGTGTGTCGCAGATGGTCCACGCGTTCGCCCGGTGAACCCCACGGCAGTCCTGCCGTCTCGTGCTCCGCCCGTACGTATCCGGTGCCGAGCCCGAGTTCGAGGCGCCCGCCCGTCAGCGCGTCCGTGGTCGCCACCTCGCGGGCCAGCAGCGCCGGGTTCCAGAAACCGGCGTTCAGCACGAACGTGCCCACGCGAGGGCGCTCGGTGGCCTCGGCGGCGGCCACCAGGGCCGGGAACGGCGCGGGCATGCCCAGATGGTCGGGGACCAGGATCACGTCGTAGCCGAGGTCCTCGGCCCGGCGGCACTTGGCGCGCCAGGCGTCGGCGGGCTCCTGGGTGAGCAGGCTGACTCCGAAGCGGAACGAACGCGGCATGAACTCTCCTCGGCTGTCAGCGACTTGAGCCTCCGCCGCGATTCCATCACTCGTGCGCGATCGCCGCCAGCACATTCATGCGAGATGCACGCAACGCCGGGAGCAGCGCCGCCACCACGCCCACCACCGCCGAGCCGATCACCACCGCGACGATCGTGCCCCACGGGATCGCCAGCGCCTTCATGCCCTGCAACGCCAGCACCTGCTGGGTGCACACACCCCACACCAGCCCCAGCGCGAGACCCAGGACCGCGCCGAACACCGCGATCACCACCGACTCCAGCCGGATCATCCGCCGCAGCTGCCGCCGGGCGAGCCCGATGGCCCGCAGCAGCCCGATCTCCCGGGTGCGCTCCACGACCGACAGGGCGAGGGTGTTGACCACGCCGAGCACGGCGATGACGATCGCCAGCCCGAGCAGCGCGTACACGAGGTAGAGCAGCACGGCGATCTGGTCGTGGACCAGCTTCTTGTAGTCGGCCTGGTCGCGCACCTGGACCTGCGGATACGGGTCGAGGGTCTTCTCCAGGCTCGGGCGCAGCTGGTCGGCGTTCGTGCCGGGGGCCGCGTTCACGTACAGCGCGGAGTCCTGGCCGCCCGGCACGTACTTCTCGACGGTCGCGAGCCCGAGGAACAGCCCGCCCTGCATGCCGAACCCGTCGGCGGCGTCCTGGTCGGTGAGCGCCCCCACCTTCAGCGAGGTCCTGCGGTCGCCGGGGAACTCGACCGGGAGCACGCTGCCCAGCCGCACACCGTGGTCCTCGGCGAAGTCCACGTCCATGCCGATCGCGCCGTCCGCCAGCGCCGCCGCCGAGTCGCCCTCGGTGTACGTGACATGGGCGACGTCGTCGACCCGGTCGTCGTATCCCGAGGCCGTCGTCTCGATCCGCTTGCCGTCCGGCAGCCGTACGGCGAGGGGCGCGAACCGCTGCCGTACGACGAGGCCGACGCCCTCGGTGTCGCGCACCGCGTCCGTGACCTCCCGGGAGAACGGTGTGAAGTTGGCGTTCTGGATGACGAAGTCGGCGCCGAGCGTCTTGTCGATCTGCTGGTCGAAGGACCGGGACATCGAGGCGCTCGCCACCGACATCCCGCCCACCAGCGCGAGGCCCACCATGAGCGCGGCGGCGGTGGCGCCGGTACGGCGGGGATTGCGCAGGGCGTTGCGCTGGCTCATGCGGCCGATCGAGCCGAACAGCGCGGGGAAGCCCGCGCCGAGCACCCGGATCACCGGACGCACCAGCAGCGGACCCGCGACGACGGTCGCGATCAGGGTGAGGACGACGCCGAGGCCCAGCAGGGAGGCCGCCGACGCCGTCTTCGACGCGGCCGCGCAGCCCGCGAGCGCGGCCACCCCGGCCGCCCCCACCACCGAGCCGACCACCGCGCGCACCTTGAGCGGGCGGCCCACCCCGGCGATCTCGGCGTCCGAGAGGGCCGCCATCGGCGACACGCCCGCCGCCCGCCGGGCCGGCAGGTACGCCGCCACGAAGGTGACGCCCACGCCGACCACGTACGCCGACACCGGAGTCACCCACCCGATGACCATCTCGGCGGCGTTCAGGTTCATGCCGAACACGCCCATGAGCTCGATCAGTCCGGCCGCGAGCCCGATGCCGGCCGCCAGACCCAGCGTCGAGCCGACCAGACCGAGCAGGACCGCCTCGGTGAGCACGGAGCGCCGCACCTGACGCCGGTCGGCGCCGAGGGCCCTGAGCAGCCCGAGCTCACGGGTGCGCTGCGCGATCAGCATCGAGAACGTGTTGACGATCAGGAAGACGCCCACCAGGACGGCGATCCCGGCGAAACCGAGCATCACGTACTTGATGACGTCGAGGAACCCGCCCAGGTTCTCGGCGGCCGACTTGGCCTGTTCGTCCGCCGTCTTCACGTCGTACGCGCCGGTGCCGAGGGCGGCGGTGACGCGGCCTTTGAGCTCGGCGTCGGTCACGCCCCGCGCCGCGTCCACGGAGATGCTCGTGGCCCGGTCGGCCGTGCCCAGCAGCTGCTTCGCCGCCGTCTTCGGGTCGAGGAAGACGAGGGCCGCGCCCGGGTTGGTCGTGCGGAAGGTGGCGATACCGACGACCTCGACCTTGAAGGAGCCGGGCTGCGCCAACACCGTGAGCGTGTCGCCGATCCCGACGTGCTTCTTGTCGGCGGTGTCCGCGTCGAGGAGGGCCTCGCCACCGCCGCGCGGGGCATGGCCGGACGTCAGCCGCACCGGGCTGCGGTCGGTGGGGTTCCAGTCGGTGGCGATGGTGGGCGCGCCCGTGGTCGGTCCGACCGACTTGTTCTCGCTGTCGACCACCGTGATGTTCTCGACGCCCACGTCCGGGTGGGCCGACGCGATCCCGTCGACCCGCGCCAGGCGCTCGGTGAGGGAGGCGGGCAGGGTCTGCACCGCGCCGGTCGGCACGGACGACTTCAGGTCCTGCCTCGGCTCGATCGTCACGTCGGCCGAGGTGGAGGCGAAGAGCCGGTCGAAGGTGCGAGTCACCGTGTCGGAGAAGATCAGGCTGCCCGCGACGAACGCCACGGACAGCACGACGGCCAGCGCCGACAGCACCAGGCGCCCCTTGTGGGCGAGGAAGCTCCGCAGCGTCGCCTTCAGCACGGGGTCAGTCCTTCTCGATCGTCTCGTCGAGCCGGCCGCGGACCGGATCGGAACCGGGGGTCTGGGGGCGTCCCCCGGAAAAGAGGCGCATTCGCTCCAGCACCGCCTCCGCCGTCGGCTGCTCCATCTCGTCCACGATCCGCCCGTCCGCCAGGAAGAGCACCAGGTCGGAGTGGGCGGCCGCGCCCGGGTCGTGGGTGACCATGACGACGGTCTGCCCGAGCTGGTCGACGGCCTCCCGCAGGAACGCCAGCACCTCGAGGCCGGCGCGCGAGTCCAGGTTGCCGGTCGGCTCGTCCGCGAAGATCAGCTCCGGGCGGGAGGCGAGGGCCCGGGCGCAGGCGACGCGCTGCTGCTGGCCGCCGGAGAGCTGGGTCGGCCGGTGCTTCAGCCGGTCGCGCAGCCCCAGCGTGTCGATGACCTGGTCCAGCCACTTCTGGTCGGGCTTCTGGCCCGCGATGTCCATCGGGAGGGTGATGTTCTCGACCGCGTTCAGCGTCGGGATCAGGTTGAACGACTGGAACATGAACCCGATCCGGTCCCGCCGCAGCCGGGTCAGCTCCCGGTCCTTCAGCCCCGTGATCTCGGTGTCGCCGAGCCAGACCTGTCCGGCCGAGACGGTGTCGAGGCCGGCCAGACAGTGCATCAACGTGGACTTCCCGGAGCCCGACGGCCCCATGACCGCGGTGAAACGGCCGCGCGCGACGTTCACGTCGACCGAGTCCAGGGCGAGCACCGTAGTCTCGCCCGAGCCGTACGCCTTGGTCAGACCGCGGGCGCGGGCCGCGATCCCGTCGGTCGAGGCCAGACCGGGGGCGTGCTCCGCAGCAGGTGTGGACAAGGCTGCCTCCTCGCTCGCGTGGACGTGCCGACTTCCCTGACCCAGCCGAGCGTAGTGTGACCCCGGGCACACTCGCCCCCTGAATACGGCACACCGTCACCCCTTGCCGTTGCTAGCATTCTGGCGCTAGCGTCGAGGTATGGCGAAGACCCAGCTGAACGTGCGCGTCGACGAGGGCACCGCCCGCGCCGCCCGCGAACGCGCCCTCGCGCGCGGCATGAGCGTCAACCGCTACATCGAAGAGCTGGTCAGACAGGACACCGGGGAGGTCGGCCACACCTTCGTGGAGGCCGCCGCCGACTTCATGAAGCAGTACGAGGCCGTGTTCGCCCAGGAATCGGGCACCGACCGTGAGGGTCGCGGCTGATCCCTTGAGCAGCCTCCGAATCGACCTCGCCTGGCTGTTGATGCTCGCCGAACGGATGACGCCGGGAGACCCCCAGGTCACCGACTGGGGTGCCCTCGTCGCCGCCGTCGCACGCCACCAGGCCGAGATCTTCGACGTCCCCGTCTACGACTCCCCGCACGCCCGCGCCGCCTCGCTCCTCCAACTCTTGGTCAACGTGCCGGCGTTGGAGCGCTCCAACGCCCTCTTCGCCTCCGCGGTCGCCTACGCCTACCTCGTCGCCAGCGGCCTCAAGGTCGCCACCTCGCCCGAACAGGTGCGTGACCTGGCCCGGCTGGTGAAGAGCGGCGAGGCGTCCGTCCACGACATCGCGAACGAGCTGCGCCAATGGACCGTGTGAGGTCGTACCGCGTGCGTCACGCCGTGTCCTCGCCGGGGCGCCGGGCCGTGCCCAGCACGCAGTACGAGGCCGGCGTCCTCGGCCCCTTCTCCGGCATCAGCAGTCGCCGGTAGGGGCCGAGCTCGAACCCGGCCTCCCGCAGCGCGGCGACCGGGTCCCGGGCGAGGTGACACCCACCGCTGACCGGCGGCCACACCGTGCGGTCCAGAGCGCGCTGGGTGAACCTCATGGCCCGCCCGCCGCCCCTGCCGTGCTCGAAGAACCGGACGGTGCCGCCCGGCCGCAGCACCCTGTGCACCTCGCCGAGGGTTCGCGGCACATCCCGCACACTGCACAGCACCAGCGAGAAGACCACCGCGTCGAACGCCTCGCTCTTGACCGGCAGCGCCTCCGCCGCACCCGGCACCACATCGACCGGCACCTCGGCACGCCGGGCCGCGTCGAGCGCCAACTTGCGCAGCAGCCGCTCCGGTTCGATCGCGACGACCTCCGAGACGGCGCGCGGATAGTGCCGGAAGTTCAGCCCGTTGCCCGCGCCGATCTCCAGCACCCGGCCGGACAGCCCGGCCAGCAGCCGGTCACGTACGGCGCCCAGACCGATGCGGGTCTCGGCGGCCGCGCTGGCGCGGGCGTAGTAGCGGGCGAACAGCGGGTGGTGGACGGGATCCCGTGACGCCTTACGGGCGCCGGCGGACAATGGCATGGCGACCTCCCGGGCCGGAGGAACCTGGCCTTCTACCGCGATTGTCCCCCGTACGGGTCCGCCGCACCCCCGCCGCCCGCTCATGCGACGAAGTCGCGGACCTTCTCGTAGATGCCGTGATCGTTGTTCATGTCCTGGTGCGCGACACATCCGACACCGACGTTGGTCGCGCCGCTCAGGAGCGCCGACGAGTCCGGGTCGATCGCCGCGTCGCAGTTCGACCAGTAGGACGCGTACGACACGCTGCCCGGGGTCTCGTCACCGGAGTTGAGCGCGGTGAGGAACGAACTGCCCGTATTCATCTCCGCGCAGGACGTGTACAGCCAGCCGCACAGGGAGGCGACGGAGGTGCCGTGGTTGGTGCCGGCGACGGAGACGAAGTCGTCCACGTACGCCGTCCCGCCGAGGTTCTTGAGGTAGTAGCGGCCGCTGAGGGCGCCCATGGAGTGGATCACGACGTCGACCTTGGCGGCACCGGTCTGCGCCAGCACGTTCTGCACCTTGGTGGCCAGTTGACGGGCCGTGGTCGCGTTCGACTGGCCCCAGTCGTACGACCAGGCGAACAGCTCGGACGAGGAGTAGCCGTCGGCCTTGAAGTCGGCGACCCAGTCGTCCCAGCTGCTCGATGAACTGCTGATGCCGTGGATGAAGACGATCGGGTTGTGGCCGGCCGCGTGAGCGGAGGGCGCGGACAGGGAGAGGGACAGAAGGAGCGATGCGGCCACGGCGGAGAGTGCCGTGGCGATGCGACGCTTGTGGCGCTGCATGGTGCCTCCTGACATGTGGGGTGTTCAGGAGTGTCGGAGGGGTCTACGCGCGCCGCATCGGTGAAATCGCCGGTCTTTACGTGTCAATTAACCCGCGAGTAACGTCGGTGGGGTGGTGACTCCGGTGAACCCCCCACCTCTGGACCGCACTTCGCCACCGCAGCCTCCGGACGCATGGCAGCGCCTCGCCGCCACGCTGGCCGAGGGCGTCCGGATACGGCTGCTGCGCAGCGTCCACGGCGATCCGCGCGCCGCTGCCGAACTCGCCGCGCTCCTCACCGAACGGCAGTCGGCCGGCCTCGACCCGCTCCCGACGCAGCCCGCCGAACTCGCTCCCGGGCTGCTGCGCGCACACCGCGCCGAGGTGCGGGCGCTGCCTGACGACACCCGGCTGCTGCTCCTGCTCTCCGCGGCCGACCAGTACCCGGTCGCCACGCACGCCTTCCTGCGCGCCGTCGCGGCCGCCGGCCTCGACACCCGGCCGCTGGACGCAGCCGAGACGGCCGGCCTCGCCTACGCGACCACGGGCGGGGTCCGCTTCCGGGACGCCTGGACGCGGATCGCCGCGTACGAGACGGCCTCACCCGTGGACCGGGGTGAGGCCCACCGGCTGCTGGCCCGTGTGCTCAGCGGCGCCACCGAGACCCCCCAACGGATCTGGCACCGGGCTGCCGCCGCCCTCGGCCCCAGCGCCCGCCTCGCCGCTCAGCTGGACAGGGCCGCCGACGAGTCCCGCCGAACCGGCCGCCCCACCCTGGCCCGAGCCCTCGCGGAACGCGCCGCCGCACTCACCCCCGACCCCCGCCACCGGTCCCGCCTCCTCACCCACGCCGCCGCCGACGCCTGGACCTCCGGCGACGCCGACCGAGCCCGCCACCTCGCCACCGACACCACCGACGACACCCTGACCGGCATCCTCGCCCTCCGCACGGGCAACGCGTCGGAGGCGTTCGACGCAACTCTGACAGCGGCCGTTCGGGTGGGGCGAACACCCGGGGCGCCCGCAGGGAGACGCGGAGACCACCTTCGCCCGCCGACCGCCGAGGCAGACCCTGCGGTGCAGCCGGGGCAGCCCGGCTCGGGCGATGTCATGGGCGCTGGTGCTCCGGCGGGGTCTCCTCTGCCCGGGGACGCGGCCCTGGGCCCCGGCCCGGCCCTGGGCGCTGGGGCGCGGCGTCCCCGGACGGCGGCTGCGGTGGGCGTTCCGGCGGTGGCGGGCCACCCGCTCGCGGCCCACACCCCCGACCCCGCCGCCCACCTCCTCGCCCGTGCCACCGAAGCCGCCGTCTACACCGGTGACCTGCGGCGCTGTCGGGAGGCGGTGGTCGTGGCGCGACGGGCGGGGATCGGGGTGCCGGGCACGTTGAGGGGACTGGCGGCTGCGGTGGAGGGGCGGTACGAGGATGCGCGGGATGTGCTGGAGGCGACGGCCGGGCGGTGTGGGCCGGGCGGGGACCCGACCCTGCTGATCCACGCGGGGATCGCCGCGCTGATGCTCGGGGACCACACGCGCGCCGTGACCGCCACCCTGCGCGCGGCCGGCTCCGCCCGTACACGCGGCGCGCCGGGGACCGCGGCACAGGCCATGGAGTTCCGCGCCTACGCCGACTTCTGGAGCGGACGCCCCCGCGTGGGCGAGGCCGCCGCCGCGGACGCCCTGCGCCAGGCGTACGCCACCGGCCAGGACAACGGCGCCTGCCATCTCCAGGCCGCCCTCGCCATGTTCGCGGCGATCACCGGCGACGCCGACCTGTGCCGTGAACGCGCCGCAGCCGCCCGCTCGTACGCCCTCGCCCGCGGCCTGGGCCTGCCCGCCGCGCTCGCCCAGTGGGCGCTCGCGGTCCTCGACCTCGGCGCCGGCCGGTTCGCCGCGGCCGCGGCACGGCTGCGCGCGCTCGCCGCGTTCGGCCCCGGCCACGGGCATCGCGCCATCCGTCATCTGGCCACCCCGCACTACGTCGAGGCCGCCGCCCGCACCGGCGACACCCGCATCGCCCGCGCGGCGCACGCCGACTACGACCGCTGGGCCACCGCCGTCCGCAGCCCCGACGACCTGGCCCTCAGCGCCCGATGCCGCGCCCTGCTGACACCCGGCGCCGAGGCCGTCGACCACTACCGCACGGCCCTCGACCTGCACGCCCACGGCACCCGCGACTTCGAACGCGCCCGCACGGAGCTGCTGTTCGGCGCCGCCCTGCGCCGGCTGCGCCACCGCACCGAGGCCCGCGACCGCCTGCGCAGCGCCCTGGAGGCCTTCGAGTCCTTCGGCGCTCCGCACTGCGCCGACCAGGCCCGTGCCGAACTCCGCGCTCTCGGAGCACCCGCCTCACCCGCGCGCGGCCCCGACGATCCCGCCGCCCGTCTCACCGCCCAGCAACTGCTCATCGCCCGTATGGCGGCCGACGGCGCCACCAACCGCGAGATCGCCGACCGCCTCGCCCTCAGCCCCCGCACGATCGACCACCACCTGCGCGGCGTCTTCAGCCGCCTGGGCATCCGCTCCCGGATCGAACTGGTCCGACTCCTCGCCGCGTCCGACGGCTAGTGCCCCGACAGGCAACGTTCGCCCCGTCGCGACACCCGGCACGCCCTCTCGCCGCACCGGCCGAAAACCCAAGTACATCCAGTACGAGGGCTTCCGGCCGGCACGCCGAGAGCACGCTCCCCCACTCTCGGCTTCGCTCGAGCGGGAGGGACCCCCACGACGCCGCTCCTTGACGGGCAAACGTTGCCTGCCGGGGCACTAGCGTGGGTTGCCGGGGCAGAGCGGCATACGTCCAGGTCAGTCGCGGCGCGCGCCCCCTCGGGGCGCCTCCCGCCTCCCGAACGCCGCCATGTCCCACGTCCCGTCCAGCCGTGGCGCCAGCCAACCCGGTGCCGCCGCCCGGAAGGCGGGTGGCGGGAGGGCGCCGGCGCCGGCGGGCAGCGCGCCGAGCAGGGGAGCCCCGGAAACCTCCGGCAGGTCCGCCACGTTGCAACGGGTTGCCAGGTCGGGGGAGTCGGGCCAGCTGCCGATCACCACACCCAGGAGGTCCAGTCGGCGGGAGCGCAGTTCACGTGCCGTCAGTTCCGTGGTGTTCAGGGTGCCGAGGCCCGCGGATGCCACGACGAGCACCGGTGCGCCCAGCAGCTCGGCCACGTCCGCCAGCGTGCCGCCCGCCTCGTCGAACCGTACGAGCAGCCCGCCCGCCCCCTCCACCAGCACCAGGTCGTGCTCGGTGGCCAGCTTGGCCGCGGCCTCGGCGACCTCGCCCGGAGCGACCGGAGGCAGACCGGCCCGCCGCGCCGCCGTCCCCGGCGCCAGCGGCTCGGGATACCGGGCGACCTCCTCCGCCGTCACGTCGCCCGCCAGCCGCGCGACCTCGTCGGCGTCCCCGCGCTCGTCGGGCCGTACACCCGTCTGCGCGGCCTTGAGCACGGCAACCGACCGGCCCGCCGCGAGCGCCGCAGCGGCGACCGCGGCGGTCGTGACCGTCTTGCCGACCTCCGTGCCCGTCCCCGTGATCACCAGGATCGACATGTCATCCCTCCCGCGCCGCCGCGCACACGGCCCGCGCGATCCGTGCCACGTCCTCGTCACCCGTGACGTACGGCGGCATCGTGTAGATCAGGTCCCGGAACGGCCGCAGCCACACGCCCTCGCGCACGGCGGCGTCCGTGGCGGCCCTCATGTCCACGGAGTGGTCGAGCTGCACGACGCCGATGGCCCCGAGCACCCGTACGTCCTTCACGCCCGCCATCTCGAGGGCGGGCGTCAGCCCCTCCCTGAGACCCGCCTCGATCCGCTTGACCTCGGACAGCCAGTCCTGGCCCAGCAACAGGTCGATCGACGCGCACGCCACGGCCGCCGCCAGCGGATTGCCCATGAACGTCGGACCGTGCGCCAGCACCGGCACCTCGCCGCGCGAGATCCCGTCGGCCACCCGTGCCGTGCACAGTGTCGCCGCCATCGTCAGATAGCCGCCGGTCAAGGCCTTGCCGACACACATCACGTCCGGCGTCACCGCCGCGTGCTCCGCCGCGAACAGCGCGCCCGTGCGCCCGAACCCGGTCGCGATCTCGTCGAACACCAGCAGCACGTCGTGCGCGTCGCACGCCTCCCGCAGCACCCGCAGATACGCGGGGGAGTGGAACCGCATCCCGCCGGCACCCTGCACCACCGGCTCGACGATCACCGCGGCCAGCTCGTCGGCGTGCCGCGCGATCGTCGCGCGCAACTCCTCCGCGTACGACTCCTCGTACGCGACGGGCGGCGGGCCGACGAACACCTGCCGGGGCAGCACGCCGGTCCACAGCTCGTGCATCCCGCCTTCGGGGTCGCACACCGACATCGGCTGCCAGGTGTCCCCGTGGTAGCCGCCGCGCCAGGTCAGCAGCCGCTGCTTGGCCGGGCGGCCGAGCGAACGCCAGTACTGCAGGCACATCTTGACCGCGACCTCGACGGACACCGACCCGGAGTCCGCGAGGAACACGTGCTCAAGACCGTCGGGTGAGATGTCGACAAGTCGCTTCGCCAGCCGTACGGCCGGCTCGTGGGTGAGCCCGCCGAACATCACGTGGCTCATCCGACCGACCTGCCCGCGCACGGCCTCGTTCAGCACCGGGTGGTTGTAGCCGTGGATCGCCGACCACCAGGACGACATGCCGTCGACCAGCTCGCCCGAACCGTCCGCGAGCCTCAGCCGGACCCCGCTCGCCGACTCCACGACGAGCGGGTCCACCCGGCCGGGCATCGGACCGTACGGATGCCACACATGCCGCCTGTCGAGCTCCAGCAGCTCGGATACGCCCAGCTCAGGCATTGGGCGCGAGGTCGGTACCGGCACCACGGCGGCGCACGGCGACCAGGTCCGTACGGGCCTCGTTGGCCGAAGGCGTGTCAGCGGGCGCGGAACCGCACACACCGCCACCCGCGTGAGAGCCGCAGCCCGCGCCCTCGTGCGACCCGCAGCCGCCACCGCTCTCGTGCGAACCGCAGCCCCCGCCGCCCGCGACCCGGTGCTCCGGCAGCGTCACCTCGCCCGCGCCCTCCACCTCGAACCCGGCGTCCGCGATCATCTCCAGGTCGGCCTTGCCGGCCTGGCCCTCGCTGGTGAGGTAGTCGCCGAGGAAGATCGAGTTGGCCAGGTGCAGCGCGAGGGGCTGCACCGTGCGCAGATGGACCTCGCGGCCGCCCGCGATGCGCACCTCCACGTCCGGGCAGACGAAGCGGACCATGGCCAGGATCCGCAGACAGCGCTGCGGGGTGAGGTTCCACTCCTTGGCCAGCGGGGTGCCCTCGAACGGGATCAGGAAGTTCACCGGAACGGAGTCGGGGTCCAGCTCGCGCAGCGAGTAGACCACGTCCACCAGGTCCTCGTCCGACTCGCCCATTCCGGCGATCAGCCCCGAGCACGCCGAAAGGCCCGCCGCGTGCGCCCTCTGTACCGTGTCCACCCGGTCGGCGTACGTGTGCGTGGTCGTGATGTCCGCGTACGTCCCCTCGGAGGTGTTGAGGTTGTGGTTGTACGCGTCCGCGCCCGCCTCGCGCAGCCGCTCCGCCTGGCCGTCGGAGAGCAGACCGAGACAGGCGCACACCTCGACGCCCGCGTTCTGCTCCTTGATCGTCTTGATGGTGTCGGAGACCCGGTCCACGTCACGGTCGGTCGGACCGCGCCCGCTCGCCACCAGGCAGACCCGTTTGGCGCCACCCGCCAACCCGGCCGCCGCGGCCTCGGAGGCCTGGTCGGGCTTGAGCCAGGTGTACTTCAGGATCCCGGCCTCGGAGCCGAGCCGCTGGGAGCAGTAGGAGCAGTCCTCGGGGCACAGCCCAGACTTCAGGTTGACGAGATAGTTGAGTTTCACCCGTCGCCCGAACCAGTGGCGGCGCACCTTTCCGGCCGCGGCCACCACGTCGAGCAGGTCGTCGTCGGACGTGGCCAGAACGGCCAGCGCCTCCTCGCGGGTCGGCAGCTCGCGCCGAAGCCCCTTGTCCACCAGCGTGTTCAGCAGGTCCATGAGAGCCGATCCTGTCTTACCGACCCGTTCCGGGCCAAGGAGAGTTCGTACAACAGAGGCCATTCGACGTGTGGGTATTGCCACACCATGGGTGGCGGGTCCTGCGGCTAGTGTCTGTCCACTGCCTACAAATCCCCCGGAGGGCCCATGGTGTTCGGCTGGATCGACGAGCAGGCGGAACTGCGCCGCCGGGCCGGACTCGTGCGGACCCTGCGCCCGCGTCCCGCCGACTCTCCGCTGCTGGATCTCGCGAGCAACGACTACCTGGGTCTGGCGCACCACCGGGAGGTCACCGAGGGCGCGGCGCGGGCGGCGCGGACCTGGGGCGGCGGCTCGACCGGCTCCCGGCTCGTCACGGGCACCACGGAGCTGCACACGGAGCTCGAGCGCGAGCTGGCCGACTTCTGCGGCTTCGAGGCGGCCCTCGTCTTCTCCTCGGGGTACGCGGCCAACCTCGCCGCGGTCACCGCGCTGGCCCCGCACGGCTCCCTGATCGTCTCCGACGCGGGCAACCACGCCTCGCTGATCGACGGCTGCCGGCTGGCCCGGGGCACGACGCAGGTCGTCGCGCACGCCGAGCCGGACGCCGTGCGCAAGGCGCTCCGGACGCACGAGGGCCCGGCCGTCGCCGTCTCCGACGCGGTCTTCTCGGTCGACGGCGACGCGGCCCCGCTCACCGCGCTCGCCGAGGCGTGCCGGGAGCACGGCGCGGGGCTGGTCGTCGACGACGCCCACGGCCTGGGCGTCCTGGGCGACGGCGGCCGCGGCACGCCGTACGCGGCCGGACTCGCGGGCGCCGCCGACGTCGTCGTCACGGTCACGCTGTCCAAGTCGCTCGGCAGTCAGGGCGGAGCGGTGCTCGGCCCCGCCCGGGTGATCGACCACCTGGTCAACGCGGCACGCACCTTCATCTTCGACACGGGTCTGGCCCCCGCGGCCGTAGGTGCCGCCCTCGCGGCCCTGCGGCTGCTGCGCCGCGAACCGGAGCGTGCGGCACGGGCCCGCGCGGTGGCGGCCGAGCTGCACGCACGTCTGACCGCCGCGGGTCTGGAAGCGGTACGTCCGGACGCCGCGGTGGTCTCCGTGCGCGCGCCGTCCCCGGAGGGGGCCGTGCAGTGGGCGGCCGACTGTCGGGCGGCCGGCCTCGCCGTGGGCTGCTTCCGTCCTCCCTCCGTTCCCGACGGCATCTCACGGCTCAGGCTGACCGCCCGCGCGGACTTCTCCGGGGCGCAGATCGAACGCGCTGTACGAGTGATCGGCGAGACAAGACCATGAGTCGGCGTGACACGGCCGTGGGTCGCCCCTGTTGACGGATGGAAGGGATCAGCGGAACGCGGCCGTGAAACCCGACCAGCTCTCGGGGGAGAAGAGCAGAGCGGGGCCGACCGGGTTCTTCGAGTCGCGTACGGCGAGCTGCCCGGACCATGGCCCTGTGGCCGGCCGGGCCGTCTCGACGCAGTTGTTGGCTCCCGTGCTGTAGCTGCTGCGCAGCCAGCGCACGTCGTGCAGATCGATGCTGGAAGGAACGTTCCGAGGCAGTGCAGACATAGTGCCTCCTTACGCGCCGTCACCTATCCCGGCGATGTAATCCAACGAGTCCTCGGGCGAAAGGGCGTGGATCTGAAGGGTGTTGAAGGCCTCGCTGTAGGCCCGGAGGTCTTCTTTCCGTTCGAGGTAGAGGCTACTCGTCAAGTTGTCGAGAACAACCACATCCAGGTCAGAAGTGCTCGGAAATGAGAAAATAACGAAAGGCCCGGTGACGCCGATGTGTGCCCCGGCGGTGAACGGCAGGACCTGGAGCCGTACTTGCGGCAGCCGCGCCGCCTCCACCAGGCGTTCGAGCTGCCGTGCCATCACTCCGGGCCCGCCGACCTCCCGCCGCAGGACCGCCTCGTCCAGCACCGCGCTCAGCTCCAGCGGCGGATCCGCCCGCAGCACGACCTGCCGGGCCAGCCGCACCTCCACCAGCGTGTCGAGCCGGTCGTCGGCCACGCCCTCCACGGCCGCCCGGGTCACCGCGCGGGCGTACTCGGGCGTCTGCAACAGGCCCGGAACCACCGATGTCTCCAGCGTGCGCATCGCGCCGGCCTGCGACTCCAGGCTGATGAAGTCCCGGTAGGTGGGCGGCAGCACCCCACGGTAGGCGTGCCACCAGTGGTGCCCGCCGGCGCCGTCGGAGCCCGCCAACGCGAGCATCAGCTCCCGCAGTTGGGGATCCGTCACACCGTAGACGTCCAGAAGTAACCGCACATCGGCTGGTTTCACCCCGCTGGTGCCCGTCTCGATCCGGCTCACCTTCGACTGGTGCCAGCCCACGAGACGGGCCGCCTCCCCACTGGTGAGCCCCGATTCGGCGCGCAGCGCGCGCAGTTCCGCACCCAGTTTGCGGCGGCGCACCGCGGGACCGTGCTGCATGGGTACTCCTTACTCCCAACGAGCCACCCAAATCCGTTCTGCCGTCGCAGAGTTCACCACTTCGAGCGACAGATATATGCACATCTTGGTGGATCGCCACCCGTGAGGGGTGCGGTAATGGCACTCTGGCGACGAAGCACCAGTCCGGGACCGTACTCGAATCATCCGCTCCGTGTCGGACTCGCGGTCCCGGGGGAAAGGGACGACTTCGCCATGGCAGACCTTCTGGAAGCATCCGTCACTCTGCCGAGCGATCCCGCCTCGGTCTCCGCGGCCCGGACCTTCGTGGTCGGCACCCTCGCGGAGTGGGGCCTGCCGGAGGACTCGGAGCTGTCCGACACCATCCGGCTCATCGTCTCCGAGCTCGCCACCAACGCCGTACAGCACACCTTCGGGCAGTCCCCCACCTTCACGGTGGACCTCCGCCTGGACCGAGACGAACGGGTGTCCATCGGTGTCACCGACAGCCATCCCCGGTTCCCCAAACGGCTGCCCGCCGCCGTGCAGCAGGACAACGGCCGCGGCATGGTGATCATCCGCTGGCTGACCGCGGAGTGCGGCGGCAAGCTGAGAGTCCGGCCGACCCGGGAGGGCGGCAAGACGGTCTCCATCGAACTGCCCTGGACCGTGCCGGCCGAGCCGGTGACAACGGTGGGGCAGCAGGAGCAGTGACCCAGGGCCTACGAGGGCGTCCGGTTCGTCTGCATCCACTTCTACACCTGAGTGCGGCGTGCCGCACGTCGCGCCGACGGCCCAGGGCGCCTCGTGGAGCCCTGGGAGCCGTCGGACCGGGCCGAGGACCGCTGCCGGCGTGTCAGGACGCCGGCACCGCCCCCGGGAGGGTCACTTGACCCGGCCGTACCAGACGCTCTTCGTCCAGAGCTTCTGCAGCTTCACCACGTCCCCGGTCTTCGGGGCGTGCCAGATCTTCCCCTTCCCGGCGTAGATGCCCACGTGGTAGACGCTGGAGCTGGAGGAACCCGAGTGGAAGAACACAAGGTCCCCGGCCTTGCGGCTCTTCACGGAGATGTGCCGGGTCTTGTTGTACTGCTGGGCCGCCGTCCGGGGGAGCTTCTTGCCCGCCTTCTTGAACGCGTACAGCGTGAGGCCCGAGCAGTCGAACCTCTTGGGGCCCGTGGCCCCGTACTTGTACGGCGAGCCCTTCTTGGACGCAGCGATCTGGAGCGCCTTCGTCGCAGGTGTGGCGGCCGCGGCGTCGGAGGCGAAGCCGGGGACCACGAGCGAGCCGCCAACGGCGGCGATGGTCAGGGCCGAGGCCGTGCCGGCCCGGGCCATCAGCGACGGGACACGATTGAGCGCAGTCATGCGCAACCCTTCGTCAACCGCCTGTGAAGGATGACCTGTCGGATTCGGGCTGGCGAAGTGGCCCGGCCGCGTTGCCGCGGCTTCACCCCAAGGGCTGCTCGACCCGGTCATGGCGTGACCGTTCCGGCGACCCGTCTTGCTTGGGTCCTCCACTCCTGCCGATGCACTCCTGTCGACCAGTCATCCGGGCGGCGGCAGGACTCGGCGTCCGTCCGGATCGCCCCGCCGTTGTGGCGGGGGCTTGTCGTCAGTCACGGATCTTCACTCACGAGTGTCCGAAATACCCAACGGAATCGGGGGTTTGTGGCGTTACTCACCACTCACCCGTTCGGGTGGACAGTGCGATGTTCGAGTGAGTGTCCAGGTCATGACGGGGCCTCGGACCAGCATGAAAGGCTCTCAGCCCCGCCTGACGCTACGCGCGTTGCGCAACTCGGGCGGTCCCGTAAAAGGACGTGCTTCTACTCCGAACAGGGGTACTTCATTCGGTCGGTTTGGATCCGGATCCGGACGTCCCGTCGAGGAGGCCGCGCGTCCGGACCGGACACCGGTGAGTCAACTGTCGGAGAGCGGCGGCATCGTGACGCGCGCCGTACGACGCTCCCCGTCAAGGACACGCAGCGCACGCGCCAGCGTTGGAGCGTGCAGCTCGGTCTCACCCCGCTGGTGCATGAGCGCCAGTGCGTCCCTGAGCGCCGTCGCCTTGGCGACGAGCGCCTGTGCTGCGCGTAGACCACGGTACGTGTCCCCGTGATGCGCCGGGTTGATTCGGCCGAGAAGGTCTACAACGTCCAGGTAACGGTCGATCAACTCGCCCTCGGCACGTGTGAGGGCGGGCAGCGGTGGCAGCTCCGGAGGCAGCATCGGTGGCTCACCTCGCGCCGGGCGCGGTGCGCGAGGCCTTGCGGCTGGGGATGAGCCGGTCCACCAGGCCGTACTCCACGGCCTCCTGCGCGCTGAGGATCTTGTCCCGCTCGATGTCCGCGGTCACCTGCTCCGGTGTGCGCCCCGTGTGCCGTACGAGCATCTCCTCCAGGAGGTCGCGGATGCGGTTCAACTCGGCGGCCTGGATGGCGAGGTCGCTGGCCTGGCCCTGGACCGGCTCGGTCAGGGCCGGCTGATGGAGCACCACGCGTGCGCCCGGCAGCGCGGACCGCTTGCCCGGCGTGCCCGCGGCCAGCAGCACCGCGGCGGACGATCCGGCCTGGCCCAGGCAGATCGTCTCCACCTCGCAGGTGACGTACTGAAGCGTGTCGTAGATGGCCGACATCGCGCTGAACGAGCCGCCGGGGGAGTTGATGTACAGCGAGATGTCCCGGTCCGGGGCCTGGTGCTCGAGGTACATGAACTGGGCCATCACGTCGTTCGCGGAGGTGGCGTCGATCGGCGTCCCCAGGAAGACGATCCGCTCCTCCAGCAGCTTCGAGTACGGATCCATCGTCCGGTGCCCCGAGCTCGTGCGTTCGGTGAACTCGGGCAGGACGTAGCGGGCGGACGGTCGGGTCGTGGCCATGGTGGTGCCCCTCCTCGCGGAACGCTGTCTGTACAAAATGTACAGGAAGTACGTGACGTTAGAATGGGGTCATGGCCTACGAGATTCCAGTGACGCAAGCCAGGGCTGAACTCGCCGACCTGATCAACCGCGTGGTGTACGGCGGTGAACGCGTCGTCGTGACCCGGCACGGCAAGCCCCTTGTCGCCCTCGTCTCCGCCTCCGACCTGGAACGACTCGACGAACTCGACGCGCCGGCGGACGAGCAGGTGATCAGCTCCGTCTCGGCCGTCCGTGAGGTCGGTTCCGCTCCTCGCGAACGGCAGCGGTTCGGCATCGCGGCGGAGCACCCGGGGCCGAATCCGTCGTAACGACGGGAGCTCTCGAAGAGGCGGCCCAACGCTCTGCCGGGGCACGTGAAAGACCGCGCGCCCCCGTGCGCTACGGCGGGGGACACGCGGTCGGTTCGCGGTGGGCGGTGGTTCAGCCGGCGAGGGCCGGTGTGCGGTCGGCGGTGGGCTCGCCCTTCTTCCCCTGAGCGTCTTCCCGAGCGTTTTCCCCGGCCTTGCGGCTCTTCATGGTCTTCATCGCGCCGCCCAGCAGGACCGCGCCGAGGCCCAGGGCCGCCCACCAGGTCAGCGTCAGGGCGGGGCCGGTCGCCGCCGCGCCGTCGAAGTACGACACCGAGCGCAACAGGGTCGTCCCCGCGCCCGGCGGCAGCCACTGGCCGATCGCCCCGGCCGGGGCGGGCAGCATCTGCGGCGCCGAGGCCGCCCCGGAGAACGGGTTGCCGATCAGCATGATCAGCCCCGAGACGATCCCGATCCCGGCGGTTCCGAGGAGCGCGCCGAGTCCGGCGACGGCCCCGCTCACCGCCAGCGTCGACAGCCCGAGCACCGAGGCCTCCGCCCACCAGTCCCCGGTGAGGACGCCGAGCCAGCTGTGCACGATCGCCGCGCCCGCCAGGCCCACCAGAGCCGCGGCTCCGACCAGCGCGGCCACGGCGCGGGCGCCGCGCAGCCCGACCAGGGTGACCACCGCGCCCGCCGCGATGCCGGCCAGCGCCAGGGGCAGCACACCGGCGATCAGGGCAGCCCCGCGCGGGTCCTCGGCGGGGGCGGCCACGACGTCCACGGTCCGGACGGGGGTGCCCTCGGCGGCCGCCCGCTGCCCCACGGCCTGCTGGAGCAACTGGGCGACGACCGGGCTCGCGGCGGAGGCGGTCAGCAGTTCCGGGCCCTTCGCGGTGACGACCACGGCGCCGTATACGGTCCGGTCCTCGACGGCGGCGCGGGCGGCGGCCTCGTCGGCGTAGTGGTGGATCTCAAACGCTCCCTCGTGCTCATCGAGCGCCCTCTCCACCTGCGCTGTCGCGGCGGCGGGCCCGGCCACGCCGAGCGGGAGGTCACGCGGTGCGGTGCGCGCGGCGGGCCAGGCGAAGGCCCACAGGGCCAGCGCCGCGAGCAGCGGGACGAGCGCGACGACCGCGACGAGGCGGCGGCGGTTCTGTGCGGTGGAGAGGGTGGGCATGGGGGCTCCCTGAGTCTCCCTGCGGCGGGTATTTAAAGAGAAGGATCGTTCGTTTTATGTCTGTCATCACCGTCCTCCGTCGAGCGCCCGCTTGTCAAGAAGGAATGTTCGTTTTAGTTTGTGGCCATGGCCCGCGTATCCCAGGAACATCTCGACGCCCGCCGTCGGCAGATCCTCGACGCCGCCGCGCTCTGCTTCGCCCGCAACGGCTTCCACGCCACGTCGATGCAGGACGTACTGAAGGAGGCCGACCTCTCCGCGGGGGCGGTGTACCGCTACTTCAGCGGCAAGGAGGAGCTGATCGCCGCGATCGTCGGCGAGGTGCTCGGCGAGGTCCAGTCGGCCTTCGAGGAAGCGGCCCGGCAGAGCCCGCCCCCGCCGCCCGACCTGCTTGTGGCCTCCGTCCTCGGGCGGACGCTCGGCCTGCGGGAGTCCCTGACCCTCGACGGCGTGCCCGCCTTCCCGCGCCTGGTCGTCCAGGTGTGGACGGAGATCCCGCGCAACGACGAACTGGCGGCCGTCCTGGGGAAGGGGTACGCAGCCATACGCGCCGCGTGGGGGCGGATCGTCGAGGCCTACCAGGACGCCGGCACGATGCGCTCGGACATCCACCCGGACCATGTGGCCCGCACGATGATCGCCGCCGTACTGGGCTTCATCGCCCAGCAGTCCCTGTTCGGCCCCGCCCCGGTCGAGGTTCTGCGGGACGGCCTGCGGGCCTTGATGAGCGTGTCGGCCCCCGAGTCGGGCGTCTGAAGGATCACAGCTCGGTTAACTTGCTCGAAACTCGCTCCAACTAGCCTGCCGGTCCATGCCACCAGGGGCTTTTCCTCGTGGCCGCGGCAACCGGACCCCGCACGGTCCGGAACGAGGATGTGAGGTGGGACGTGCAACTGACCCCGCACGAGCAAGAGAGGCTGCTGATCCACGTCGCGGCCGACGTCGCCGAGAAGCGCCGGGCCCGCGGGCTCAGGCTGAACCACCCCGAGGCGATCGCCCTCATCACGTCGCACATCCTCGAAGGCGCGCGTGACGGCCGTACCGTCGCCGAACTCATGTCCTCCGGACGCAAGCTGCTCACCCGGGACGACGTCATGGAAGGCGTCCCCGAGATGATCCACGACGTCCAGGTCGAAGCGACCTTCCCGGACGGCACCAAGCTCGTCACCGTCCACGACCCGATCGTCTGACGGGGAGGCCGCCATGATTCCCGGAGAGATCCTGTTCGGCGAGGGCCCGATCGTCTACAACGAGGGCCGCGAGGTCACCCGGCTCACGGTCCTCAACGCCGCCGACCGGCCCGTCCAGGTCGGCTCCCACTACCACTTCGCCGAGGCCAATCCCGGCCTGGAGTTCGACCGCGCCGCAGCGCGCGGCAAGCGGCTGAACGTCGCCGCCGGCACCGCCGTCCGCTTCGAGCCCGGGATCCCCGTCGACGTCGAACTCGTACCGCTCACCGGCGCCCGTGTCGTGCCCGGACTGCGCGGGGAGACCGGAGGTGCCCTCGATGCCTGAGATCTCACGTGCCGCGTACGCCGACCTGTTCGGCCCCACGACCGGCGACCGCATCCGGCTCGCCGACACCGATCTGCTGATCGAGATCGAGGAGGACCGCAGCGGCGGCCCCGGACGCGCCGGGGACGAGGCGGTCTTCGGCGGCGGCAAGGTCATCCGCGAGTCCATGGGCCAGGCCCGCGCCACGCGCGCGGACGGCACCCCGGACACCGTCATCACCGGTGTGGTGATCGTCGACCACTGGGGCATCGTCAAGGCCGACGTCGGCATGCGCGACGGCCGCATCACCGGCATCGGCAAGGCGGGCAACCCCGACACGATGGACGGGGTGCACCCCGACCTGGTGATCGGCCCCGAGACCGAGGTCATCGCGGGCAACGGGCGGATCCTCACGGCCGGCGCGATCGACGCGCACGTCCACTTCATCTGTCCGCAGATCGCCGACGAGGCGCTGTCCGCCGGTGTCACGACGCTGGTGGGCGGTGGCACCGGTCCGGCCGAGGGGTCGAAGGCAACGACGGTGACGCCCGGCCCGTGGCACCTGGCCCGGATGCTGGAGGCGATGGAGCAGTACCCGCTGAACATCGGCTTCCTCGGCAAGGGCAACACCGTCTCCCACGAGGCGATGCTCTCGCAGATCCGGGGCGGCGCGCTGGGCCTGAAGCTGCACGAGGACTGGGGGTCCACCCCGGCCGTCATCGACGCCTCGCTGACCGTCGCCGACCGGACCGGCATCCAGGTCGCCATCCACACGGACACGCTGAACGAGGCGGGGTTCGTGGGCGACACGCTCGCCGCGATCGCCGGGCGCGGCATCCACGCGTACCACACCGAGGGCGCGGGCGGCGGGCACGCACCCGACATCATGACCGTGGTGTCCGAGCCGCACGTCCTGCCCAGCTCGACCAACCCGACCCGACCGTTCACCGTCAACACCGCCGAGGAACACCTCGACATGCTGATGGTGTGCCACCACCTCAACGCGGCGGTGCCGGAGGACCTCGCCTTCGCCGAGTCCCGGATCCGGCCGTCGACGATCGGGGCCGAGGACATACTGCACGACCTGGGCGCCATCTCGATCATCTCGTCCGACTCCCAGGCCATGGGACGCGTCGGTGAGGTCGTCCTGCGGACCTGGCAGACCGCGCACGTGATGAAGCGGCGGCGGGGCGCGCTGCCCGGGGACGGGCGCGCGGACAACCGGCGGGTGCGGCGGTACGTGGCCAAGTACACGATCAACCCGGCGCTCGCGCAGGGACTGGCCCGCGAGATCGGGTCCGTGGAGACGGGGAAGCTCGCCGACCTCGTGCTGTGGGAGCCCGCGTTCTTCGGCGTCAAGCCGCACCTCGTCATCAAGGGCGGGCAGATCGCGTACGCGCAGATGGGCGACGCGAACGCCTCGATCCCGACTCCGCAGCCGATCCTGCCGCGGCCGATGTACGGGGCGATCGGGCGGGCACCGGCCTCCAACTCGTTCAACTTCGTCGCGCCGTTGGCGATCGAGGACGGGCTGCCGGAGCGGCTCCAGCTCGGCAAGCGGTTCGTGGCGATCGACTCGACGCGTGGGGTCACCAAGGCCGACATGCGGGAGAACGACGCGCGGCCGCATGTGGAGGTGGATCCGGACAGCTTCGCCGTGCACATCGACGGGGAGCTGGTGGAGGCGACTCCGGCGGCGGAACTGCCCATGGCTCAGCGGTACTTCCTGTTCTGATGGGCCAGTCGTGATGGGTGGGTTGTGATGGGCAGGGCAGCACTTCTCGTTCTGGCCGACGGCCGCTTTCCCGCCGGGGGGCACGCGCACTCCGGCGGGGCGGAGGAGGCCGTCAAGGCGGGGCGGATCACCGGCGCGGCGAGCCTGGAGGCGTTCTGCCGGGGGCGGTTGCACACGGCCGGTCTGGTCGGGGCATCGCTGGCCGCGGCGGCCGCGGCCGGGGCGGACCCGGCGGCGCTGGACGCGGCGGCGGACGCCCGGACCCCGTCCCCCGCGCTGCGGGTCGCTGCGCGCAGGCTGGGGCGGCAGCTGATGCGGGCCGCTCGCGCTACCTGGCCGAGCGCGGAACTGGACGCCGTGGCCCGGGAGTTCCCCAAGGGGGCTCATCAGCCGGTGGTGCTGGGGTTGGCGGCGCGGGCGGCTGGGCTCGGGGCAGAGGATGCGGCGTACTGCGCGGTGTACGAGAGTGTGAGTGGGCCGGCGACGGCGGTGGTGCGGTTGCTGAGTCTGGATCCGTTCGAGGCGACGGGTGTGCTGGCCCGGTTGGCGCCGGAGCTGGATCGGGTGGTCGATCGGGCGGTGTCGGCGGGGAGGGCTGTGCCGGCCGAGGGGGTCGACGCGTTGCCTGCGGCTTCCGCGCCGTTGCTGGAGATCGGGGCGGAGGTGCATGCGGCGTGGCCGGTCCGGTTGTTCGCCTCGTAGGTCCTTCGCCCCCGCCGCCCCTACCTGTCCCATCCCCGGGGGCTCCGCCCCTTCGACCCCGCCCAGGGGGCTTCGCCCCCTGAACCCCCCATCGGCCTGAACGGCCTCGTCCTCGAACGCCGGACGGGCTGAGAGCAGCCGAACTGGGTGAAGAAGTACCGCCGAACCGGGTGAACCTGGAGCCGTAATCATGCATCTCGACCACTCCCACGACGGGCCCGCCGCCGTCAGCGCCGACGCTCGTCGTCCCGGTGGCACTCGTCGTGCCCTGCGGATCGGGCTCGGTGGGCCCGTCGGGTCCGGCAAGACCGCCACCGTGGCGGCGCTCTGCCGGGCTCTGCGCGAGGAGTTGGCGCTCGCCGTCGTCACCAATGACATCTACACACGCGAGGACGCCGAGTTCCTGCTGCGGGAGGCCGTGTTGCCGCCCGAGCGGATCACGGCCGTGGAGACGGGGGCCTGCCCGCACACCGCGATCCGGGACGACATCTCGGCGAACCTCGAAGCCGTGGAAGATCTGGAGGACGAGGTCGGGCCGCTGGATCTCGTGCTCATCGAGTCCGGTGGGGACAACCTCACCGCGACCTTCTCCAGGGGGCTGGTAGACGCGCAGATCTTCGTGATCGACGTGGCGGGCGGGGACGACATTCCGCGCAAGGGCGGGCCGGGGGTCACCACCGCCGACCTGCTCGTCGTCAACAAGACCGACCTCGCCCCGTACGTCGGCTCGGACCTGGCCCGGATGGCTGCCGACGCCAAGGCTCAGCGGGCCGAACTGCCGGTCGTCTTCCAGTCGCTGAGGAGCGAGAACGGGGTGACGGACGTCGCCGCGTGGGTGCGCGCGCAGCTCGCCGCGTGGACGGTGTGACGATGACCGGGGTCCGGGCCACCGCGCGGATCCGTGCCCGCGCCGACGGGCGGGGCGGTACGTCGCTGCCCGTGCTGGAGGGGGAGGGGCCGCTGGCGCTGCGGCGCACGCGGGGGAGCGGGGCCGAGGCGCGGGTCGTGGTGGTCGGCGCGATGAGCGGGCCGCTCGGCGGGGACCGCTTCGCCGTGGAGGCCGAGGTCGAGGACGGTGCGAGGCTGCGGGTCGGGTCGGCCGCCGCGACCATCGCGCTGCCGGGGCAGGCGAAGGGCGAGGCACGCTACGACGTGCGGATCAGCGTCGCCGGCGGGGGTGAACTGCTGTGGCTGCCCGAGCCGTTGATCTCGGCCAGGGGCAGTGAGCTGTACGTCACCACCCGTGTGGAACTCGCTGCCACAGCGCGGCTCGTGCTGCGCGAGGAGCAGGTGCTCGGCCGGGCCGGAGAGGAGCCGGGGCGGCTCGGCAGCCGGCTCACCGTGAGGGTCGGAGGACGTACCGTCCTGGATCAGGAGCTGGCCTGCGGGCCCGGCGCTCCCGGTGGCTGGGACGGGCCCGCCGTGCTGGCGGGACAGCGGGCCGTGGGGCAACTCGTCGTCGTACGGCCGGAGTTCGCGACGCAGCCGGTGGTCGCGCGGGCCGTCGGGGACCAGGCCGCCGTCATGCCGCTCGCGGGGCCGGCCGCGCTGGTGAGTGCCGTCGCGCCGGACGGGCTGCGGCTGCGGCGAGCGTTGGACGAGGCGTTGGAGCACCTCGGCTGAGTCCGCATCAGGTATCCGGTGGCGGAACACTGATATCCGGTTATCGGATTGGCAAAGAAGGTCAACAAACCCTGTTCTCAGGGTCCTCACAGCCGAGAGGATCCCCGTACCTGTCAACACGAGGTACGGGGAGGGGCCCACTTGAGGGACATTAGACCGAACAAGCGTACGACCGCGCTCGGTTCGGCCGGAGCGATCGTCGCGGCGACGCTCATAGCCGGCGCGTTCGCCGCGCCCACGGCGAACGCGCAGAGCAGGCCCGGGCAGGACCGCGAGGCCCGGGGCACCGCCATCGCCGCGGAGCGGGCCGCGAAGGCGGGGATCGACTGGCAGGACTGCCCCGCCGACTGGGGCCTGGAGAAGCCGATCCAGTGCGGCTGGGTCACGGTGCCGCTCGACTACGCCAAGCCCAACGGCAAGCAGATCAAGATTGCCGTCGACCGCATCGGCAACACGGGGACGAAGCAGGAGCGCCAGGGCGCCCTCGTCTACAACCCCGGCGGCCCGGGCGCCTCCGGGCTGCGCTTCCCGCGCCGGGTCACCACCAAGGCCCCCGTGTGGGCCAAGGTGGCCAAGGCCTACGACTTCGTGGGCTTCGACCCGCGCGGTGTCGGCCACTCCACGCCCATCTCCTGCATCGACCCGCAGGAGTTCGTCAAGGCGCCCAAGGCCGACCCGGTCCCGGACACCGAGGCCGACAAGCGCGCCCAGCGCAAGCTGGCCCGCGAGTACGCAGACGGCTGCTACGAGCGCAGCGGCGCGATGCTGCCGCACATGACCACGCCGAACAGCGCGCGCGACCTGGACGTCATCCGTGCCGCCCTCGGTGAGAAGAAGCTGAACTTCCTCGGCGTCTCCTACGGCACCTACTTCGGCGCCGTCTACAGCACGCTCTTCCCCGGACACGTCCGCAGGATGATCGTGGACAGCGTCGTCAACCCGTCCCGGGAGAAGATCTGGTACGAGGCCAACCTCGACCAGGACGTCGCATTCGAGGGCCGTTGGAAGGACTGGCAGGACTGGGTCGCCGCGAACGACGCCACCTTCCACCTCGGCACCACCCGTGCCGCCGTCCAGGCGAAGTGGCTGCAGCTGCGCGCCACCGCGAAGAAGAACCCGATCGGCGGGGTCGTCGGCCCGGCCGAGCTGATCTCCTTCTTCCAGAGCGCGCCCTACTACGACTCGTCGTGGGCCCCCGTCGCCACCGTCTTCAGCAAGTACGTCGCCGGTGACACCCAGGCGCTCGTCGACGCGGCCGCCCCGGACCTGAGCGACACCGCGGGCAACGCGGCCTCGGAGAACGGCAACGCCGTCTACACGGCCGTCGAGTGCGCGGACGCCAAGTGGCCCACCAGCTGGCGGAAGTGGGACCGCGACAACACGCGGCTCCACAAGAACAACCCGTTCATGACCTGGGCCAACGCCTGGATGAACCTGCCGTGCGCCACCTGGCCGGTCAAGCAGCAGACGCCGCTGAACGTCAAGAGCCACAAGGGCCTGCCGCCGGTGCTGATCGTGCAGTCCGAGCGTGACGCGGCCACCCCGTACGAGGGCGCCGTCGAACTGCACAAGCGCCTCAAGGGCTCCCGCCTCATCACCGAGAAGAACGCGGGCTCCCACGGCGTGACCAGCCTGGTCAACACCTGCATCAACGACCGGGTGGACGCCTACCTGCTCACCGGCAAGCTGGACACCGCCGACATGACCTGCGCACCGCACGCCACGCCGAAGCCGTAACCGCCACCGGTACGACAGCGAGGGGCGGCCGGATCACACCGGCCGCCCCTCACTCGTGTTCGGAAGATGCCTCAACGCAGCGGCAGACGGGGGAACTTGCGCGCCTTTTCCTTGGCCGCGGCCTCCTCCGCCTTGACGACGGCCGCGTACTGGTCGACGTACTCCTGGTCGGAGAGCGACAGGATCGCGTACATGATCTCGTCGGTGACGGCGCGCAGAATGGCCTTCTCGCTTTCCATGCCCTCGTAGCGGGAGAAGTCGAGGGGCTTGCCGAAGCGGATCGCCACGGGGTGGACGTTGGGGATGACCTTGCCCGGGGGCTGGGCCTCGAAGGTGCCGATCATCGCGCAGGGGATCACCGGAACCCTCGCCTTCAGGGCCATCACCGCCACGCCGACCTTGCCCTTGTAGAGGCGGCCGTCGTGCGAGCGGGTGCCCTCCGGGTAGATGCCGAGCAGCTCGTCCTTGCTGAGCACGCCCAGGCCCTCACGGATCGCCGCCTGGCCCGCGTCCTTGCCGGAGCGGTCGACCGGGATCTGCCCGGCGCTGCGGAAGAACGTCGCGGTGAGCCGCCCCTTGACGCCCGGGCCGGTGAAGTACTCGGCCTTCGCCAGGAAGGTGATGCGCCGTTTGAGGATCGAGGGCATCAGGAAGTGGTCGGAGAACGACAGGTGGTTGCCCGCGATGATGGCCGCACCCGACTCCGGTACGTGCTCCAGGCCTTCTATTCGGGGCCGGAAGACCAGTCTCAACAGCGGGCCCAGAAGGACGTACTTGAGCAGGTAGTAGAACACGGTGTCCCTCTCACTCTACCGGATCGGCTCTGCAGGCGTGTTCTGCCACGTCACAGCACACATCTACGGACTCAAGCGTTTTGAGGGTGTAGCCGCCTGTGACCAGGTTTGATCGGACTCATGCTGACTCCTTGCTGACTTTGCTGACGCATCGTCAGGCATTCTGAGTGCTTGCGGGGCTCCCGCGATGCCTCACGATCGATCTTAGTCCGATACGAGGTGCCTCTTGGAGTCCTCGGAGGGCCGCGAACTGCCGTTGTCCCTCGAATGTACCCGTGGGCCGAACGTGCGGATGTGTCACGGGGCGCCGGACAAGACCGATGTCTGGGCCAACGCTCAGAAGGTCAGCAAGGTCGGTCCCGTCGACGCTCCCGTCCTATCACATGCCTCGCCCCTTGAGCGGGTCGGATCGCTCCGAGGCTGAGAGTCTCCGCCGCTGCCAGGCGTCGTGCACATGGCGGCCCAGGAGTGGCCCGCCGAAGACCACGAACCCGACGCCGATGAGCCAGGACTGCACGACGAGCATGGTGCCGACAGTCCCGTAGGTGACCGCGTTGGTCACGATCAGCGGTGAGAACACCTGGTCGGAGAACCAGCGCAGCCCGCCGAGGCCCGCCATCGTGGCGACCGAACCGGGCAGCAGCGCACGCCAGCGCACCCGCTCGCCCAGCAGAAAGTGCTGTCCCCACCAGAAGAACAACACCCCGAACAGCGAGGTGAGGACGATGCGCAGGACCGAGTGCGCCGTCCCGCCCCGCAACGCTGCACCGCTCTGCGTCTCGGAGTACAGATAGCCCGTCAGCGCGGTGAGCCACACCACGCGGCGCCATACGTGGTGCCACGGGCCCGAGGGCACCTCCCAGATCCTCTCGTAGCCGTTCTGCACACTCGCCGCGAAGGTGACGCCGAACAATGCGACCAGCAGGACGCTCAGGGCGCTGGTCGTGCTCAGCACCCTGCGTGGCGCGGCGAACAGCTCGCGCACCGCCTCGGCGGGGCGCCCCGACAGACTCATCCCGTCGATGACCCACAGGGCGAAGCCCCGCTCCTTGAAGGGGAGCGCCGCGGCGACGACGATCAGTAGCGGGACCAGCGTAACCAGCCCCAGCGCCGAGAAGCCCATGGCGCGGTGCAGCAGTTCCAACTCGGTCCCGTGCCGCCACAGCCGTCCGGCGACGGAGTCCTGCCAGCGGGCACGCAGTCCGCGGAGGGGCGGTCGCGGCTCCGGGGGAACGCCAGAGGCGTCCGTCATGCGGCCCTCGCTTCCCGGCGCGCCCGGAGCGCGCGCCTGCCATCCGCGCGTCGGAGGCGCTGGCCGTCCGGCGCTCCTCGACTGGGACGACGTTCAGCGGTTCCCGAGCCGGTCGGAGGCGAAACCTCCGTGGAGGCAGGTCACCCCGTTCTGGGCCGCCGCGTCATGCCGGGCCGAGTCCCGAGGCATTGGTGAGAGGCGGAGCGCCGGGCCCGCCCTGGCTGAACGCAAGCGCCGGGGGCACGAGTGCCGGCTCCGGCAGCGGGAGCAGACACAGCCCGACCCGAAGGCCGCCGGCGGCTCTCACCCTTCCGAATCCACGACCTGCTTCCCGTCTCCGAGCCAGGCGTCACGGCGTCGGTCCCGGACCTCAGAGAGCTGCTGGAAGCCGGCTGCCTTGTAGGTGGCGACGGCGCCGACATTGGAGCTCGGGGTGCAGACGATCGCGCTCGACGAGCCCAGTTCCTGGAGTGAGGCCGCCGCGGCGACGGTGATCGCCTTGCCGTAGCCCTGACCGCGATGTCCCTGGTGCTCGCCCATCGGCTCGAGCAACCCGGGCCTTCCCGGACCGGCCGACCACACTGTCACCGCCGCCACCGCGTTGCCCCGGTCGTCGTACGCGACCAGACACCGGGCGTCGGCGTGCGGCAATCCGGCCGCCATTGCGTGCCAGTGCTCGTCCGTGAACGTCGACCCGTCGAACGACGCCCGCTGTACGGCGGCCCGCACGTGTGCCTGCTCCGGCCCGATCACATCGATCCGCACGCCGGTCCTCCACCGGCTCCGTGAGGTCGCGGCGCAGCGGCGTCCACGACTCATCGCTGTTCCAGCCGTCCCGGTACAGCAGATCTTGGACCAGCGCGCGCATGGGTGCCTCGACGTACGCCTTCCCCTCTCTCAGTACGCCGCGCTCCGGCTCGGTCAGGTCCTCGACCAGCTGCTGCGCCAGCTCCTCGTCCCGGTGGGCATCCGGCGCGATCGTCAGCCGCAACAGCTCGGGGCCGTCCAGCAGCCCGACGGCGAGAATCTGTCCGTCCCGGCTCCAGGTCCGAACCGCCGCGGCCGTCGCCCCTGCACCGAACCGCCAGAACCAGCACAGGTCCCCCGGATGCAGTTGCATCGGCGCCCCGTCGTACTGCCACTCCCGCAGCACGCACACAGCCTCGCTCAACCCGTCGACTGCCGGTGCGCACAACACCATCGCCATACCCCCGATCACACCACCTCGCCGACGGTACGCACCCGACTTGCGGCCGGGTCGGCCGGTGTGGACACCAGGGTCGACCAGAGCCGATGTCTCAGAAGCCCGCGGCCTCCGCTCCGCCCCGCCCTCCGCTGGTGCCCCAACCACGACGTCCTTGCCGACGCCTGCCCCGTCGTCGCCGGCTTCGGCGGGAAGGACCGCACCCTGAAAGGGGCGGCCACCCGGCTGTGCGAGACCCTCGAACGCCATGGAGTCGTGCACGAGGTCAAGGAGTACCCGCAGGCAGGCCACGCCTTCCTCAACGACGCCGAGGCCGGCCCCGGCCCTTGCACCCCCTGTTCCGCGTCAGGGGCATCGGCCCGAACCCGGAAGCCGCCGCAGACGCCTGGCACCGCATCGAGACCTACTTCGCCACCCACCTGGGGAGCCCCCTCACCGAGCAAGCGAAGTCATGAACACCAACCAGACCGCAGACACAGTGCGCCGGCGGCGCGACCGGAGCCATCCTTTCGCGGCCGGTCAGTTCTCGGCGTCTCATCGAACAGCCCGTTCGGGGATCGTCGGAAGGACCTTCTCCGCGATGTCGAGGAGAGCGCTGTCGTCCGGGAGGGCTCCGGACGTGCTCCACACGGTGATCTCGCAGTAGCCGCCCCGGTCATCATGGTCGAGGGCCACGGACAGCGTTCTGGCCAGGGGACCTTGTTCGACCGGTCCGCCGGATCCGCCACTCCCGAGATTGATCTCGAACTTCATGGTGTGATCCGAGGAGAAGACCGCGGGCCGACCGAGAACCTTGAGCGTCTTGACGTCCTTCTCGTCCCCGTATTTCATCAGCTTCACGTACTGGTCAGTCGTCAGATGGTTGTAAGTGGCCGAGACATTCACGGTGTACGTCTCGAACGCGACCTCGGCCTCCGGCTGGGCGACTTTCCCATCAGTCAGGGGAGCGGTGTTATTGGTGCCGGAAGCAGTGGTCGCGGTCTCTTCAGGCGTTCCAAGAAGCTTGGCCAGGTCTGGCCGGTTGAGCGCCTTGCACAGCTCTTCACCGGTCACAGGCTGGGGGGTCCCCTTGTAGGCCTTCGGCAGCTCCTCGTGTTCCCCGTTCGAACACGAGGCGGGCTGCGGGGTGCTGTCGTCGGACGGCATCAGGCGTGGGGCCACCCATAGCGCGACCGCGAGTGCCCCGAACACGGCGAATGCCGCGACGGCCTGGCCCCACGCGTTGGGCTCCTTCTCCGGAGTGCCCGGGCCGGGACGCGGCTCAGCTCCGGCCTGGGCCTGGGCCTGAGCGGCAGCCTGGACCGCCGGCCCGTCCGCGGAGGCCGCCGGACTGGGGTTCCGGCGTGCGCGCAGGGCCCTGACCACCACGTAGATGCGTATCGCGGTGAACACGAGGAACACCACGCCGAGACCGGCCGCGACCCGATCGTGATCGTGAACGGCGAGATACATGATGCGTATGCCGAGAACGGATCCGACCGCGATGAGCAGGGGCTCGCGGACCCAGAATGGCAGGAGACGGAAGAGGAAACCGAGCATCCGGCGATCTCACCAGGTCAAGACCACATCCGCCGTGGTGGAAGCCACAGTTCCGGGCATGTGAAGGGCCTGCCGAAGCGAAACGCCACAAGCCGACGTTGAACCGGGCCTTGTCACGCCTTGGGGACATCAGCAGCCGGACTGCTCTACGGGTGGACAAAGGAACGCTGACAGCGCCCCAGGGTGCAGCGGTGCAAGCGCTCATCGACCGCATCGACAAGGGCCTGTGATAGACCGCGCGGTTTGTCCGTGAACGCAGCTGGGACGGCGGTTGCCTGTCGGCCACTCCGGAGTCGCTGGAATGCCTGGCACAGGTCCTGGACTGCTGTCGGCAGCGCCGGGAGACGAAAGCCCACCATGGGGACCCGATCCGTCAGGCCTTGTCCTGCATGTCGCGCCGTGCGGGATTGCCCTGCTCGGCGGCTTTCGGATCCTTCTCGCCCGCCTTGGCGCGCACACCCTGGGCGATGCGGTCGCCGATGGTCTTGTCGATGTTCGACCAGTACTCGAAGGCCCGCTTGAGGACGGGTTCCGAGACGCCGTTGAGGAGATGGCCGACGACGTTGTCGACCAGACGGTCGCGCGCGGCATCGTCCAGGACCTCGCGCACCAGTGTGCCGGGCTGGCCCCAGTCGTCGTCCTCGGGATGGCTGACGTAGGCCGCGCGGGTGATGGCGCCGTCGGCTTCCCAGCTGGGCGGGGAGTAACGTGTGGTGTCGGCCGCGGGACCGCCCTTGGAGTTGGGGGCGTACACCGGGTCGGCGGTCTTCCGGTACGCCATCGCCCCGTCTTTGGAATAGGTGTGGACGTCCACGACGGGGGCGTTCACCGGAAGCTGCTGGTAGTTGCCGCCGATCCGGTGGCGGTGCGCGTCCGCGTAGGAGAACAGCCGGGCCAGCAGCATGCGGTCCGGACTGGGGCCGATGCCGGGGACGAGATTGTTGGGCTGGAAGGCCGCCTGCTCGATCTCCGCGTGATTGTCGGTCGGGTTACGGTCGAGCGTCATACGGCCGACCGGGATCAGTGGGTAGTCGCCCTGCGGCCACACCTTGGTGAGGTCGAAGGGGTTGAAGCGGTAGCTTGCGGCCTCCTCGTACGGCATCACCTGCACGTGCAGGGTCCAGCTGGGGAAGTCGCCGTCGCGGATGTGCTCGAACAGATCACGCGTGTGGTAGTCCGTGTCGGCGGCCGCCATCTGGTCGGCCTCGTGCTGGGTGAAGCATTCGATGCCCTGGTCGGTCTTGAAGTGGTACTTCACCCAGAAACGCTCGCCGACGGCGTTGATCCACATGTAGGTGTGGGAGGTGTAGCCGTTCATGTGGCGCCAGGTCCGCGGGATGCCGCGGTCGCCCATCAGCCAGGTGACCTGGTGGGCGGACTCGGGGGAGAGCGTCCAGAAGTCCCACTGCATGTCGTGGTCGCGCAGGTTGTTATCGGCGCGGCGCTTCTGGGAGCGGATGAAGTGTTGGAACTTCATCGGGTCCTTCACGAAGAACACCGGCGTGTTGTTGCCGACCATGTCGTAATTGCCTTCGCTGGTGTAGAACTTCACCGCGAAGCCGCGCGGGTCGCGCCAGGTGTCCGGGCTGCCGCGCTCACCCGCGACGGTCGAGAAGCGGACGACCAGGTCGGTGCGTGTCGCCGGCTGGAAGACGGCCGCCTTGGTGTAGGCGCTGACATCGTGGGTCACCTCGAAGTGGCCGAAGGCGCCGCTTCCTTTGGCGTGTGGCTGCCGCTCGGGGATCCGCTCCCGGTTGAACTGCGCCATCTGCTCGATCAGATAGGCGTCCTGCAGCAGGATCGGACCTGCAGGTCCCATGGTGAGCGAATGCTCGTCGCTCTCGACCGGGGCGCCGGAATCGGTCGTTGTGACAGGTGAGGTCTCCGTCATGCGTCTGCCTTTCGTCGTACGGAGCAGCGGCGTACCAGGCACGCTGCCCGCGCCCGGAGCCTGTCGGTCCCGTTCAGGCCAGGTGACCTTCATTGGCCGCCACAAACATCGCTTTCGCGACCAATGTGCGGATGCTGCGAGAACTAGGTCCGTCTTGCTGGTGATCCCACCCCGCGGACCGAGGGCGCACGGCGGTCAGGCGGGGCGACGTGCTGAGCCTGAGTGCGGCTGCACGCCCCTCGACGAACCGGGGCGACGGCGTGACCGGGCCCAGCCGGCACCGAGGCCGAAACCCGGCTGGCCGAGTTCTCCCGCCACACCGTCTTCGACGGACAGGTCGTCACTGATGAAGCCCGCCTGCGCCGTGTCTTCGCCTGTCACGACCCACACCTGTACCCGGGGTCTGGCTCTATCGAGTCGGGTGGCGGGTCTCGGTCCACTCGTCGTTCTGCTCGGCCAAATCGGCGCCGACCAGGCGGATCACGGCGGTGCGGTCGGGGAAGATCCCGACCACGTCGGTGCGGCGGCGGATCTCCTTGTTCAGCCGTTCCTGGGGGTTGTTCGACCAGATCTGCCGCCAGATCTCGCGGGGGAGGGCGGTGAACGCCAGCAGCTCGTATGATGCCGTGACCGTTGATCGCGAGGCACTTCAGGCCAGCTGGAACCGCACCCGTGGTCACCTCGACGCCGCCCGGGCCCACCTGCAGGACCTGCCGAACATAGACCTCTCAGCGACGCTGGAATTCCTGGAGCACAACGAGCTGGGACTCGCCTTCGACTGTCTCGTCGATCTCGGTGACGACCTCGATCTCCCGCTCACCTTCTGGCAGCACCTCGACCGAGCAGCTCGCGAGATGCGGCTCTGCAGCGATGCGCTGCACACACCCCACCTCACGGCTGCCGACATCTGCCGCCGCCACCTCGCAGCTGCCTCCGAGAGGGCGGTTCGTGAGCATTTGAGTAGGTTTGCTGTCGCCTGATGGTGTGGGTGCACGCGGAATCCGCCGGTCCGCGGTCGCTGAGCTGTTGCTCTGATGAGGTGAGTGAACGCAAGCCGTACCCGAGTGACTTATCGGACGAGCAGTGGTCGTTGACCGAGCTGTTGATCACCGCATGGAAGGACAGGCACGCTCGGTCAACGGAGGGCCGGACCGGCTGCCAGTGGGCCTACCTCCCGCACGACCTGCCGTCGAAAGCGCGACGTACTACTACTTCGCCGCGTGGCGGGACGACGGGACCGACCAGGTCATCCATGAACTCCTGCGCTGCCAAATCCGCGAGAAGGCCCGCCGATCAGAGGACTCAACCCTGGTGGTGCTGGACACGCAGAGTGTCCGAACGGCTGCCGGGGTCCCCGCCTCCATGACCGGCCGGCCACGGTGCGCAAGGCACTGGTCGACCAGGGCTTCAAGAACGTCGTCGTCGCCCACGGCGCCTCGCTCGGGATCGACGTGGAGATCGTCGAACACAACCCGCAGGAGACGGGGTTCGTTCCGGAGCCGAAGCGGTGGAGGGTCGAGCAGCTACGGGGTCCTGATACTGCACCGGCGCCTGGTCCGCGACTACGAGCAGGCGCAAACAGTCCCACCTGGCGCGATACGCAGGCCGTGGCAGCGTGAACGTCGAGCCCCTGCTTGAGGCGCTCGACGTCCAGGAGGCTCGAACACCTCGTGATCCCTCTGAGCCGGGGCCCGGAGAACACGCGGGCCCCGCCAAGTGAGACGCGACTACCTGATTGCCGTGTATCGGCAGTATTTCACCACGTCCCCGGCGTACTCACAGACCTTGATGGAAATATGGACGGTCTCGCTGATGTTCTTGGTGAAGTACTTGCAGGCGCCATCGGCGCTAGGGTCGTCGCCCTTGAGGAGGACGGTGCCGTTGCCCGGGTCGCTGGCGGAGTTGGGTATGTAGATGTAACCGCGAACCCCATAACCATCCGCATACCGGTCGCAGACCGCCAGTTTGTCGCCGTCTTCCGTCCAATCCGCCCAGCCGTTACTGCTAGAGGTATAAACGCCCGCGTCGTAAGCGTACGAATTTCCTGCGCCGAACAGGAGACCAACTGCCGCCAGGGCAAGGGCCCCGGTCAATCGGTGCTTCATGTTTCCTCCTACGCAGAGTGGATCACAGTCCATCGGGCACGAGCAGCCGGAATGACCCCCCCTCCTAGGGGAAGCCTCTTCCGGCCACTTGTCTCGTACGAGTTCAAATTGCGCCGTCGTCCCGTACGTCACCCGCGGTGGTCACGAAGATGCCTGGCAGGACGCCCGTCTGTCGTTAGCGGACGGTCTCTGCCTGCTTAGCGGAGAGTCCACGGTCTTCCCAGCCGCTTACGGCGTCCCCTCAGCGAACGTCACTTGGCGGAACGCCGTAGGCGGTACGGAACGCTCGCGTGAAGTCGGCGGCGCGGGAGAAACCCCAGCGGGCAGCGATGGCATGGACCGGCATCGCGCGCAGTGCCGGGTCGGCGAGGTCGCGGCGGGCGCATTCCAGCCGCCGGTCGCGGATGTACGAGGCCACGGTGTGGCCCTCGGCCTGGAAAAGGCGGTACAGGTGGCTGCGTGAGATGTGGTGCGCGACGGCGATCCGGGCGGGCGTCAGCTCCGGGTCTGACAGATGCCGGCGAATGAACGCCTTGATACGCAGCGTCAGCGTCCGGCCGTGGATCTCCGGCGGCATCAGGAGGTCGGCGTCCAGGGTGTGTGCGAAGACAGCGGTGACCAGATCGGCCACAACGATTCCCAGCCGGGGCGCGTCCTGCGGCTGGTACGCGCCGGTATCCGAGGCAAGTTGGGTGAGGAACTGCGCCAGCAAGGCGCCGACTCCCTCTCGACCCGATACCCGGCGTCCGACCATCTGATCGGCCCTGCTCGCGGGCAACGCCACCAGCGCCCGGGGGATCTCGACTCCGACGATGGTTACCGGTTCAGGGCCGGTGCATATCTCGTACGAACGCGACGAACTGTTGATGTGGATGTCGCCGATCCGGTACACGGCCTCCCGCGTGTCCCAGGCGGCCGATCCCTCCCCCCGCACCAGGAGGGAGAGGTGGTAGACCTCGGGATCGGACTGGCGTACGAGCTTCGGAGTCCGGCAGAAGACCAAGTGGTCGAAGGTCGCCGGCCACACCGTCACGTCCGCCAGCCCGATCAGCCGCTGGTGACCGCGGTAGTCCGCCGCGCGATCACTGGACAGATGCATGGGCGCATGAGTCCGGCCCATTCGCTGCACCCATGCGTCGAACCTGTCATCGGCTGCCAGATCCATGGTGTGGAAAACCGACTCCTGCAACACGGCTGCAGTCAATCACAAGGAGTGGGCGGGCTCGGGCGCGAACACCGAACGAACTTCGGCCCAACCGACCATCTCCGGGTCATGGACGAGCGCCTCGGGCCGGCGCGGACGCAATTCGTCCACCAGCGTCGCTCGTGATCAATACATCTAGCGCAGAAGCAGAATCCGAGGGGTTCGCGGGTACGGGATGGCTCCCGCGCCGCGAACACCTCGGATTCCGAGTTGTTGGGGGGCAGCCGCCTCATTGTCGGTGGCTGACCCCCACACCTGCCGGGCGAAGAGCGGGGCGCCACCAGTGCCCCGATGCTACGGAGGGGCAGGCTGCTGGCCTGTGGTGTCTCACGGCCCGCTTCATCAGTGCTGTCGATATGAAGCGGGCCGTGAGATTGTGCAGCCGAACTTGGGACCCCACAACTCCCGTAGGGTCTCGCGGTTGGTGTCGGAGACCGGCCCTCGTGACCTGCTGCTTCTTCCGTTGCCTCATGGCGTGTCGGACATCGGAGCCGCAGCTTCGTGTCGATTCCTCGGCGGTCTGTCTTGATCGGAGCAGACCGCCGGTCTTGTGACCTGGGCTGCCGGAGCGGAACTCGCGTGGACAAGCCTCCGGGTGTGTGACCCGCTCGATCGCGCTGTGCGGTCGATGCGCTTTCCCGGCCGGTCGGACGGGCGGATCAGCGCAGTCCGGCGAAGAGATCGTTCTCGGGTATGGCCGCGCCGGTGGCGTCCTGGACACGTACGAAGGTCTCCATGCCCATCAACTCGCCGAACCTCTCCTTGCCCATCTTGAGGAAGAAGATGTTCTCGCCCTGACTGGCGTGCGCGGCCAACGCGTCGAACTTCTGACCGCTGAACGCGGTGGTGTCCACCCACGTGGTGATCTCATCGTCGGGGAGGCCGATCTCGGCCATCGCGGCGGCCTCGGCAGGATCCGGCTCCGGCATGTCCTCATGGAACTCGCGCATGATCTCGCCGAACCGCTGCATCCCCGAGCGGGGCACCGTGGTCCAGTACACCTTCGGTGCCAGCGCGGTCATCTCCAGCGCCGCCATCGTGATGCGGTGGGCCTGGATGTGATCGGGATGGCCGTAGAAGCCGTTCTCGTCGTAGGTGACGACCACATCAGGTCGGTAGTGCCGCATGAGTTGTGCGAGTCGGGCCGCGCCTTCCTGCACGGG
>NZ_JBIAPU010000014.1:0-253070 GCF_042888465.1 Streptomyces sp. NPDC002888 | reverse complement strand
CTGCGCCCCCGCGACTGGGACACCGCCGCCCGCGAGAACCGCACCATCGCCCCCCTCATCACCAGGCTCAACACCATCCGACGCGACCACCCGGCGTTGCGGCGGCTCAGGAACCTCCGCTTCCATCACACCGACAACGACGCCGTCATCGCCTACAGCAAGCGCACGGGGGCCGACACGGTGATCGTGGTCGTCAATCTCGACCCCCACCACACCCAGGAGACCACGGTCTCGTTGCACATGCCGCACCTCGGCCTGGACCAGGGCGCGCCCCTGACCGTGCACGACGAGCTGACGGGTGCCACCTACCAGTGGGGCAACACCAACTACGTGTGCCTGGACCCCGGCCGGGCGCCGGCCCACGTGCTCCACGTCAGGCGAGCCGCACCGCAGATCGGAGGGTCAAGAGCGTCATGACTGTCAACTCGCCCGTCCCGGACACCTTCGAGGACACGCCCGCCAAGGACCGGGACCCGGACTGGTTCAAGCGCGCCGTCTTCTACGAGGTCCTCGTCCGCTCCTTCCAGGACAGCAACGGCGACGGAGTCGGCGACCTCAAGGGTCTGACCGCCAAGCTGGACTACCTGCAGTGGCTCGGCGTCGACTGCCTCTGGCTGCCGCCCTTCTTCAAGTCGCCGCTGCGTGACGGCGGCTACGACGTCTCCGACTACACGGCCGTCCTGCCCGAGTTCGGCGACCTCGCCGACTTCGTGGAGTTCGTCGACGCCGCCCACCAGCGCGGTATGCGCGTCATCATCGACTTCGTCATGAACCACACCAGCGACCAGCACCCGTGGTTCCAGGAGTCCCGCGCCAACCCGGGCGGGCCCTACGGCGACTACTACATGTGGGCCGACGACGACAAGCAGTACCAGGACGCGCGGATCATCTTCGTCGACACCGAAGTGTCCAACTGGACGTACGACCCGGTCCGGGGGCAGTACTTCTTCCATCGCTTCTTCTCCCACCAGCCGGACCTCAACTACGAGAACCCGGCCGTGCAGGAGGAGATCCTGGCCGCCCTGCGCTTCTGGCTGGACCTGGGAATCGACGGCTTCCGCCTCGACGCCGTGCCCTATCTCTACGCGGAGGAGGGCACCAACTGCGAGAACCTCCCGGCCTCCCACGAGTTCCTCAAGCGGGTGCGCAAGGACATCGACGCCCACTACCCGGACACGGTGCTGCTGGCGGAGGCCAACCAGTGGCCCGAGGACGTCGTCGACTACTTCGGCGACTACACCTCCGGCGGCGACGAGTGCCACATGGCGTTCCACTTCCCCGTCATGCCCCGCATCTTCATGGCCGTGCGCCGCGAGTCGCGCCACCCGGTCTCCGAGATCCTCGCCAAGACCCCGGCCATCCCCTCCAACTGCCAGTGGGGCATCTTCCTGCGCAACCACGACGAGCTCACGCTCGAGATGGTCACCGACGAAGAGCGCGACTACATGTACGCGGAGTACGCCAAGGACCCGCGGATGCGCGCCAACATCGGCATCCGCCGCCGCCTGGCCCCCCTGCTCGACAACGACCGCAACCAGATCGAGCTGTTCACCGCCCTGCTGCTCTCCCTCCCGGGCTCGCCGATCCTCTACTACGGCGACGAGATCGGCATGGGCGACAACATCTGGCTCGGCGACCGCGACGCGGTGCGCACGCCGATGCAGTGGACACCCGACCGCAACGCGGGCTTCTCCACGGCCGATCCCGGCCGACTGTTCCTGCCGACGATCATGGACCCGGTCCACGGCTTCCAGGTCACCAACGTCGAGGCGTCGATGTCGTCGCCCTCGTCGCTGCTGCACTGGACCCGCCGCATGATCGAGATCCGCAAGCAGAATCCTGCCTTCGGGCTGGGGTCGTACATCGAGCTGCACTCCTCCAATCCCGCGGTCCTGGCGTTCCTGCGCGAGGCTCCCTCGAACGAGGAGGGCGACGACGACCTGGTGCTGTGCGTGAACAACTTCTCCCGGTTCTCGCAGCCCACCGAGCTGGACCTGAGCATGTTCAACGGACGCCACCCGGTCGAACTGTTCGGCAGGGTGCGCTTTCCCGCGATCGGCGAACTGCCGTACCTGCTGACCTTGGCGGGCCACGGCTTCTACTGGTTCCGGCTCGCCCGAGTCGCATCCCGCATCGGCCGCCGCCACTGAGCGTGCGCCGAGGAAAGGACGCGTCACCATGCCGAAGACCGCATCTCTCGACCCGAGCAGGACCGGCATCGCCCAGCCGATGGCGTCGCTCGGGGAGTTGTTGCGCGAGTGGCTGCCGCAGCAGCGCTGGTTCGCCGGCAAGGACCGACCGGTCACGGACCTGCGTCTGCTGTCCATGACCGAGCTGTACCCGGGCTGCCTGCATCTGCTGGTGCAGGCGGACCACGCGCCGGTCCCCACTCCGGGCGGCGGCACCGCCACGCCCGGCGGCGACTGCTACCAGCTCCTCATCGGAGTCCAGGAGCATCTGTCGCCGCGTCTCGGCCGGGCCCTGATCGGGCGGGCGGAGAGCGGTCCGTTCGCCGGTCTGACGGTCTACGACGCGCTCCTGGACCCGCGTTCGGCGCATCTGCTCCTTGAACGGCTGCGGCACCCCGGCACGCTGGGTCCCCTGCACTTCCACTCGGACCCGGCCGTGCCGCTGCCCTCCGGACTGGCGCCGCGGCTGCTGGACGCCGAGCAGTCCAACACCTCGCTGGTGTACGGCGACGCGTTCATCCTGAAGGTCTTCCGGCGCATCCAGCCGGGCGTCAACCCCGACCTGGAGGTGCCGGTCGCGCTGGCCGAGCAGGGCTGCGGGCGGGTGCCGGCGCCGGTGGCCTGGTTCCGCACGACCCAGCCGCAGGAGGCGACGCTCGGCGTGCTCCAGCCGTTCCTGCCCGACGCCTCGGACGGCTGGACTCTGGCCCTGCACGCGCTGTCCCGCGGTGAGGACTTCACGGCGGAGGCACACGAGTTGGGGCGGGCCACCGCGGACGTGCACCTGGCGCTGGCCGCGGCCTTCCCCGGGGGTGACCCCGACGGGGGCGGAGCGATGGCGACGGCGATGACCGAGCGGCTGGAGGCGGCCGCGCTCGCCGTGCCCGCCCTGCGGCCGTTCGTGTCCGGTCTGCGGACCGCCTTCGCCGCCCTCGTCGCCTGCGACCCCGGGCCGAGTGCCCAGCGCATCCACGGAGACCTGCACCTGGGGCAGGTGCTGCGGGCGGGGCGCGAGTGGTTCGTCATCGACTTCGAGGGCGAGCCGTCCCGTCCGCTGGCCGAGCGGCGCAGCGTCCACTCCCCCGTGCGGGACATCGCCGGGATGCTGCGCTCCTTCGACTACGCCGCCCGGCAGCGCCGCCCCTGGCGGCCCGAGTGGGCGCGCCGTTGCCGCGAGGCCTACTGCGCCGGCTACGCCGTACGAGCGGGCTGGGACCCGCGCAAGAAGCACGCCCTGCTCCGTGCCTACGAGACGGACCGGGCCGTGTACGAGGTTCTCTATGAGGCCCGGCACCGTCCCGCCTGGCTTCCCGTACCGATGGCGGCGATCGAACGTCTCGCCGTCCGAGGAGGCTGACCCCGATGGCACTGCGCGACACGTCGCTCCCCGAATCGGCGGGCCCCGTCCCGTCGACGGCCCCCGCCCTGGACGCCGGTGACCGTGCGCGCCTGCTGTCGGGTGCCCATCACGACCCGCACGCCCTGCTGGGCGCGCATCCGGTGCCGGGCGGGATCGCCGTGCGCGCCCTGCGGCCCTTCGCCGACGCCGTGAGCGTCGTCATCGACGGCGAGCGCACGGGGCTCACCTCGGAGGGCGACGGCCTCTTCTCCGCCGTACTGCCGCTCGACGCGAACCCGGCGTACACGCTGGTGGTGGTGTACGGCGGCGACGAGCACGAGGTGCACGACCCGTACCGCTTCCTGCCGGCGCTCGGTGAGCTCGATCTGCACCTCATCCGGGAGGGGCGGCACGAGCAGTTGTGGAAGGCGCTCGGCGCGGAGCCGATGACGCACCAGGGCGTGAGCGGCACCCGTTTCACCGTGTGGGCGCCGAACGCGCAGGGCGTGCGGGTCGCCGCCGACTTCACGTGCTGGGACGGGACGGCGTTCCCGATGCGGTCGCTCGGCGCGTCCGGGGTGTGGGAACTGTTCCTGCCGGGCGTCGGCGAGGGCACCGCGTACAAGTTCGAGATCACCTCCCGGTACGGCGAGCGGTTCCTCAAGGCCGACCCGATGGCCCGCCGCACGGAGGTCCCGCCGGACACGGCGTCGATCGTGACGGCCGCCCATCACGAGTGGGGCGACGAGGAGTGGCTGGCCCACCGCGGCGACACGCCCGTGCACGAGGCCCCGTTCTCGGTGTACGAGGTACACCTTCCGTCCTGGCGGCAGGGGCTGACGTACCGCGAGCTGGCCGAGCAACTGCCGCCGTACGTCAAGGACCTGGGCTTCACGCACGTGGAGCTGATGCCGGTCGCCGAGCACCCCTTCGGCGGCTCCTGGGGCTACCAGGTCACCGGTTTCTACGCGCCGACCTCGCGGCTCGGCACGCCCGACGACTTCCGGTACCTCGTCGACTCCCTGCACCGGGCCGGCATCGGCGTGATCATGGACTGGGTGCCGGCCCACTTCCCCAAGGACGACTGGGCGCTGGCCCGCTTCGACGGGGACGCGCTGTACGAGCCCGGGGACTCGCGGCGCGCCGAGCACCCGGACTGGGGCACCTACGAGTTCGACTACGGTCGCACCGAGGTGCGCAACTTCCTGGTCGCCAACGCGGTGTACTGGTGCGAGGAGTTCCACATCGACGGCCTGCGCGTGGACGCGGTGGCCTCGATGCTGTATCTCGACTACTCGCGGGAGTCCGGGCAGTGGGAGGCCAACGCCTACGGCGGCCGGGAGGACCTGGCCGCGATGGCGTTCCTGCAGGAGATGAACGCGACCGTGTACCGGCGGGTGCCGGGCGTGGTGACCATCGCCGAGGAGTCGACCGCCTGGGGCGGGGTGACCCGGCCGACCGACGGCGGCGGTCTCGGCTTCGGCCTGAAGTGGAACATGGGATGGATGCACGACTCGCTGGAGTACGTCAAGCACGAGCCGGTGCACCGCAAGTACCACCACCACGAGATGACCTTCTCGATGGTGTACGCCTACAGCGAGAACTACGTCCTGCCGATCTCCCACGACGAGGTCGTCCACGGCAAGCAGGCCCTCGTCTCCAAGATGCCCGGCGACTGGTGGCAGCGACGCGCCAACCACCGGGCGTATCTCGGCTTCATGTGGGCCCACCCCGGCAAGCAACTGCTCTTCATGGGGCAGGAGTTCGCCCAGGGTGGCGAGTGGTCTCAGGCGGACGGTCCGGACTGGTGGCTGCTCGACCCGGCCTACAGCGCCGAGCCGGACCACCGGGGCGTGCGTGACCTCGTCCGGGACCTCAACGTCCTCTACCGCCACACCCCGGCCCTGTGGCAGCTGGACACCGATCCGTCGGGCTTCCGGTGGGTGGCCTGCCACTCCGCCGACGACAACGTCTTCGCCTTCCTGCGCCACGACGCCGACGGCACCCCCCTGCTCGCGGTCAGCAACTTCTCCCCCGTGGTCCGCCACGACTACCGCCTCGGCGTCCCCGACGACGTCCCGGCCTGGCTGGAGGTCCTCAACACCGACGCCGCCCGCTACGGCGGGAGCGATGTCACCAACCCGGATCCGGTGAAGCCTGAGGACGGGTCCGTCGGGCTCACGCTGCCGCCTCTCGCCACGGTGTGGCTGATGCCGTACCCCGTGTGAAGTACCGCCGACGGGGCATTCGGGGGCGTACGACCGGGGCGTCCCCGTCGTCGCAGTAGGCCGGCAGAAAGGGCTGCATCCCGTGCGCACTGTCGGAGTGGAGGAGGAACTCCTCCTGGTCGACCCGGAGACCGGTGAACCGCAGGCGCTCTCCGCCGCCGTCCTCGCCCACGCCGAGCGGGAAGAGGAGAAGCAGGACGTCTTCGAGAAGGAACTGCACGACCAGATGCTGGAGTTCGCCACCCACCCGCAGTCGGGGATGGGCGAACTGGGCGAGGAGATCGTCCGCTGCCGGAAGGAAGCGGGCCGACACGCCCGGGAGACCGGGTGCGCGGTCGCCGCGCTCGCCACGTCGCCGCTGCCCGTCAGTCCCGCGGTGGGCATGAACCGCCGCTACCGGTGGATGGCGGAGCACTACGGGATCGCGACCCGCGAACAGCTCGTCATGGGCTGTCATGTGCATGTGTCCGTCGAGTCGGACGAGGAGGGGGTGGCGGTCGTCGACCGGGTACGGCCATGGCTGGCGGTGCTGGTGGCGCTGAGCGCCAACTCACCCTTCTGGATGGGCCGGGACTCGGGCTACAGCAGCTACCGCAACCGGGTGTGGCAGCGCTGGCCGTCGGCCGGTCCGACGGAGCTCTTCCACTCACCGGAGCGCTATCACCGGCGGGTCGCCGACATGGTGGCCACGGGCACCATCCTCGACGAGGGCATGATCTACTTCGACGCCAGGCTGTCCCCGCGCTATCCCACGGTGGAGATCCGCGTGGCGGACGTCTGTCTGCACGCGGACACGGCCGTGCTGACAGCGGCGCTCGCCCGCGGCCTCGTGGAGACCGCCGCCCGGGAGTGGCGGGCCGGCCGGGAGCCGGTCGACCACAGCGTGAGCCTGCTGCGGCTGGCCGACTGGCGGGCCGCGCGCTCCGGCCTGACCGGCGAGCTGCTGCACCCCACGACCATGCGGCGCACACCCGCCGAGACGGTCGTACGGACGCTGCTCGAACACGTCGAGGACGCGCTCGGCGACACCGGGGACCTCGAACTCGCCCGCACGACCTGCCAGGAGCTGCTGCGGCACGGCAACGGGGCCCAGATACAGCGCGCGCTGCTGGAGCGGACGGGCAGCCTGCGGGACGTCGTCACGGAGTGCGTGCGCCAGACCCAGGCCGGTTGACGCACGGGACCAGGACCGGGACCAGCGGCCTTCGATCAGCGGCGGCCGGAATACTTCTCGATTCCCGGCACCATCCGGTCTCACCTGGGCTACATTCGACCACCGCCGATAACGGTTCTCATCGGCGGAGTCACACCCCGTACACGTCAGGAGCAGTGCATTGCGCGACTTCGCCCTCGCTCCCCCAGCCGTCCCGCCCCTGACCGGAGGGCTCGCCGACAGCGTCTTCGAGACAGCGGACCGCGACCCCGCCCTGCCGGTGCTGGCGCGCCGCCCCGATCCCGCCTCCGCCACGTGGGAGGAGGTGACCGCGATCGAACTGCGCGACCAGGTGGTCGATCTGGCCAAGGGACTGATCGCCTCCGGGATCTCACCGGGGCAGCGCGTGGCCATGATGGCACGCACCCGCTACGAGTGGACGGTGCTGGCGTACGCCCTGTGGGCGGTGGGCGCCGAGGTCGTCCCGCTCCCGCCCGCGTCGTCGCGCGACCAGGTGGAGTGGATCCTGCGGGACTCCGGCTGCGTGGGCGTGGTCGTCGAGGACGAGCAGACCGTCATGACGGTGGGCTCGGTGTGCGCGGCGCTGCCGACGCTGCGGCACGTCTGGCAGCTGGACGCCGGGGCGCTGGAGCAGCTGGTGATGCGGGGCGAGGACGTACCGCTGGCCACCGTGGACTCGCTGCGCCGGATCGTGATGCCGGACTCCACCGCGGTCGTCGCCTACACCTCCGGCACCTCGGGCCGCCCGCTGGGCTGCGCGCTGAGCCACCGGGGCCTGGCGAACCCGTGCGACACGCTGCTCGCCGGCTGGGGCCACACGGCGGCGCGGCCGGGAGAGCAGCCGGCCGTCCTCGCCTTCCTGCCGTTCTCCCACGTGTACGGCCTGATGATCCAGGGCCTGTGTCTGCGCGGCGGTCTGCTGTTGGGCCACGAGCCGGATCTGAGCGAGGCCGCGCTGTCGTCGGCGCTGCGCTCGTTCCGGCCGACGTACTTCTACGCCGTGCCGTCCGTCTTCGAGAAGCTCTACAAGAACTTCCTGCGCACGGCCGAACAGGCGGGCCGGGGCGCGCTGTTCGAGCGGGCCGCCGAGACGGCACGGGACTTCGCCACGGCCCAGGAACGGCAGCGGCTGGGCCGGGGGTCGGGGCCCGGTCTCGACCTGCGGCTGCAGCACGCCCTGTACGAGCGGACGGTGTACCGCAGGCTGCGCGCCGCGTTCGGCGGCCGGGTGACCCGCGCGGTCTCGGGCGGCTCACCGCTCAACCGCGAGCTCTCCCTCTTCTACGAGGGCATCGGCATCTACGTGCACGACGGCTACGGGCTGACGGAGACCAGCGGCGGCGTCACCATGCAGCCGCTCGGGCGGGAGAAGTCGGGCACGGTCGGGCAGGCCCTGCCGGGCTCGGAGATCAGGGTGGCCGAGGACGGCGAGATCCTGGTGCGGGGTCCTTCGGTGTTCCAGGGCTACGTCGGCGACGAGTCCTCGACCCGGGCGGCGCTGTGGGGCGGCTGGCTGGCGACGGGGGACCTCGGGCACCTGGACTCCGAGGGCTATCTGACGATCACCGGGCGCAAGAAGGACGTCATCATCACCAGCGGCGGCACGAGCCTGGCCCCGGCCGTGCTCGAGCAGCGGCTGCGGATGCATCCGCTCGTCCACCAGGCGGTGGTCGTCGGCGACAACCGGCCCTGTGTGGGCGCGCTGATCACCCTGGACCCGGAGTTCCTGGCGCACTGGCGCGGCCGGCTGGCCATACAGGGCGACACGCCCAGCCGGGAGGCGCGTGAGGAGAACGCGCTGCGGGAGGAGATCGGGCGGGCCGTGGCCGCGGCCAACAGCGCCGTGTCCCGCTCGGAGTCGATCCGTGCCTTCCGGGTGCTGCCGGAGCCGTTCGACCTGTCCAACGGGCTGTTGACGCCGTCGATGAAGCTGCGCAGGGACTCGATCGTGGAGCACTACGCGGCGGAGATCGAGGCGATGTACCAGGCACGCGCTCCGCTGCCCCGGCAGAACCCGGTCGAAGAGGTGCTGAGCTGGGACGACTCGGACAACGTGTTCCGGTAGGAGCGGTTCCCCTTTCCCCGCCCGAGGATCATGCTGGTGCGCACGCGTTCGTCTGCCTGCCGTGCCCGGATGGCGGGAAGGCTCCGTGCGCGATGGGATCAATGAGGTGCCAAGACGCGATCCGAGGGCACGCGAATGGCGTTGAGGCATACCGCCTGGAGCCGCAGAAGGGATGGAACATCGTGACACGACCCAGGATCCTGGTGGTGGGCGCGGGCTTCGCCGGCGTGGAGTGCGTACGACGTCTGGAACGCAAACTCGCCCCTGACGAGGCCGACGTCACCCTGGTGACGCCGTTCTCCTACCAGCTCTACCTGCCACTGCTGCCCCAGGTCGCCTCGGGTGTGCTGACGCCCCAGTCGATCGCCGTCTCCCTGCGCCGCAGCCGCAAGTACCGCACCCGGATCATCCCGGGCGGCGCGATCGGCGTCGACCTCGAGTCCAAGGTCTGCGTGATCCGCACCATCACCGAACAGATCGTCAACGAGCCGTACGACTACATCGTGCTGGCGCCCGGCAGCATCACCCGCACCTTCGACATCCCCGGCCTCACCGACCACGCCTTCGGCATGAAGACGCTCGCGGAGGCCGCCTACGTGCGCGACCACGTCATCTCGCAGCTCGACCTGGCCGACGCGAGCGACGACCCGGCGGAGCGTGCGGCGCGGCTGCAGTTCGTGGTGGTCGGCGGCGGTTACGCGGGGACCGAGACCGCGGCCTGTCTGCAGCGGCTGACGCACGCGGCCGTCAAGCGCTACCCGCGCATCGACCCGTCGCTGATCAAGTGGCATCTGATCGACATCGCCCCGAAGCTGATGCCCGAGCTGGGCGACAAGCTGGGCCGCAGCGCCCAGGAGATCCTGCGCCGACGCGGCATCGAGATCTCCCTGGGCGTCTCCCTGGACAAGGTGGGCGCGAACGAGGTCACGTTCACCGACGGGCGGGTGGTGCCCACCCGCACGCTGATCTGGACGGCCGGGGTGGCCGCCAGCCCGCTGATGAGCACGCTGGGGGCGGAGACGGTGCGCGGGCGTCTGGCGGTCACGGCCGAGATGAACCTGCCCGGCAACGACGGTGTCTTCGCGCTCGGCGACGCCGCCGCCGTGCCCGACAAGGCGAAGGGCGACGAGGCCGCCGTCTGCCCGCCGACCGCTCAGCACGCCATGCGGCAGGGCAGGCACGTGGCAAACAACGTCATCGCCACGCTGCGCGGCCGGCCGTTGGAGCCGTACGTGCACAAGGACCTCGGCCTCGTCGTCGACCTCGGCGGCACCGATGCCGTCTCCAAGCCGCTCGGCATCGAACTGCGGGGCCTGCCCGCGCAGGCCGTGGCCCGCGGCTACCACTGGTCGGCGCTGCGCACCAACGTGGCCAAGGCCCGCGTCCTGACCAACTGGACGCTCAACGCCCTGGCCGGAGACGACTTCGTGCGCACCGGCTTCCAGGCCCGCAAGCCCGCCACTCTCAAGGATTTCGAGTACACGGACGCGTATCTGACACCCGAGCAGGTACGGGAACGGGTGGAGGCGGCGCAGAAGCGGGAGATCTGACACCGCTTCGACTCCGGCTCCGGCGACGGAGGCCTGCCCGGCACGGCGTTCACCCGACGGGCGGGCCTCCGGGCGCCCGGTGCCGGTTCGGGCGACCCGTGCCATGCTGGCAGCGGGATCTTGGTGCGACGTGGGAGAGCGCGACGGCGTGAGGGTGGCGGGACGGTCGGTGTGGGCGGAGCTGCGGGATCGGGCCGCGGCGTCAGATCCGGGGCTGCTGCGGCTGGCCGCGGGGCTGCGGACCGTGTCGGCGATCGTGATGACGCTGGCCGTCCTCAGCATGCTCGGGGCCGACGTGACGCACCTGGTGGCCGGGGCCATGGCGGCGATGGTCTCCACCTTCGCCATCCGCGAGAAGCAGCGCGCCCAGCAGGCCGTCACGCTCGCCCTGGGCCTGCCCGTCGCGCTGGCGTCGGTGTCGCTGAGCGCCCTTCTCACCACACGTGTCGTCGTCGGTGACCTGTTCTTCATCGCGCTGATCTTCTGCGCGGTCTACATCCGCCGGTTCGGCGACCGCGGCACGGCGCTCGGGCTGATCGGGTTCCAGATCTACTTCCTGTCCCTGTTCGTCGGGGCGACCACCGGGCAACTGCCCGAGCTGTACGAGGCGATCGCGGTGGCCTTCGGGTGCAGCGCGCTGGCACGCTTCGTCCTGGTCCCGGAGACGCCCACCGGTGTCCTGGAGCGTTTGCGCAAGGCTTTCCGGGCCCGGCTCGCCCAGTTGCTGACCGCACAGATCGAGCTGCTGGACGCGGATCCGGACGACCTGGAGAAGACACTGGACGACGTCCGTGAGAAGACCGCGCGGCTGCACGAGAGCGCGCTGATGATCCAGGGCCGGCTGGGCGAGGGCACCTCCGACGAGGCCGTGGCCCGGCTGGTGCAGCGCAGGATCGCCGACGCCGAGATCGCCGCCGAGCGGCTGGGTCTGCTCCTGCTGAACCTGCGCAGCGTCGAGCGGGCGGACACGCTCACCATGCACCTGCCGGGCGCGTCCCTTCCCGCGGCCGGCCCGCTGCCCGAGCGGGACGAGGCGACCGGCACGCTGCGCCGGGACCTGGAGGCGCTGCGGCTGCTCGTGCTGCGGCCCGGCGTCGCGGGCCTGAGCACCGCGCTGGCCCAGATCCGCAACCGGCTCATCGGCTACCGCGACGAGGAGAACCTGCCGCCGGCGTCACCGGCCGTCCAGGACGTCTTCCGGGGCGTCGGCGAGACCGCTCGGGCCGTCCTGGGCCTGCGGATCGCGCTGGAGGGGCCGCTGGACGAGTCCGAGGAGTCCGACGACTCCCCCGCGACGACCCGCTCGCGCGAGGAGCTGGACGCCGAGGACGTGGCCATCGGCGCGCGCGAGGAGAGCGAGGACGAGGAGGCGCAGGACACCGGACTGCGCCGGCCGACCACCCGTGCCGCCGTTCAGGTCGCCGTGGGGTCGGCGCTCGCCATCGTCGGCGGCGAGTTCCTCTCCAGCCACCGCTGGTACTGGGCGGTACTGACCTGCTGGATCGTCTTCCTCAACACCGCCTCCACCGGCGAGATCCTGGTCAAGGGCTACCGCCGGCTGCTGGGCACCGTGTTCGGCGTCGTGGCCGGCATCGTGCTGGCGGGGCTGGTCGGGCAGCACACCTGGACTGCGTTCGCGCTCGTGCTGCTGCTGATCTTCGCGATGTTCTACTCGGCGCCGCTGTCGTACACCCTGATGTCCTTCTTCGTCACCGCGATGCTGGGGCTGCTCTACACCCTCCTGCACACGTACAGCATGTCGGTGCTGGTGCTGCGGGTGGAGGAGACGGCGCTCGGCGCGGCCTGCGGGGTCGTCGCGGCGGCGCTGGTGCTGCCGGTGCACACGGACCGCCGTACGAACGAGCTCCTCGCCACGGCGCTGAACCGGCTCGCCGAGGTCACCGTGGCCGCGGTCGACCAGCTCAGCGGCGAGACCCCCACCGATCTGCTGGAACAGGCGCGGGACCTGGACACGGCCGTGGCCGATCTGCGGGCGTCCACGAAGCCGCTGACGCATCCGATCACCCCGTTGCGGACCCGTCGTGACACCGCGGTGTACGTGGTCGCGCTCCTCGAGACCTGCGCGTACCACGCGCGTGCCCTGGCCGCGACGGCCGAGCTGCTGCCCACCCATCCGTCGATAGCGGCGGATCCCCGGCTGCGCAGGGCGGGGCAGCGCATCGCGCGCAACCTGGAGGTCATCACCGCGCACGTGGCGGGCGAGCCGGACGCGGGCGAGGTCGGCACGGGCTCCAGCATCGCGTCCCTGCTCGGGCCGGACATCCCCGGCTCCTCCCGCTACGGGCGCATCACCGACCGCGTGCTGCGGCATCTCCAGCGCCTGGACGAGGGCGTCGTCGGCCTCGCGAGGCCACTGAAGGTGCCGGTGACGGAACCGAAGCGGTGATCCGGCGGGGCCGAAGCGGTGGTCGCGGGCCAGGCCGAGGGCGTGGCCGGCCGGCCAAGCCGTTGAGGGTGCCGGTGGCGGGCCGAAGCGGCGATCCTGCCCAGGGACGAGGACGTGGCCACGCCGCGAAGCCACTGAACGCGCCCGTGACGGAGCCTGAGCGGCGACCCCGCCCCCGAGACGAGGGCGTGGCCGGCCGGCGAAGCCGCTGAGGGTGCCGGTGGCGGGCCCGAGCCGGTGGTCCGGCGGGGCCGAAGCGGTGATCGCGGGCCAGGCCGAGGGCGCCCTCGGCCGGGGTGGCGGCGCGGTCGTCGGGCGGTATGGCGTGCTGCGCCCGCTGCCCCGGCCCGGCGCGGTGTCAGACGCGGCGCCAGCGTGCCATCGCGAAGGAGAACAGCCCGAACATGACGAGCCCGACCGCGACGCAGACCAGCAGCCACGGCCCCAGCGGGGTGGCGGCGAAGGTGCGCAGGGTGTCGTCCAGGCCCTTGGCCTTGTCGGGGCGGTAGTCGACCGCCGCGCGCACCGCGAAGGCCCCCGCCGCGGCGAACACCGCACCGCGGGCCACGCCGCCGGCCACGCCCGTCACGTCCACGAGGCGCCGCGTCCGCGGTGACAGCGCACCGAACTTGAGCTTGTCGTGGTAGGCCCGCCGCAGCGCCTGGACGGCGATCCACACGCCCGCCACCACGACGCCGACGCCGGCCAGGGCGACGAGCCACTGTCCGGCGGGCCACTGCAGGACAGTGGCCGTGACGTCCTTGGACTGCTTGTCGCTGGATCCGCCGCCGCTCCCGGACCCGGACGCGAACGCCAGGACGGAGTACGCGACGAACGCGTAGAAGACGCAGCGGACCAGCGACAGCAGCCGCTTGCGCGCCTTGCGGCCGTCCGGCCCGGTCGAGCCGAAGAGCGCCTCGGACAGCCGCCACACCGCCATGCCCGCAAGGCCGATTCCCAGCGCCCACAGCAGGACGGCGCCGAAGGGCTTCTGCGCGATCTCGGCGAGGGCGCCGTGCCGGTCCGCCTGGTGCCCCTTGTCGCCGAAGGCGATCTGCAGTGCCAGCACCCCGACCAGTAGATAGATCACTCCCCGCGCGGTGAACCCGGCCCTGGCGGCGCCCTCCGTCACCGAACCCTTCGCCGCCCGCTCGGCCTCCCTGCGGCCGTTGCGTGCCATGACCTTCGTGTTCATGTCGCCTCCCGGACATCCGGATGCCCCAGGTCGGGGCGGACACACGCGGCCCCGCCCGGCCGGGGGGCACGGGCGGGGCCGAGGGTGGTTCTTCCAGCCACTACCGGTTCATGAGGGTCATTCGGCCCCTGACGTCGCTCCGGTCAGGGGTCCGCGTTCGGCGGCGGGGGCGGTCGTCGCGAGCCAGCGGTGGGCCGCCTCCAGGGCCTGTCTCACATCACGCGTCCCGGTCGACACACACAGGGTGTATGCCAGGTCCTGGGCCCGCGGGCTCGGCATGGAACCGTGCGCGGTCTCCTCCACCGCCGGCAACGCCTCGTAGTCGTCGACGAGCCGGCGCAGGACGGCGGGATGGGGCCTCAGCATCTGTGTCGCTCCTTGAGTGATTTCGGGGTGTCACACCGACGAGAACACCGCGGAGGCGTGGATACCGTCCGGACCGCCCGGAAGGCGCTCGGTGCGGTCGTACCGCTCCCGCGGGCGCGCCTCCGGTCCGAAGCACGACACAGCGTCTGCCCCTCGCCCGTCACGTCAAACGCGGGCGTACGAGGGCGAGTTCAGAACACGGACACCACTGCGGTGATGCGTTTCCCCCCGGCGGGCAGGTCGGTCACGCGGACGTCCCGCGAGAGCCGGCAGACGATCGGCCAGCCGCGTCCGCCGGTGCGCCGTCGCCCCCGCTCGTCGAGCGGATCGGTGACCACGGGCAGCCGATCGCTGCGGTCACTGACGGACACCCGCACGGCGTGGGCGTCGACCTGGACGTCGTACTCCGTGATGCCGCCGCCGTGCAGAATGGCGTTGGTGGTCAGCTCCGAGGCGACGAGCAGCGCATCGGAGAGGCCGTTCTCGTCGCACGGCGAGCCGGAGTCCCGGCACCGGCAGGCCACCGCGCACCGTATGGCCCTGCGGACGTCGGCCGGACGACACGGTCCGTGGCCGTGCGGCCGAGCCCGGGCGTCGGGCGCGTCGATGGGTTCAGTCCTGTACTTCGCACGCATCCCCTTAGCTCCCTGAGTCGTGCTGCCTCGCTTGGTCTGGAGAAGCCGGGCCCGGCAGAGGTCCCTTTGTCCGGCTCACCGCTCAGCGCCCGGTCAAACCGGACCTGCCCCTTCCTTCCGTTTCCTTCCGTCTCCTTCCGGCCAGAGGGGATCGGAGGTCATCGAAGCGCGTCGAAGGGGTACGCGGACGCCATGACGGATGTCGTGGACTCAGACGAACTACTGCGTCGTATCCAGCGCGCCAGGGCCTGCGCGCAGGAGGAGACGCGTACCTGGCGGGCGCGGGGCGAGGAACTCGAGCAGACCGATCCGGGCGCAGCGCGCGAGGCAGTCGTGCGAGGGCTGGCCTACGAGGCGGTGCTCAGGGTGCTGGACGAGATCGTCACGCCCGGAGCGCACACCGGGGAGAGCTGAACCGCAGATTGGGGGCCGCGGGCAAGGGAACCCGTCCCGTATGGCTGTCGATCACACCCGCGCACCCATTCTGGAAGCGCTGACCGACTATCGCCGCAAGGGGCGGCTGTCGTTCACGCCGCCCGGGCACAAGCAGGCGCGTGGCGCCGACCCGACCGTGCGGCAGGTGCTGGGGGACGCGGTCTTCCTCGGTGACGTCCTGGCGTCGGGCGGCCTCGACGACCGGCTCACCCGGGGCCAGGTGCTGGAGCGGGCCGAGGAGTTGATGGCGGACGCGGTCCACGCCGAGCACACCTTCTTCACGACGTGCGGGAGTTCCCTGTCCGTCAAGGCGGCGATGCTGTCCGTCGCGGGCCCGCACGAGAAGCTGCTGGTCGGGCGGGACGCGCACAAGTCCGTGGTGTCGGGTCTGATCATCTCGGGCATCGAGCCGGTCTGGATCGAGCCCCGCTGGGACGCGGGGCGGCACCTCGCCCACCCCCCGTCGGCCGAGGAGTACGAGGCCGCGTTCCAGGCGCACCCGGACGCGAAGGGCGCCCTGATCACCAGTCCGACGCCGTACGGCACCTGCGCCGACCTGCGGTCGGTGGCCGAGGTCTGTCACCGGCGTTCGGTGCCGCTGATCGTGGACGAGGCCTGGGGCGCCCACCTGCCCTTCCACCCCGACCTGCCATCGTGGGCGATGGACGCGGGCGCCGACATCTGCGTGACGAGCATCCACAAGATGGGCAGCGGCCTGGAGCAGGGCTCCGTCTTCCACGTCCAGGGCGACCTGGTCCCGCCGCAGCTGCTGAAGAACCGCGCGGACCTGCTGGGCACGACCAGCCCGTCGGTGCTGATCTTCGCCGGTCTCGACGGCTGGCGTCGGCAGATGGCCCTGCGCGGCCGGGAGATCATGGGCGACACGCTGGCCCTCGCCGCGGAGGTGCGGGCGGCGATCGAGGAGATCGACGGGCTGCACGTCAACGACCGTGCCGACTTCTGCGGGCCGGGGCCGGCCGACGACTTCGACCCGCTGCCCGGCGTCATCGACGTCGCCGGGCTCGGGATCACGGGCTTCCAGGCGGCGGACTGGCTGCGCGAGGAACGGCACCTGGACGCCCATCTCACCGACCACCGCCGCATCGGCGCGCAGATCACCCACGGGGACGACCGGGAGACGACCGACGAGCTCCTCGCCGCGCTCAAGGACCTCGCGCGGGCCGCGCCGGACCTGGCCCCGGCCCCGCGGGTGGACGTGCCGCCACCGTCCGAACTGCGCCTGGAGCAGGCCATGTTGCCGCGGGACGCGTTCTTCGGGCCGGCCGAGGACGTGCCCGTGCGCGAGGCCGCCGGGCGGATCGCCGCGGAGATGGTGACGCCGTACCCGCCCGGGATCCCGGTGGTCCTCCCCGGCGAACGGCTCACCGAACCGGTACTGCGCTATCTGCGCACCGGGCTCGCGGCGGGCATGCACCTGCCCGACCCCGGCGACCCGGACCTTCAGACGGTCAGGGTCGTGGCGAGGGACGCCGAGTGAGGCGGGGGGCACATGGCGTGACATCGGGGTGCCACGAAGTGAAACAGGTCACGCGGCCGGGTTTCGAGTAACGAAATCCCTGCGGATGGTTTACCGTTCATTCATAAGTGGTCACGGGGTCGACTGTATCCGTCCCCCGGCACCACCCTTGACGGCCCTGGCTGGCCTCCCCCGTCCAGCCAGGGCTTTTTCATGCCCGCGGGGAAATCTCCCGTGCGCCGAGGTGCCCGGGGCGCCGTCAGCGGCTGAAATGGGCGTAGGGAAAGCACCGCATCCGCTCGTCGGCGAGGAGCTGCGCGCCATGACCAAAGCGACCAAACTCCTGACCGCCCTCCCCCCGCCCCAGCGTGAGCGCCTGATGACACTCGCGCGGGAGGTGTACTTCCCCGAGGACGACCGCATCTTCGACGCGGGCGGCACCGCCGACCGCTTCTGGGTGGTCCGCTCGGGCGCGGTCTCCCTCCTCCAGCAGGTGACGTCGCGGCAGCGGGTGACCGTCGCCACCCTCGGCGCCGGCGACATGCTCGGCTGGTCCTGGCTCTTCCCGCCGTACCAGTGGGACTTCAGCGCGGAGGCCTTCAGCCCCGTACGGGCCTACGAGTTCGAGGCGCAGCCGGTGCTCAAGCTGTGCGAGGAGGAGCCTGCGCTGGGGCTGTCGCTGGTGCGGATCGTCGCCGAGATCCTCGCGCACCGGCTGGAGATGACCCGGGGCAAGCTCCTGGAGGCGTACTCGATGCCGCGGCGCGGCCGTCTGTAGGTTCCCGCGGGCGTCAGATCCGGTAGCGGCGCAGGGCGGGCACCGCCGCGGCCAGGCCCAGCATGAGGGCGACCACCAGCAGGCCGCCGCCCGCCACGGCCGCGCGCGGGCCGAAGGCCGAGCCGGCCGTGCCGTGCAGGACGTCGGCGAGGCGGGGGCCGCCCGCGACGACGACGGTGAAGACGCCCTGCATACGGCCCCGCATCTCGTCGGTGGCCGCGGACAGCAGGATCGCCCCGCGGAAGACCATCGAGACCATGTCGGCGATCCCCGCGACGGCCAGGAACACGACCGCGAGCCACAGGCTGCCGCTCAGCCCGAAGCCCGTGATCGCGGCGCCCCAGGCGACGACCGCGCCGATGACCATCCAGCCGTGCCGCCGGGCCCGGGAGAACGTGCCGGAGAACAGCCCGCCGAGGACCGCGCCGATGGGGATCGCCGCGAACAGCAGACCGAGGGCGAGCCCCTCGCCGTACGGCGCGTAGGTCTCGGCGGCGAGCTGTGGGAACAGGGCGCGGGGCATGCCGAAGACCATGGCGATGATGTCGGCGAGGAAGGACAGCAGCAGCACCTTGTGCCCGGCGATGTAGCGGAAACCCTCCGCGATCTGCCGTATCCCCGCCCGCCGTACGGCCGTGGCCGCGAGCGGGGGCAGCGGGGGCAGGCGCAGCACCGCCCACAGCGTGACGCACAGCGCGACGGCGTCGATGAGGTACAGCTCGGGCAGGCCGACGACGGGGATGAGGGCGCCGGCGAGCAGCGGTCCCGCGACCAGTCCGGTCTGCATGACGGTCGAGCCGAGGGCGTTCGCGGCGGCCAGTTCGTCGGCGGGGACCAGGCGGGCGATGGAGGCGTTGCGGGCGGGCGAGTTGAGGCCGAAGAACGCCTGCTGCACGGCGAGCAGGACCATCAAGGCCGCCACCGAGTCGAGGCCGCCGGCGGCCTGGAGCCAGAACAGCACCGAGGTGACGGCGATGCCGGTGTTGGTGACCAGCAGCAGCTTGCGGCGGTCCACGGTGTCGGCGACCGCGCCGCCCCACAGCGCGAACAGCACCATGGGCACCAGGCCGGCGAGGCCGGCGTAGCCGACCCACGCCGAGGAGCCGGTGATGTCGTAGATCTGCTTGGGCACGGCGACGGCGGTGAGCTGGCTGCCGACGGCCGTGACGATGGTCGAGGACCACAGCCTGCGGTAGGCCGGGCGGCGCAGCGGGCGGGTGTCCATCGCCCAGCGGCGCCGGCCGCGCCGGGACACTTTCTCCTGGCTGGGGGTGTCCTCTGCCTCGGGTGCGGTGCTGCTGCTCTCGCTCGTGTCCACGGGCTTCCTGGTTGCTCGTTACATCTTTCGATTCGGCGTTCACTATGGCAGGCCTCGCTCGGCCTTCCACGGGGATTCCGACGGCCGAGACGGCCGCTACGAGAGGGACGTCGGAAGCTGGGCCGCCGCGCTGTCGAGCAGCATCTCCAGGGCGGTCGGATAGGCACTGGTCACCATGCGGGAGGCCAGGAGGGGCGCCACCTCGGCGATACGGGGGTGGGTGGTGCGGGGCAGCCGGCCGTACGTCGAGCGCCACATGTCCTCGTCGGCGCGCAGGGCCGCGCTCGGCAGGGCCAGCGAGGCCGCGTCCAGGGCGGCGAAGGCCAGCGTCTGGTCGATGAAGGCGTGGTAGATCCGCACGGTCTCCGGCAGGGGGAACCCGGCCGTGCGCAGGACGTCCAGGATGGCCTCGTCGGCGGCGAGTTCGTTCGCCCGGCCGGTGACCCGGCTCGTCGTCAGCTGGGCGGCCTGCGGGTGGGCGACGTACGCGGCGTGGATGCGCAGCCCGATGGCGTGCAGGTCGGCCCGCCACTGTCCGGTCGGCTCCCAGCCCCGCAGGGCCTGCCCGATGAGCGCGTCGCCGATGGCGAGGGTCAGCTCGTCCATGCCCCGGAAGTACCGGTAGAGGGTGCTCGGGTCGCAGTCGAGGGCGAGGCCGAGGCGGCGGGCGGTGAGTCCGGCGCTGCCGTGTTCGTGCAGCAGGCGCAGCGCGGTGTCGACGATCAGCCGCTCGGACAGCACGGTGCCGCTCCGGGTCGGCCTGCGCCTGCGCCGCTTCTCCTCGGGCACCACCGGCTTCGGCATGGCCCCTCCCCTCGCGCGACCGCGCGCCCCTTATGCCAACACCATTGACCTTATGTGAGCGCGCGGCGTTGTATCTGCGCCGGGGCCCCACGTCGCACATCCTTCGACCTCGGCCGAGGAGTTCTTGTCATGCGTGTACTGCTCGTGGGCGCCGGTGGCGTGGGCACGGCGATCACCCGGATCGCGGCCCGGCGCCCGTTCGTCGACGCGATGGTGGTGGCCGACCACGACCCGGCGCGTGCCGAGGCCGCCGTCGCGGCACTCGGCGGGGACGCCAGATTCCGTGCGGAGCGCGTCGACGCGGGCGACGAGGCGGCGGTCGTACGGCTGCTGGAACGGCACGCCTGTGACGTGCTCCTGAACGCCACCGATCCACGCTTCGTCATGCCGCTGTTCCAGGCCGCGCTGCGCGCCGGCGCCACCTATGTCGACATGGCGATGTCCCTGTCCCGCCCGCACGCCGAGCGCCCGTACGAGGAGTGCGGGGTCAGGCTCGGCGACGCGCAGTTCGCGCGGGCCGCCGAGTGGGAGAGGGCGGGCACGCTGGCGCTGGTCGGCATGGGGGTGGAGCCGGGCCTGTCGGACGTGTTCGCGCGGTACGCCGCCGACGAGTTGTTCGACGAGATCGAGGAGATCGGCGTCCGCGACGGCGCGAACCTCACCGTGGACGGCTATGACTTCGCCCCGTCCTTCAGCATCTGGACCACGATCGAGGAGTGCCTGAATCCTCCGGTCGTCTATGAGGCCGACCGCGGCTGGTTCACGACGGAGCCGTTCAGCGAGCCCGAGGTGTTCGACTTCCCCGAGGGCATCGGCCCGGTCGAGTGCGTGAACGTGGAGCACGAGGAGGTGCTGCTCGTGCCGCGCTGGGTCGACGCGCGGCGCGTCACCTTCAAGTACGGCCTGGGCCGCGAGTTCATCGACACGCTCAAGACCCTGCACCTCCTCGGCCTGGACCGCACCGCCCCGGTGACCGTGCCGAGCGCGGCGGGGCCGGTGGCGGTCTCGCCCCGGGACGTCGTCGCGGCCTGCCTGCCCGACCCGGCGACGCTGGGCGGGCGGATGCACGGCAAGACCTGCGCGGGCACCTGGGTGCGCGGCGTGAGGGACGGGGCGCCGCGTGAGGTGTACCTGTACCACGTGGTCGACAACCAGTGGTCCATGGCGGAGTACGGCAGCCAGGCGGTGGTGTGGCAGACGGCCGTCAACCCGGTGGTCGCGCTGGAGCTGCTCGCCGGGGGCGCCTGGACCGGCTCGGGCGTCCTCGGCCCGGAGGCGTTCCCGGCCCACCCGTTCCTGGACCTGCTGACGGAGTACGGCTCGCCGTGGGGGATGCGCGAGCAGGCATAGGGGGTGTCGTCCGGCGCCGGCCTCCCCGGCAACCGCCCCGTGCACACGGCTCCTTCACTGTACGGCGCACACGTGTACGAATCCCGGGCGTTCAGCGGGCCAGGGAGGCCCGGTCGCCCATGACGACGACGGGGTGGGCGTCGGGGTCGAGTGCACGGAGCAGGTCCTTCATGTGCGCGCGGTCGAGGCTGACGCAGCCGTGGGTGGGGCCGTCGTGGTCGACGTGCAGCCAGATGCCGCCGCCGCGGCCGGCGCCGAGGGGGCGGGTCCAGTCGAGGGGTGACGTGCCGGGCTTGCGGTTGTAGTCGATGGCGATGACGTAGTCGAAGGAGCCCGTCAGGGGCTCGCCCTCGAAGCCCGTCCCCGGGGCGTTGAAGCCGATGGAGCGGTCGTACGGCAGCCGGGTGCCGGGGTCGCGGAGCAGGCCGCCGGCGTCGGTGAGGGTGTAGACGCCGACGGGTGAGCGCAGGTCGCCGGCCCGGTGGTGGTCGGTCCAGCCCCTGAGCGCGTTGTGCGCGGGCCACCTCGCGCCCGCCTGCCAGCCGGTCCCGGTGCGCTCGTACAGGACGACGGTGGACTGCGAGGAGTCCCTGCCGTGCCCGGTCACCAGCACGATCTGCCGGGTCTCGCGCGGTATCTCGGCCCGGGTCCGGGGCCCCAGGCCGGGCAGCTGCCGCGGTGCCACGTCGAGGGAGACCTCGGGTGCGGGCGCGGGCGGGTGCGAGGTCGCCGAGGAGTTGGTTGTGGCCGCGGCGCCGCCGCCGCATCCGGTGAGCAGGAGGGACGCGGCGAGCAGCGCGACACGGGAACTGTGTTTGATCATGAGGCGACTGTGGCCGACAGAGGTGAGGAACTGGTCAGGTTCTAGGGCTTTTCGGGTTTGCCGGGGGTGTAGAGCCATTTGTGGAACAGCCTGTCCAGGTTCTTGCCGGACAATCGTTCTGACAGGCTGACGAACTGTGCGGTCGTGCCGTGGCCGTCGCGGTGCCCCGTCGCCCACGCCCGCAGGATCCGGTGGAAGGCGCGGTCGCCGACGGCGGTGCGCAGGGCGTGCAGGGCCATGGCGCCGCGGGCGTACACGGGTGTGCCGAAGATGTTGGCGCCGCTGCCGGGGTTCCCGGGCGGGAACTTCCACAGGGCGTCGTCGGCGGGGCGGGCGTAGAGGGCGTCGAAGGTCTTCTGGGCGCTGTCGCCGCCGTGCTGTTCGGCGTAGAGCCACTCGGTGTAGGTGGCGAAGCCCTCGTTGAGCCAGATGTCCTTCCAGGAGGTGAGGGTGACGGAGTCGCCGAACCACTGGTGGGCGCTCTCGTGGACGAGGGTGGACAGGCTGGGCGCGGAGTCGTACACGGGCCGGGTCTGCGTCTCCAGCGCGAACCCGACGTTCGGGGCGCGGTCGACGATCGATCCGGCGGCGCGGTACGGGTAGGGGCCGAACAGCCCGCTCTCCCACTCCAGGACGGACGGCAGCTTCTTCAGGACCGGGGCCGCGGCGGTGGCCTCACGGGGGTCGACGGCGTTGTAGACCCGGATGCCGTCGCGGGTCGTGTACTGCTCCACCTTGAACTTCCCCACGGTCGCCGTGGCGAGGTAGGCGGCCATGGGCTCTGGCTGGTGCCAGCGGAAGGTGGTTCTGCCGTGGGCGGTCCGTCTGCCGAGGAGGACTCCGTTGGCGACCGCCGTGTGCCCTTCGGGGACGGTGATGGTGAAGTCGTACGACGCCTTGTCGGTGGGGTGGTTGTTGCCGGGGAACCAGGTCATGGCGCCCTGCGGCTCCCCCGCGACGAACGCTCCGTCGTCGGTGGGGATCCAGCCGTCCGGGGAGCCGTCGGGGTCGGTGACCGGGCCGGGCTTTCCGGTGTAGGTGACGGTGACGCGGAACCACTGGCCCTGCCGCAGGGCGCGGCGCGGGGTGACGACGAGTTCCTGGCCTTCGCGGCGGTGCTCGGCCCTGGCGTGGTCGACGGTGAGTCCGGTGACCTTCAGCCCCTGGAGGTCGAGGTCGAACCGGGTCAGGCGCTGGGTGGCGCGGGCGGTGAGGACCGCCCGGCCGTCGAGGCGGCGGCTGCCCGGGTCGTAACGGAGGGTCAGGTCGTAGTGGCCGACGTGGTAGCCGCCGTTGCCGGCGAGCGGGAAGTAGGGGTCGCCGACGCCGGAGGTGCCCGTCGTCCCGGCCGCCGCGGGTCCGGCGGCCGCGAGCAGCGCCGCGAGGGCGACGGGGACGGTCGCGACGACGGCCTCGCGGCGCAGGACCTGGGCGCGTCCGGCGGGCTGCTGCCGGGATTGCGTCACGTTCGCTCCTTGGGGGTGGAGGGTGATCAATCGCCCTCAGAGTAGGCGCGGGCCGCCACCGGTTCCCCCTCGTTCAGGTCAAGTTCCGCGCGCGTCGCCCGCCGTACGGGGCCGCCCCCGCGACGTAGCGCAGTACGCTCCCGGCACCACCCTCCCCGTGAGAAAGGCCGGCCCGTGAGCGTCCGAGTGCGTCGCGTCTACGAACCGCCCGAGCCCGGGGACGGCGTGCGTGTCCTCGTCGACCGGCTGTGGCCGCGGGGCGTCTCCAAGGACGCGGCACGGGTCGACGAGTGGCCCAAGGGCCTCACCCCGTCCACCGAGCTGCGCCGCTGGTACCACGCGGGCGAGGGGTCGTACGAGGAGTTCGCCCGCCGGTACGAGGCGGAGCTCGCCGAGCCCGAGGCGGCCCACCTCCTGGACCACGTCCGTGAGTTGGCCGACAAGGGCACGGTGACGCTGGTGACCTCCGCGAAGGAGCCCGAGGAGAGTCACGTGGCGGTGCTGGTGCGCCTCCTGAAGCGTCCGAAGGCGCACCGGCACTGAGGCTCAGCCCGTCTGCTTCGCCGCCGCCCGTCCGGCCGCGCGCCCCGAGAAGAGGCAGCCGCCGAGGAAGGTGCCCTCCAGGGCGTTGTAGCCGTGGACGCCGCCGCCCCCGAACCCGGCGACCTCGCCCGCCGCGTACAGGCCCTCGAGGGGCTGCCCGTCGGTGCCGAGGGCACGGGAGTCGAGGTCGGTCTGGATGCCGCCCAGGGTCTTGCGGGTGAGGATGTGCAGCTTGACGCCGATCAGCGGCCCGGCCTCGGGGTCGAGGATGCGGTGCGGGGTGGCGACCCGGCCGAGGCGGTCGCCGACGTAGCGGCGGGCGTTGCGGATGCCCTGGATCTGGGCGTCCTTGGTGTACGGGTTGGCGATCTGCAGGTCGCGGGCCTCGATCTGGCGGCGTACCTCGGCGGCGTCGAGCAGCGGCTTGTCGGTCAGCCCGTTCATCTTCTCGACGAGCTGTTCGAGGGTGTCGGCGATCACGAAGTCGGCGCCGTTGCGCAGGAACGCCTGGACCGGAGCGGGCGCGCCCTTGCCGAGGAGGCGGTCGCGCAGCACGGCCTTGCGGTCCTTGGCGGTGATGTCGGGGTTCTGCTCGGAGCCGGAGAGCGCGAACTCCTTCTCGACGATCTTCCGGGTGAGGATGAACCAGGAGTGGTCGTGGTCCGCGATGTCCTCGGTGGTGCGCAGGTGCTTGAGGGTGCCCAGGGTGTCGTAGCCCGGCAGGCACGGCTCGGGCAGGCGGCGGCCGAGGGCGTCGAACCACATCGAGGACGGGCCGGGCAGGATGCGGATGCCGTGGCCGGGCCAGACGGAGTCCCAGTTCTGGATGCCCTCGGTGTAGTGCCACATGCGGTCGCGGTTGACCAGGCGAACGCCCGCCTCGGGGCTGATGTCGAGCATGCGGCCGTCGACGTAGGCGGGGACGCCCGTCACCATCTCGGCGGGCGGGGTGCCGAGTCGCTCGGGCCAGTAGCGGCGGACGATGTCGTGGTTGGCGCCGATGCCGCCGCTGGTGACGATCACGGCCTGCGCGGTCAGCTCGAACTCGCCGATCGCGTCCCGGTTGGAGGCGACGCCGCGCGGCGAGTCGTCGTCGGCGAGCACCGTGCCGCGCACGCCGCGGGCCACGCCGTCCTCGATGACGAGGGCGTCGACCCGGTGACGGTGGTGGAAGGTGAGGAGCCCGTCGCGCGAGGCCTGCTTGGCGTAGTCGGCGAACGGCTCGACGACGCCGGTGCCGGTGCCCCAGGCGACGTGGAAGCGCGGGACGGAGTTGCCGTGCCCGTCGGCGCGCAGGTCACCGCGCTCCGCCCAGCCCACGGTGGGCAGCAGCTTGATGCCGTGCCCCTCCAGCCAGGACCGCTTCTCCCCCGCCGCGAACTCGACGTAGGCGCGCGCCCAGCGCACCGCCCAGGAGTCCTCGTCCTCGACGCGGTCGAACCGCGCGCTGCCCCGCCAGTCGTTCCAGGCGAGGTCGAAGGAGTCCTTGATGCCGAGGCGGCGCTGCTCCGGGGAGTCGACGAGGAACAGCCCGCCGAAGGACCAGAACGCCTGGCCGCCGAGGTTGGCGGCGTTCTCCTGGTCGACCAGGGCGACGCGCCTGCCCCTGCTGGTGAGTTCGTGCGCCGCGACCAAGCCCGCGAGGCCGGCTCCGACGACGATGACGTCCGCATCCATGGCGAGGGTTGCCCTTTCTCCTGAAGCTGTCATTCCGGGGTGTCGCTGCCGTCGGTCAGCAGCGCGGTGAGCAGTTGCTTGAGCCAGGCGCGGGCGCGGTCCACGTCCTTGTCCAGCAGCAGTTGGGTGGTGACCCCGTCGTACGCGGCGACGACCGCGTGGGCGGCGGCGTCGGCGTCGCCGAGGACGGCGGGCAGTGCCGTGTGTCCCCGGGCGCGGGAGAGCCGGTCGGCGACGGCGCGGCGCAGCCTGGCCCGGTGTTCCAGCAGGGACTGCGCCACGGCGGGGTCGCGGGCGGCGTGCACCAGGAAGTCCGTCTTCACCAGCAGCCAGTCCAGGTCGAGGAGCAGCACGTCGGTGACCCGGTCCACGGAGGCGGGCACGTCCAGGTCCGGGCCGTCGCCGGCGAGCGCGTCGGCGACCTGCTGGGCGATGAGGTCGGCGCGCTCCCGGTAGAGCGCGAAGAACAGCTCGTCCAGGCTGTCGAAGTTGGAGTAGAAGGCGCCCCGGCTGTAGCCGGCGGCCTCGCAGACCTCCTCGATCGAGACCCGGCCGAACCCCTTGGCGGCGAACACGGCGAACGCGGCGTCGAGGAGGTTGGCCCGCGTGCGGACACGGCGTCTGGTCACGCGCCCGGTGGTCTGCTGTGCGGCCATGTCTCACCCTCCGTTCGATACGAGAATGTATCCGATACGTCGATGTATCGAAAGGTCGACGCGGGGATCACGCAAGGACGCACCCAGGGGTCACGCGAGGATCATGAAAGGGAACGTACTTTCGATTCAAGAGGTAGGCTGAGGCACATGGTCACGCACCTCCAGGGTTCGCTCTTCGACCAGACCGACGAACTGCGGCTCGGCCCCCTCGACCGGATGCGCCGCAGCGAACTCGGCCGCGGCGCCTGGCTCGACGTGCTCCCCGGGTGGCTCACCGGATCGGACGCCCTGTTCGAACAGCTGGCGGCCGAGGTGCCGTGGCGCGCCGAGCGCCGCACGATGTACGACCACGTCGTCGACGTCCCCCGACTGCTCTGCTTCTACGGCCCCGAGGACCCGCTGCCCCACCCGGTGCTGACCGAGGCGCGCCGGGCGCTCTCGGCGCACTACGCCGACGAGCTGGGCGAACCCTTCACCACGGCGGGCCTGTGCTACTACCGCGACGGCCGCGACAGCGTCGCCTGGCACGGCGACCGGATCGGGCGGGGCTCGCACGAGGACACCATGGTCGCCATCCTCTCCGTGGGCGCGCCCCGTGACCTGCTGCTGCGCCCGATGGGCGGGGGCCGTGCCGAACGGCACCCACTGGGGCACGGCGACCTCGTCGTGATGGGCGGCTCCTGCCAGCGGACGTGGGAACACGCCGTACCGAAGAGCACACGCGCCACGGGACCGCGCATCAGCATCCAGTTCCGCCCGCACGGCGTGCAGTAGGGCATCCCCGGCACTCGGTCCGCCACCGCGGCCCGGGCGGCCTCGCTCGCGGTGATCCTCGTGGTGTACGAGTACCTGGTGCGCCGGACCCGGGTGACACGGTTCCTGTTCGGGATGCGGACCGACCCGCCGATCAGGCCGGTTTCCTGATCTGCTTTGCTGTGTGCCGTCGGGCACGGACCTCACCACGCGGGACGATCATGCGGGCAGAAGTGCAGCAAGTCGCCGACGGCACCTATCTGGTGCACGGCTCCAACACCAACTGGGTGATCCTCACCGAGGGCGACTCCGCCACCCTGGTCGACACGGGCTACCCGGGCGACCGCGAGCTGGTCCTCGATTCCCTGGCGCAGGTGGGCAGTTCGCCCGAGGCGGTCGCGGCGGTGCTGATCACCCACGCCCACAACGACCACCTGGGCTCGGCGGAGTACCTGCGCGCCGCCCACGGCACGCCGATCTACCTCCACGAGGCCGAAGTGCCGCACGCACGCCGGGAGTTCCTGCACCAGGTCACCGTCGGCGAGGTGCTCAAGAACGGCTGGCGGCCCGGTGTGCTGCCGTGGGCGGTGCACGCGATCCGGTCCGGCGGCACCGCGAAGGCGCCGGTGACCGCCCCCGAGCCGTTCCCGGCGGCCGGCGCGCTCGACCTGCCCGGCCGGCCCGTGCCCGTGCACACCCCCGGCCACACCCTCGGGCACTGCGCCTTCCACCTGCCCGACACGGGGGTGCTGATCTCCGGGGACGCCCTGGTGAGCGGCCACCCCACCTCGCGCGAGCAGGGCCCGCAGCTGCTGCCCGACATGTTCCACCACGAGCGCGGCCGCGCCGTCGCCTCGCTGGACGTACTCGAAGGGCTGGCGGGCGACCTGCTGTTGCCGGGGCACGGGCCGGTGCACCGGGGGACGGTGCGACGTGCGGCACAGCGCGCACGCGAGCTGGCGGTTTAAGGTCGGGCCATGGCATTGCAGATCAGCGCCACGAACCCGGAGCACCCCACGCTCCTGCTCACCCTGCCGTGGCACCTGCCGCTGGAGGAGTGGCCCGAGGAGTACCTGGTGCCGCTGCCGCGCGGCATCTCCCGCCACGTCGTGCGCTACGCCCGTGCGGGCGACGAGGTGATCGCCGTCAAGGAGCTCGCCGAGCGGCCCGCGCTGCGCGAGTACGAGCTGCTGCGCGACCTCGACCGGATCGGCATCCCCTCGGTGGACCCCCTCGCCGTGGTCACCGGACGCCTCGACGGGGTGGGCGAGCCGCTGGAGCCGGTGCTGATCACCCGGCACCTCGGCGGCTCGATGCCGTACCGGTCGATGTTCGAGACGACGATGCGCCCGGCGACCATGCACCGTCTGATGGACGCGCTGGCCGTGCTGCTGGTCCGCCTGCACCTCGCCGGGTTCGCCTGGGGCGACTGCTCGCTGTCCAACACGCTCTTCCGGCGCGACGCGGGCGCCTACGCCGCCTACCTCGTGGACGCCGAGACCGGCGACCTGCATCCGCAGCTGAGCACCGGGCAGCGCGAGTACGACCTCGACCTCGCGCGCGTGAACATCAGCGGCGAACTGCTCGACCTGGAGGCGTCCGGAGCGCTGCACCCCTCGGTGGACCCGATCGAGTTCGGCACGGAGATCTGCGGCCGCTACGGGAGCCTGTGGGAGGAGCTGACCCGCACCTCCGTCTACCCGGCGGGCAAGTACCACTACATCGAGCGCCGGATCCGGCGGCTGAACGAGCTCGGGTTCGACGTGGCGGAGATGCAGATCGAGCACTCCACCAACGGCGACACGGTCACCTTCGTGCCCAAGGTGGTCGACGCGGGCCACCACCAGCGGCAGCTGCTGCGGCTGACCGGCCTGGACACCGAGGAGAACCAGGCCAGGCGGCTGCTGAACGACCTGGAGAGCTGGATGGCCACTCAGGACGACTACGCGCCGGGCGATCCCCTCGCCGCCCGCCCCGAGGTGCTCGCCCACCGCTGGGTGCGGGACGTGTTCCGGCCCACCGTGCGGCAGATCCCCCTCGAGCTGCGCGGCTCCATGGACCCCGCGGAGATCTACCACGAGCTCCTGGAGCACCGCTGGTTCCTCTCGGAGCACGCGCAGCACGACATCGGGCTCGACGTCGCGGTCGAGGACTACATCGAGAACATCCTGCCGAAGGCGCGCGAGACGCTGGTGCCGACGACGCCCGAGTGACGCAGTCGTGCGTCAGTCGTGTGGGACCACGGCGACCGGGCAGTCCGCGTGGTGGAGGACGCCGTGCGCCACGGAGCCGATCCGTGCGCCCACGGCGGTGCGGTGGGCGCGGCGGCCGACGACCATCAGCTGGGCCCGCCCGGCCTCCGACAGCAGGACCTGCCCCGCGCTGCCCATCTCCACGTGCTCGACCACCGGCACGTCCGGGAAGCGCTCCCGCCACGGCTGAACGGCCGCGGCCAGCGCCTTCTTCTCGTACGGCTCCAGGCCGCCGGCCTCGTCGAGCATCTTCAGCGAACCGGGGCTGTAGGCGAAGACGGGCGGCAGCGTCCAGGCCCGTACGGCTCGGACGGTGGCGCCGCGTGCGGCGGCCGTCTCGAAGGCGAACCGCAGGGCCGCGGCGCTGTCGTCGGGGTCGCCCTGCTGGCCGACGACGATCTCGCGGCCGGCCGCCTCGCCGGTGGGCTCGTCGCCGGCGCGCACCAGCACGACGGGCCGGGCGGTCTCGGCGATCACCTGCTGGCCGACGGAGCCGAGCAGGAAGCCGACGACCGGTCCGTGGCCGCGCGATCCGAGGACCAGCAGTTCGGCGTCGGCCGCCGCGGCGGTCAGCGTCTCGACGGGAGCTCCCTCCAGCACCGCCGTGGCGGCCCCGAGACCGGGGTGCCGCTCGACGACCGTCCGCACGGCCTCCTCGACCCCGTCGCGCACCCACTGCTCCTGCGTGGCCCGGTCCGCCAGGTCCGACTGGAACCGCCAGGCGTGCACCACCCGCAACGGCAGTCCGCGGCGGACCGCCTCCCGGGCCGCCCAGGCCAGCGCGGCCAGGCTCTCCTCGGTTCCGTCGACCCCTGCCGTGATCGGGCGCGTCATGCGGATGTCTCCTCGTCTCGTAATTCCCGTGCCTCGGCCCCAGTCTTCACTACGCTGACCGTCATGACCTTGGAATGGGAACAGGTGATCGTCGACGCGACCGACCCCGTGGCGCTGGGCCGCTGGTGGGTTGAGGCGCTGGGGTGGGTGGTGGTGACCGACGCGCCCGACGAGTACGAGATCCGGCCCGCGCCGGACCGACTGCCGGGGCTCCTCTTCGTCCCGGTGCCGGAGGGCAAGACCGTCAAGAACCGGCTGCACCTCGATTTCCGCCCCGACGACCAGCGCACCGAGGTGCACCGGCTGCTGTCCCTGGGCGCGAGGTACGCGGACGTCGGCCAGGGCGAGCAGACGTGGGTGATCCTCACGGACCCGGAAGGAAACGAGTTCTGCGTGCTGAGCGGCCGCGTCTCGCATACCTGAGCGAAGGGGGACGATCGAACATACGATGGCGGAAGCCGGGCCGGTGACATGGGGGGCACCGACCCCTGAACCCGACCGCTCGGGGTGGGAGACGCATGCCAGAGGCCGCCGAAGCAGCGCGGACCGTCATCTTGACCGTGGACGACGACCCGGGAGTCTCCCGCGCCGTCGCCCGGGACCTGCGACGCCGCTACGGCGCGTCGTACCGGATCGTGCGCGCCGAGTCCGGCGAGTCGGCGCTCGAGGCGCTGCGCGAGCTGAAACTGCGCGGGGACCTCGTGGCCGTGATCCTGGCCGACTACCGGATGCCGCAGATGAACGGCATCGAGTTCCTCGAACAGGCCCTCGACGTGTATCCGGGCGCACGGCGGGTGCTGCTGACCGCGTACGCGGACACCAACGCGGCGATCGACGCGATCAACGTCGTCGACCTGGACCACTACCTGCTCAAGCCGTGGGATCCGCCCGAGGAGAAGCTCTACCCGGTCGTGGACGAGCTGCTGGAGGCGTGGCGGGCAAGCGACCACCGGCGGGTCCCCTCCACCAAGGTGGTCGGGCACCGCTTCTCGGCTCGCTCCTCGGACGTACGGGAGTTCCTGGCGCGCAACCAGGTGCCGTACCGCTGGTACTCCTCCGACGAGCCCGAGGGCCGGCGGCTGCTGGCGGCGGCCGGGCAGGACGGTGAGCGGCTGCCGCTCGTGGTCACCCCGGACGGAACGCCGCTGGTCGAGCCGGAGGCGCCCGACCTGGCGGCGCACGTGGGGCTGGCCACGACGCCGACGGCCGACTTTTACGACCTCGTCGTGATCGGCGGCGGCCCGGCCGGGCTCGGGGCGGCCGTCTACGGGGCCTCGGAGGGGCTGCGGACGGTACTGGTCGAGCGGTCGGCGACCGGCGGACAGGCCGGGCAGAGCTCTCGCATCGAGAACTACCTGGGCTTCCCCGACGGGGTGTCCGGCGCGCAACTCACCGACCGGGCCCGGCGGCAGGCGACGAAGTTCGGCGCTGAGATCCTCACCGCGCGCGAGGTGACGGGACTGGAGATCAACGGGGCCGCGCGGGTCGTACGGTTCTCCGACGGCTCGGCCATCGCCGCGCACAGCGTGATCCTGGCGACCGGCGTGTCGTACCGGGAGCTGGGCGCGCCGGGGGCGGACGACCTGACCGGCTGCGGGGTGTTCTACGGCTCGGCGCTGACCGAGGCGGCGTCCTGCCAGGGTCACGACGTGTACATCGTGGGCGGCGCCAACTCGGCCGGGCAGGCGGCGATGTACCTCTCCAAGGGCGCCAAGTCGGTGACGCTGCTGGTGCGCGGTGCCTCGCTGTCGGCGTCGATGTCGCACTACCTGATCCAGCAGATCTCCGAGTCCCCGAACATCTCGGTGCGCTGTGGCACGGTCGTCGAGGCGGCGCACGGCTCGGGCCATCTGGAGCAGCTGACGCTGCGGCACGTGGAGAGCGGCGAGAGCGAACTCGTCGACGCGCAGTGGATGTTCGTGTTCATCGGGGCGGCTCCGCTGACCGGCTGGCTGGACGGGACGGTGCTGCGCGACGAGCGCGGCTTCATCCTGGCCGGGCCGGACCTCACGCCGGACGGGCGGCCGCCGGCGGGCTGGGAGCTGGACCGGCCGCCGTACCACCTGGAGACCAACGTGCCCGGTGTGTTCGTGGCGGGCGACGCGCGCGCCGAGTCCGCCAAGCGGGTCGCGTCCGCCGTCGGAGAGGGAGCCATGGCCGTGATGCTCGTCCACCGGTATCTGGAGCAGTCGTGAGCGGGCGGGCGATGCCGTGCAGCCCCGCGGAGATCGGTTCGCTGTTCCTGTTCGAGAAGCTGACACCCGAGCAGCTCGGCAGCCTGTGCGCCGCGGGGCGGGTGGAGAAGTTCGAGCCCGGCCCGGTCTACTCCGAGGGTGACCCGGCCACCTGCTTCTACGTGATGATCGAGGGCACGGTCGTCATCTCCCGGCGGGTCGGCGGCGACGACGTGGAGGTCAACCGGACCTCGCACCCCGGGGTGTACGCGGGCTCCATGCAGGCCTATCTCGGGGACCGGGTGCCGCAGGTCTACGGCAGCTCCCTGCGCGTGACGGAACCGACGCGGTTCTTCGTGCTGCCCGCCGACACGTTCTCGGCGTTCATGCAGGAGTGGTTCCCGATGGCGGTCCACCTGCTGGAAGGGCTGTTCTTCGGTTCGAAGAACACCCAGCGGGCGATCGGGCAGCGGGAGCGGCTGCTGGCGCTCGGCTCGCTGTCGGCCGGGCTCACGCACGAGCTCAACAACCCCGCCGCGGCGGCCGTGCGGGCGACGGCGACCCTGCGGGAGCGGGTGGCGAAGATGCGGCACAAGCTGGCCGTGATCGCCCAGGGCTCCTACTCCGCCGAGACCCTCACCGGTCTCATCGACATCCAGGAGCGCACCGCCGAACGCGTCGCCAAGGCCCCGGCGCTGAGCCCCCTGGAGGCGTCCGACCGGGAGGACGAGCTCACCGACTGGCTCGACGACCACGGCATCCCGGAGGGCTGGCGCATCGCGCCCACCTTCGTGCAGGCCGGGCTCGACGTCGACTGGCTGGAACAGGTCGCGGCCGCCGTCGACGAGGAGATCCTGCCCGGGGCGATCGGCTGGCTCAACTACACCGTCGAGACCGAACTGTTGATGGACGAGATCGCGGACTCCACCACCCGCGTCTCCCACCTCGTCGACGCCGCCAAGCAGTACTCACAGCTCGACCGCGCCCCCTACCAGGTCGCCGACGTGCACGAACTCCTCGACAGCACGCTGCTGATGCTGTCCGGCAAGATCGGGCAACGGATCAAAGTGGTCAAGGAGTACGACCGTACGCTCCCGAAGGTCCCGGCGTACCCGGCGGAGCTCAACCAGGTGTGGACGAACCTCGTCGACAACGCGGTGTTCGCCATCAACAGCGCGGGCGGGGACGGCACGTTGACGGTGCGCACGGCCCGCGACCACGACCGGCTGCTGGTGGAGTTCCGCGACACGGGACCCGGGGTGCCGTCCGACATCCGCAGCCGTATCTTCGACCCCTTCTTCACCACCAAGCCCGTGGGTGAGGGCACCGGGCTCGGTCTGGACATCTCCTGGCGGATCGTCGTCAACAAGCACCATGGCTCCCTCCACGTCGAGTCCGCTCCGGGCGACACCCGCTTCCAGGTCCTGCTGCCGCTCACCGCGGCGGACCCCGACATCGCAGAGGAGCCGGAATGACCAGCGAGAACGCGATCGACCCCACGGCCCCGCCGAGCGGCGCGGGCTGTCAGGAGTGCGACGCCGGCGGCGGCTGGTGGTTCCATCTGCGGCGCTGCGCGACCTGCGGCCACGTCGGCTGCTGCGACTCCTCCCCCGCTCAGCACGCCACCGCCCACTACAAGGCCACGGGGCACCCGCTGGTGCGGAGTTTCGAGCCGGGCGAGGAGTGGTTCTGGGACTACGCCACCGACGAGCTGTACGAGTCGGGCCCGGACCTGGCGCCCCCGGCGAGCCATCCCCAGGACCAGCCCGTCCCCGGGCCGGCGGGACGGGTACCGGAGGACTGGGCGAGGCAGCTGCACCGCTAGTGCCCCGGCAGGCAACGTTTGCCCGTCAAGGAGCGGCGTCGTGGGGAGCCCTCCCGCTTTAGCGAAGCCGAGAGTGGGGGAGCGTGCTCTCGGCGTGCCGGCCGGAAGCCCTCGTACTGGATGTACTTGGGTTTTCGGCCGGTGCGGCGAGAGGGCGTGCCGGGCGTCGCGACGGGGCGAACGTTGCCTGTCGGGGCACTAGGGCCCCTGGTCGCAGGGGGCGTTGTCGGTCGCACGTGCCAGGATGGAGCCGTGCCGCAGACCGTTTTCACCCCGCCGCTGATCGGCCGGAACGACGAACTCGCCCGACTCGCCGGTGTCCTGGAGCGTGCCCGGGCCGGGGAGGCCCGGGCGGTGCTGCTCGCCGGGGACGCCGGCGTCGGCAAGACGCGGGTGCTGGACGAGGCCGCCGCCCGGGCCGCCGGGGCGGGGACGACCGTGCTCACCGGTCACTGCGTCGACCTCGGTGACGTCGGTCTGCCGTATCTGCCGTTCACCGAGATCCTCGGGGCGCTGTCGGGCGACGAGCGGTTCGCCGCCGTCCTCGCCGCGCATCCCGTCGTCGACCGGCTGCTGGGCGCCGGGACGGACGCCGTGCGGGACGTGGGAGGGCGGCTGCGGCTGTTCGAGGGCATGGCCGGTCTGCTGGCCGATCTGTCGGAGACCGCCCCGCTGCTGCTCGTCCTGGAGGACCTGCACTGGGCCGACCAGTCATCCCGGGACCTGCTGCGGTTCCTGCTCAGCCGAGGCATCCTGCAACGCCCCGCCGGCAGTGCGCCCGGCCACCGGCTCGCGGTCCTCGCCTCGTACCGCGCCGACGACCTGCACCGCCGTCATCCGCTGCGCCCGCTGCTGGCCGAACTGGTCCGGCTGCCCTCCGTGGAGCGCCTTGAGCTGCGGCCCATGGCGGACGCGGAGGTGACCCGGCTGGTGCGTGCGCTGGAGGAGCGTCCCCTGCCCGACGCCACGGTGCGCCGGATCGTGGAGCGCGCCGAGGGCAACGCCTTCTACGCCGAGGAGTTGCTCGCCGCGACGGACACCCGGGCCGGGGGCGTGCCCAGCGGGCTGGCCGACGTCCTCCTCATCCGCGTCGAGCAACTGTCCGACACCGCCCAGCAGGTGCTGCGCACGGCCGCCGTCGCCGGGCGCCGTGTGGAGCACGAGCTGCTGCGGGACGCGGTGCGTCTGCCCGAGGACGAGCTGGAGTCGGCGCTGCGCGAGGCCGTGGGACGCCAACTGCTGGTCGCCGGGGAGGGCGACACGTACGCCTTCCGGCACGCGCTCGCCCGGGAGGCCGTGTACGCGGATCTGCTTCCCGGCGAACGGGCCCGGCTGCACAGCGCGTTCGCGCGGCTGCTCGCGGGGGGCGGCCGGCCGGAGAACGCGGCGGAGCGCGCCCACCACTACCGCGAGAGCCACGAGCTCGCCGAGGCGCTGGCCGCCTCGCTGGAGGCCGCCGACCACGCCCAGCGGGTGGGCGCGCCCGCCGAGGAGCTGCGCCACCTGGAGGCGGTCCTCGACCTGTGGGCGGCGGTGGAACCTGCCGCGCGGCCCTCCGGCGACGGCGTCGAGCGGGTCACCCTCACCCTGCGCGCCTCGGCGGCGGCCGCGCACGCCGGGGACACGCACCGCGCGGTCGCCCTCGCCCGCTCCGCACTGGCCGGGGTCGCCCAGGACACCGACTCCGAGCTCGCCGCCCGGGTGCGCTACACGCTCGCCGGGAACCTGATGAACGTCGACAGCCTGTCGGCTGCCTTCGCCCACAGCAGCGAGGCGCTGGCGATGATCCCCGCCGAGCCGCCGTCGCCCACCTGGGTGTGGGCCGCGGCCACCCACGTCATGGCGGCACGGCACATCGGGGAGAACGACACCGCGCTGCGTGTCGCCCGCCAGGCGCTGGGCGCCGCCGAGGAGCTGGGCCTGGCGGACGCGCAGGCCGACCTGCTGGTGTCGCTCGCCGTCCTCGAGGGCGACGGCCGGCGAAGCGTGCCGGGCCGCGAACGGCTCCGTCAGGCCCGGGATCTGGCCCGGCGGTCGGGCAACGCGCCGGTGGAGATGCGGGCCCTGTTCAACCTCGCCGTCGGCTCCTTCGAGGCCGGGGCCCTGGAGGAGTGCGTGCCCTGGGTGACGGAGGGACTGGACCGCGCCCGCCGCGCGGGGCTGCTGTCGTCGCTGTATCCCCTGGAGATGCGCTACCTCCGACTGCTGGTGCTGTACACGCTGGGCCGCTGGGACGAGTGCCTGCGTGCGGCGGCGGACGACGCCGAGGTGCTGCCCGCGGCGGGCGGATACACGGTCGGGCCCGCGCTGTACGTGTCGCTGGCCCGGGGCGACCTGGGGGCCGCGGAGCGGGCCGAGGCGCTGCTGAAGGGGCGGTTCGACTGGATGGCCGTGCTCGTCGCGGGCATCGTCCTGACCGACGCGGCCGCGCTGCGCGGGGATCCGCAGGGGGCGGTGGCGCGGCTGCGGTCCACCGTCGAGGCCCTCACGGACGACGCGGGCAGCCGCCCCTACGTCACGGTGCGGCTCGCCGCGCTCGCCTTGTCGGCCGTCGCCGACACGGCCTGCGCCGCGCGCCTCAACGGCGACGAGGCGGCGGCGCGCCACTGGGCGGACACCGCGACCGAGCTGGAGGAGTTGGCCCGGCCGACGGTCCTGCGGGAGGGCGTGACGCTCCAGGGACCGGAGGGACTCGCCTGGCTGGCCCGCGCGGAGGCCGAGCGGACACGCGCCACGTCGGGGCCGGACGTGGCGGCCTGGGAGAAGGCGGTCGCCGCGTTCGACCACGGCGACGTGTACGAGCGGGCGCGCTGCCGACTACGGCTCGCCGAGGCTCTGTTGACGGCCGAGCGGCGCGAGGAGGCGGCCGCCGAGGCGGCTGCGGCGCGGGAGACGGCCGTGCGGCTCGGTGCCGTTCCGCTGCTGGAGCGGGTGGACGCGCTGATCCGCCGCGGCCGTCTCACGGAGGCCGCCGCCGGGGGCGCGTCCGCCGACCGCGCCTCGCCGCTCACGGCCCGGGAGCAGGAGGTGCTGCGGTTGCTCGCCCGGGGCCGCAGCAATCGCAGAATCGGCGAGGAGCTGTTCATCAGCGGCAAGACGGCGAGCGTGCACGTCTCCAACATCCTCGGCAAGCTCGGCGCGGCGAGCCGTACGGAGGCGGTGGCGATCGCCTATCGGCGGGGACTGATCGCACCGGAGCCGACGGCGTCCCCGTGACCCACCGGGTCCGCCGTCGGCGCCGGGCTGCCGTCAGTGCCGGTCGGCGGGCGTGTTCGCGGCGGTCACGTTGACGGCCGTCCACGACTTGTTGACCGTCTTGTACTCGACGCTGGTCGCGCCGTAGAGGTCCTTGGCCGCCTTCAGCGTCGCGATGCGCGCGTCGTGGAAGTCGGTCGAGGAGACCATGTAGCGGGTCAGGGCCCGGTAGTAGATGGCGGTGGCCTTGGCGCGGCCGATGCCCTTCACCGTGGAGCGGTCGTAGGTGGGCGAGTTGTAGGTGACGCGGCCGATGGTCTTGCGGCCGCTGCCCTCGGCGAGGAGGTAGTACGCGTGCGAGGAGACGCCGGAGCCGGCGTGGACCTCGGTGTTGTACACGGCCGGTGACCAGTAGTCGATCGCGCCCTCCAGCCGGTCGAGGGACGGGCGGTCCAGGCGGCGCAGGAACTTCTGGTCCAGGCCCAGCTTCTCGCCGACGAGGTAGTTCGGCGGGTTCTTCGGGTTGTTGGCGCTGAACTCGACGTTGGAGCCGAAGATGTCGGCGAGGGACTCGTTCAGGGAGCCGGGCTCGCCGTACTGGTTGCCCTGGCTGTCGACGCGTGTGGGCTCCAGTCGGGCGGTCGCGTCGACGACACCGTGGGTGAGTTCGTGGCCGGTGACGTCGAGGACGACCAGCGGCTTCTTGAGCAGGTCCCCGTCGCCGTCGCCGTAGAGCATGCAGCCGCAGTCCGGGTACCAGAACGCGTTGCCCACCTTGTTGCCGAAGTGGACCATGGCGAGGGCGCCCTTGCTGTTGTTCTTGATGCCCTTGCGGCCGAAGGTCTTCTTGTAGAAGTCCAGGGTCTGGGTGACGCCGTACTGGGCGTCGACGGCGGCGCTGGTGCGGTTGGAGACGGTCCCGTTGCCCCACTTGTTGTTCGTGGAGGTGAACTTCCTGCCCTGCGCGAAGTTCACCAGCTCCTGGCCCTTGGCGTCGCGGGTCTCCGTGCCCCAGCGGGTGGGGTCCTTCAGGAGATAGCTCGTACGGGCCGTGCGGGTGGTGGTGAGCTTGACCGTGCCGGCGAAGAGGGAGGTTCCGGTGCCGGCGGCGGTGGACGGGTAGGCGCCGGCGCCGGGCGCGGGCGCTGCGGTGAGGCCGTCGGCCTGCGGGGCGGTGCCGGTGGCCGGGTCGAGGGTCTCGTCGCGCTCGCGCAGGGTGTCGAGCAGCCGGGGCGAGAGGAACTCGTCGCTGTCGGGCGCGTTGCTGCGCACCTTGCCGGTGAGGGCGTCGACGACGACCGTCCGGGAGCCGCCGGCCCCGGTGGTGTCGGCGCCGGTCACGCGCACCTGGTAGGCGAGGGACGGGGTGGCGCCGCGGGCGTCGACCACGAGTTCGGCGGCGGCCGCCCGGCCCCCCGCGACGGCGGCGGCCTTCGTCTCGGCCTGCCGGGCCGTCAGCTTCGCCTTGACGGTGGCGGGCCGGACGGTGCGGTCGGCGGCGCGGGTGACACCGGCGTACGCCAGCCGCTCGGTGAGGTGCACGACGAGGTCGCCGCCGAGGACGGGCATGCCCTGGTGCGTCCGGACGAACCGGACGTGCCGTGCGCCCTCGGGGTCGATCAGGACGTCCTGGGGCGCCAGTTCGTCGCCGTCGGTGACGCCGGTCGCCGAGGCGTGGGCGAAGGCGGCGGCGCGGGCGGCCTCGACGACGGCCGCGGCCGGGGATCCGGCGGTGGCGGCGGCCGTGGCGCGGGTGTCCCCCGTGGACGGGGCCGCGAACGCCGTGCCCGCGAGGCCCGTGGCGGCCGTCGCCACGGCGACGGCGACCGCGAGGCTGCGTATGTGTGCTCTACGCACGGATGAGGGTTCCTTCGTTCACGGGCGGCAGCGGTCACCGGCCAGGGGTGGCCAACCGCCCAGGGGCATGGCGCGGTTGGGCGCCATGGGGGCTGGTCGTGCCCCGGGGGAAACCCTTACGGATACGTCATGTACATGTAAACCCGAAAGGCCGTATTGAAGGCACTTCGAGGCGATATCCTGCGAATCCGCGTCGCTCAGTGATCAACGGATGACCAACTGTGCGTCGACTGTGGAGATGTGATGGAGCGCGAGAAGGTTGCCCGTTCGGGATGTGATCGATCTCGCACAAAACCGCCGGGCAGGTCTCGGCGGAGAACAGGAGAAGAACCGGATGGTCTCAGCAACGGTGGGCAGGGGTACGGCGCTGGCGGCGGCCCTGCTGTCCCTCCTCGCGGTCCCGGCCCACGCGGCGCCGCAGGAGCCGCTCCCCGACCTCACCGGACTGCGCGACTTCCTGCGCACGGCACAGCAGCAGGGGGCGCCCGGGGCGATGGCGCGGATCGACGACAACGGCACGGTCAGCAAGCTCACCGTGGGGGTGGCCGACCGCACCACCGGGCGCGTCCTGAGCACCACCGACCGCTTCCGCATCGGCAGCGTCACCAAGACCTTCAGCGCCGTCGTCCTGCTGCAACTCGTCGACGAGGGGAAGCTGAGCCTGGACGCCTCCGTCAACCGCTACCTGCCGGGACTGCTGCCGGACGACCGCATCACCGTGCGGCACGTACTGAGCCACCGCAGCGGCCTGTACGACTACACCAACGACATGTTCGCGAAGACCGTCCCCGGCTTCGAGGCCGTCCGCACCAAGGTCTTCACCTACCGCCAACTGCTGGACCGGTCACTGCAGCACGCCAGTACCGGCGCGCCCGGTGCGGCCTACTCCTACTCCAACACCAACTTCGTCGTCGCCGGGATGCTCATCGAGAAGCTGACCGGGCACTTGGTGCGGACCGAGTACCAGAACCGGATCATCACGCCGCTGAACCTGCGCGACACCTTCTACGTGCACCCCGACACGCGCATCCCGGGCCGTTACGCCCGCGGCTATCTCACTCCCGACGAGTCCGGCGAGCCCCTGGTCGACGCCACCGAGCAGACGGCCTCCTGGGCCCAGAGCGCGGGTGCGATCGTCTCCAGCACGCAGGACCTCAACACCTTCCTCTCCGCCCTGCTCGGCGGCCGCCTGACCTCGGCGGCGCGACTGGCGCAGATGGAGCAGTGGCTGCCGGCGGGCACCGGCCAGGCGTACGGCCTGGGGCTGCGCCGCCGTGACCTGTCCTGCGGCGTCTCCGTCTACGGCCACACCGGCACCGTCCAGGGCTACTACACCTACGCCTTCGCCTCGAAGGACGGCCACCGCAGCCTCACCGCCGTCGCCAACACCTCCAACAGCAGCGCCGTACACAACACGATGCTGCGCACCCTGGAGTCGGCGTTCTGCGGCAGACCGACGGCGACGACACAGAGCGCCGGCGCCGGGCTCGTGGAGCGGCACGAGGACATCGCGCCGGGGGTCGTTCGCGACTGAGAGCGGGCCGGGGTCGTACTGGGGCACAACTCTTCGAACCTGAGGAGCAACCCCCACGCGGACAACGACGTCTCGCTCTACACATCGCGTATACACACGTTGTATACGCGGGTTGTGCGGACGAGACGAAAGGCACGCATGTACGGCAAGGCATTCGCCCCCGAGTACCAGGGCGCCCTCACCGCCCTCTCCGTGAATTCCGACCTGGCCGACGTACTGGCCGTAGGCACCGAGCAGCTGCGGGCCGCCGAGCGCGCCGGGCGCAGTGGTGAGGCGGCCCGCTCCGGGCTCGCGGTCGCCGAGGCGCACCGCCGGCTCGGCCAGGTGGGAGAAGCGGACCAGGCGTGGAAGGCGAGCTACCGAGCGGCCCGGGACGCCGGGGACACCGGAGCGATGGCGTGGGCTCTGTGGAGCGGCGGCACGCTGGCCCGGCAGCGCGGCGCGTTTCCGCTGGCCCGGCGACTGCTGGGACTCGCGGCCGAACTCGGCGAGCGCGGCGGCGACATCGTGGTCCGCGGCTACTCGCTGGCGGGCCTCGCCGAGACCGGCCGCATCCAGGGCGACTACGAGGCCGTCGGCAGGCTGCACGAGCAGCTGCTGGCCGAGGCCCGCAGGCGCGGCGAGGCCCGGCACACAGTGTGGGCCCTGGAGGGCATCGCGCAGATGCACCGCAACTCCGGGGCGTACGACACCGCGTACGCGTTGTTCGCGGAGGCGGCCGAGATAGCGGGGCGCGCCGACGACCGGCGCGGGCACGCCTGGGCGCTGCGCGGGCTGGCCGACATCGTCTCGGTGCGCGACGGCGACACCGAGCAGGCGCTGGCCCTGCTGTCCGAGGCGGAGACGACGTGCCGCGCGATGAGCCTGTCCAGCGCGCTGGCGTACAACCACAAGATGCGCGGCAACGTCCTGTACCGGGCCGGGCGTTACGCCGAGGCCCGCGACCTCTACGAGGAGGCCCTCGCGCAGTTCCGCGCGATGCGCGAGCCGCGCGGCGAGGCGCTGTCCCGGCTGGGCCTTGCGAAGTCCCTGGCCCGGCTGGGCCAGGGCCGTGCCGAGACAGCGGCCGAACTGGCCGAACTCGCAGGGATGCTGGGGCGGATCGGGCTCCGGCACGCGCGGGAGATGGTGGCGCGGGCGCAGGACGAGCTCGGCGTGTCAGTCGAGACTGCGGGGGCCGCCCGGTGACGGCGCTGCCCTCCATGGAGCGGACGAGGCTCCCTCTGCCCGCAGTGCTCGCCCGCAGCCGTGCGTTGGTGCGGCCCGCGCTGGCCGAGGCCGTGGGGCGGCTGCATCCGTGGGTGGCCGAGATGGCCGGCTACTCGTTCGGCTGGTGCGAGGTCGGCGGCGCGCCGGCCGTGGCGTCCGGCGGCAAGGGCGTCCGGCAGGCGCTGGCGGTGCTGGGCGCCGAGGCGGCCGGGGCGCCCGGGCGGGCCGGGGTCGCCGCGGCGGTCGCGGTGGAACTGGTGCACACCTTCTCACTGCTCCACGACGACATCATGGACGGCGATCCGACCCGACGCCGCCGCCCCACGGTGTGGAAGGCGTACGGTACGGGACCGGCCGTCCTGGCGGGCGACGCCCTGTTCGCGCTGGCCGTCGAGACGCTCGCCGCGCACCCGTCGGGCGCCGGTGGCGTACGACTGCTGTCCGGTGCGCTCAGCGAATTGGTGCGCGGGCAGGCCGACGACCTGCTGTTGGCCACCCGTCCCTGGACGGGCCCCGGGCGGGTGCGGCCGGACGCGTACCGGGCGATGGCCGAGGCCAAGACGGGCTCGCTGCTGGGCTGTGCCGCCGCGCTCGGTGCGGCGCTCGGCGGCGCTCCCCCGGCGACGGTCGGCGCGCTGGACCTGGCCGGGCGGCATCTGGGGGTCGCCTTCCAGGTGGCCGACGACGTGCTCGGGATCTGGGGAGACCCGGCGGTCACCGGCAAGCCCGTCCACGCCGATCTGCGGGAGCGCAAGAAGACGTTCCCCGTGCTGGCGGCCCTCGACTCGCCCGGCCCGGCGGCCCGGCGACTCGCGGTGCTGCTCGAGTCGGGCGGGGACCCGGGTGAGGCGGCCACGCTGATCGAGGAGGCCGGCGGGCGGACGGCCGCGCTGGCCGAGGCGCGCCGGCACCTGGCCGCCGTGGAGTCGGCCCTCGCCGCCGTGCCGCTGGAGGCGGCGTCCGCCGGCGAGCTGCGGTCCCTGCTGGACTTCGTCGTACGTCGTGATCTCTGAATCGAGTTGACCCCGCCCCGCGCTCGGGTCAGGGTGCGAAGCGGCGCGGACCACCACCCACCGCGCCGGAGGGATGGTTGCCTTGATCGGCATCTCGGACATCGAAGCCGCGGCCGAACGGATCGCCGGGCACGTCGTGCGCACCCCGACGGTGCCGAGCCCCGGCCTGTCCGCACTGCTCGGCGTCCCCGTCACCGCGAAGCTGGAACTTCTCCAGCGCACCGGCTCCTTCAAGGTCCGCGGGGCGACGGCCAAGCTGCTGTCGCTGAGCGAGGCGGAACGGGCCGCCGGGGTCGTGGCGGTCAGCGGCGGCAACCACGGGATCGCCCTCGCGGTCATGGCCGCCACGCTCGACGTCAAGGCGACGGTGGTCATGCCGCGCTCGGCACCCGCGCGTTCCGCCGCACTCGCCGAACAGGCGGGCGCGACGGTGCGGCTGACGGACGACATGGACGGGGCGTTCTCCCTGGTGACGCGGCTGCGGGACGAGGGGCTGACGCTGGTGCACCCGTTCGACGACCCCGTGGTGATCGCCGGGCAGGGCACCGTCGGGCTGGAGTTCGCCGAGGACGCCGAGGACGCCGGTGCACCGACCGACGTACTGGTCAGCATCGGGGGCGGCGGGCTGATCGCGGGCGTGGCTGCGGCGCTGCGCGCGCGGCGCCCCGGGGTGCGGGTCTGGGGTGTGGAGACCGAGGGCGCCGAGGCCATGTCCGCGGCGTTGGCGGCGGGCGGGCCGGTGCGGGTCGCGGTGTCGTCCATCTCGTCCACCCTCAGCGCGCCCGCCGTGTCGCAGCTGACCTATGACCATGTGTCGGCGCTGGTCGAGGACGTGCTGGTGGTCCCGGACCGGGAGGCCGTGCGGGGCTGTCTGGACCTCGCCGAGCACGCCAAGGTGTGGGCCGAGCCGGCCGCCGGCTGCCTCCTCCCGGCGGCCCGCGGGGTGCTGGAACGGGTCGGCCCCGACGCCCGGTTGGGCCTGGTGGTGTGCGGGGGCAACACGACGGCCGGGGACGTGACGGCCTGGGTGGAGCGCTTCGGGCTGCGCCGGTAAATCGGAAAGACGGTCCTGTGGAATACGTCGGCGCCCGGAGTTGGATTTCCGGGCGTCGACGGCTCGGTTTACCGCGGGTTACCACCAGTTCGACGTACGGATATTCGCACCACCGCCCTGCGCGGCGGAATTGCCCGGGCGGCGACGTGCGCGGGCACGGCACGCGTGCTTTTTGTCGCACATATGCTCGCCCCTCTTGAATGAAAGACAAGAAGCGGCCCGGATGTGCGGATATTTTGAACGCTCACCGGCGCACTCGCCGTACCACTGGGAAAGGGCCAGAACCGGGGGTTCAGCGAGGGATGACCATGGTCAAGGCGCACGTCTCCACACACGAGTTGGTCGCCGGAAGGTACCGCCTCCTCGATGTCGTCCACCGGGAGACGAACCGTGTGTGCTGGTACGGCGAGGACGTCGAGACCTCCCGGCCGTGTCTGCTCACCGGCATCGGGTTGCCGCCCGACGCGGGCGAGGAGACCACCGGGCGTGTGCTGCGCATGTCCGAGACGATGGCGCGCCTGTGCCCCGGTCAGGTCGCCCCCGTCGTGGGCGCCTTGACGGAGTCCGGCACCCTGTGGACCGTCACCGACTGCGTCGACGGCACGCCCCTGGGCGAAGTCCTGGCCCAGCAGAGCACGTTGGGCCACGTCAGGGCGGCCCGCATCGGCCTCGAACTGCTCGACGTGCTGGACACCGCGCACGGCCAGGGCATCACCCACGGCGAACTCAGCCCCGGCCAGGTGTTCGTGCGGGACCGCGGCCCGATCGTGGTCACCGGCTTCGGACTGGCGGGCGCGACCCTCGCGCCCCGGCTCACCGCACCGTCGTACGCCTCTCCCGAGCAGGCCAGCGACCAGCGCATCGGCCCCGCGGCCGATCTGTGGGCGCTGGGCGCGATGCTCTACACGATGGTCGAGGGGCGACCGCCCTTCCGGGACCGGGGCCGGCCCGAGGCCACGCTCAAGGGCGTGGACCGGCTGCCGCTGCGCACGCCGGTGCACGCAGGGCCCCTCAACCAGGTCGTGCAGGGGCTGCTGCGCAAGGACTCCCGGGAGCGGCTGACCCGCCCGGTGATCCGCGCGGCCCTCACCCGCGTCCTGACCGAGGAACCGGACGGGATGTTCGAGGAGGAGTCCGAGCCTCTGCTGCGCCGCGCCTACACGGCGGTCGTGCACGCCGGGCCCGGGTGGAGCGGGCGCACCATGGTCGCCGGGACGGCGCTGGCCGTGGTCACCGTCGCAGTCGCCGTCCTCGCCGCCACCGACCAGCTGACCGGCGCCGACAACTCGTCGTCCGACGCACAGGCCCGGCCGTCCGCCTCGGCCGACGCCTCCCTCACCCCGTCCCCTCCGTCGACGTCCGGCAGTGCGTCGGCCCAGAGCCCGGACGGGCAGGCGACCCGGCCGTCCGACACACCGACCGCAACCGCGTCGAAGTCGCCGTCGGCCTCCGCCTCGTTCTCGGCCCCCGAATCCGCGCCCGCCTCCTCCGCCGGTGGTCTGCCGCCCGGCTTCCACCGCTACGACGCGGCGGAGGGCTTCTCCGTCGCCCTCCCCGACGGCTGGAAGCGGCTGCAGACCCAGCGCCAGGGCGACCTGGCCTACCGCGTGACGTACGGCGCGTCGGGCGACCCCCGCACGCTCGCGGTGACCTACAGCCAACGCGTCGGCCCGGATCCGGTCGTCGTCTGGCGCGACGACGTCGAACCCGGGCTCAAGCGGGAGGACGGCTTCCGGCGCATCGGCGACATCGAGGCGACGACCTACCAGGGGTACAAGGCCGCCGACATGGAGTGGCTCACCGACTACGACGGCACCCGCATCCGCACCTTCGGCCGCGGCTTCCTCCTCGGCGGCCACCGCGGCTTCTCCCTCCGTTGGACGGCCCCCGCCGCCGACTGGGACGCCTCACCGAACCAACGCGCACTGGACACCGCGCTGGACACCTTCCGCCCGGCGTCGGACTGACGGGCGGGCCCCGGGTCCGGGAGCGTCAGCCCGACGGCCGCGGCGCGCGCAGCGACCGCAGCGGTGCTCCGTGCAGTGGTTCCGTTGCCCAGCGGGCCGTGAACGTGTGGTCCGGGAGGGAGCAGGTCAGCAGGAGGTGGTGCGGGGTTTCGAGGAACGCCACGTCGAGGGTGAGGGTGTCGGGGTCGGTCCAGCCGCCGCTGACCGCGGTCGGGAGCGGAGCCTCGGCCACGCTCCAGCCACCGTCGCCGAGCGACAGCTCCAGCCGGTTCCCGTCCTCGGTGAGGGTGACCGTCCAGCCGTCCGCACCGGACGCGACGGCGACCGAGCCCAGGGTCCGCTGGGCCGCGCAGACACCGCCGGCCGGGGTGAACTCGGCGGCGGACCACTCCTCGGCCCGCTCCGGCGGTGCGGGCTTGCCGGGGGCCGGTGGCAGCGCGAGCCGGGTCAGACGCTCCCGCAGGGTCGCGTCCGCGTCCTGCCCGTCGGGCAGCGGTCCGTCGGTGAACGCGGGCAGCAGGTGTTCCCAGGCCAGGTCGAGCAGGGCCTGCATGTCCCCGGTCGCCGCGGTGATCGCGATCACGGCGTCGTGCTCGGGCAGGACCAAGCAGAACTGGCCGTACGCGCCGTCGCCGCGGTAGCCGTGCCGTGACTGCCAGAACTGGAAGCCGTAGCCCTGGTCCCAGTCCTGCCGGTCCTCCTCGGGCACGCCGGCCCCCGTCGGGATGTGCTCGCGCGTCGCCTCTGCCACCCACTCCGGGGCCAGCAGGCGCTCGCCGTCCCACACGCCCCCGTTCAGATACAGCTGGCCGAGGCGGGCGACGACGTCCGTGGTGGCGTGCAGCCCGCTGAAGCCCAGCTCGCGGCCGGCCCGGCCGCGCAGCCACGCCACGTCACCGGCGCCGACCGGGTCCAGCAGCCGCGGCCGCAGGTAGTCGGTGAGCGACTGCCCGGTGACGCGCTGGACGATCGCGCCGAGGGTGTAGGTGGCGGGCTGGTTGTAGGCGAAGACGGTCCCGGGGTCGCGCTCCGGCGGCAACAACAGGAACCCCCGGACCAGCTCGTCGCGGTCGAGCGCGCGGGCCCGCTCGTAGGTCTCCTCCTCGTGCCCGCTGGCCATCGCCGCGACGTGCCGCACGAGCATCGCGCGGCTGCGCGGGTCGGTGATGTCGGCCTCGAACTCCGGGAAGTACGAGATCACCGGATCGTCGAGCCGGATCAGGCCCTCGGCGACGGCGAACCCGGCGGCCGTGGAGGTGAAGCTCTTGCTGAGCGAGTACAGGAGATGGAGACGCTCGGGGGTGTAAGGCGCCCACCAGCCGGAGGCCACGAGATGACCGTGGCGCAGGATCATCAGGCTGTGGGGTTCGATGTCCGGGGCGGCGTCGAGGGCATCCAGGAACGCGAGGACCCTGGTGGCGTCGACGCCCTGGGCGGCGGGCGTACTCGAAGGCAACGGGCGAACACTCATACGAGCATCCTGCCCCGGTGATCGGGCGGTGATCGACCCGTTTACCTCATCCCGTTTTCCTCATCCACGACCGGGGACTCGCACCGCATGGTGCAAATCGGATACACGATGATGACCGAGCAGGCCGGCCCCCGAGAGCTCGTGGACCATGTGGTGCGGGCGGAGGAGGCGGGCTTCGACTTCTCGGTGACCTCGGACCACTACTTCCCGTGGCTGCGTTCGCAGGGGCACTCGCCGTACGCGTGGGCCGTCCTGGGCGCCGCCGCGCAGGCCACGTCGCGCATTCCGCTGATGACGTACGTGACGTGTCCGACGTTCCGCTACCACCCGGCCGTCATCGCCCAGAAGGCGGCGACGCTGCAGTTGCTGTCCGAGGGCCGGTTCCGGCTGGGGCTCGGTTCCGGGGAGAACCTCAACGAGCACGTGGTGGGCGGGGGTTGGCCCGCCGTCGACGTGCGGCACGAGATGCTCGAGGAGGCCGTGGAGATCATCCGGGCGCTCTTCAAGGGCGGTCATGTCAACCACCGCGGCACGCACTTCGACGTGGAGTCGGCCCGGCTGTGGGACGTCCCCGACGAGCCGCCGCAGATCGGCGTCGCCGTCTCCGGCGAGCAGTCCTGCGCCCTCGCGGGCAGGCTCGCCGACCTGGTCATCGCCACGGAGCCCAAGGCCAACCTCCTGGAGGCCTTCGACCGGCACGGCGGCACGGGCAAGCCGCGCGTGGGCCAACTGCCCGTCTGCTACGACCCCGACCGCGACGCGGCCGTCAAGCGCGCCCACGAGCAGTTCCGCTGGTTCGGCAACGGCTGGAAGGTCAACTCCGAGCTGCCGCACCCGGACGCGTTCGAGTCGGCCACCCAGTTCGTCACGCCGGACGACGTCGCCGCCTCGATCCCCTGCGGTGACGACCCGCAGGACTTCGTCGAGGCCGTACGGCCGTACGCCGAGGCCGGGTTCACGGAGGTCGCCCTGGTGCAGATCGGGGGCGAGTCGCAGGAGGCGTACACCGACTGGGCGGCGAAGACCCTGCTGCCCGCGCTGCACGACGCCCTGGACTGAGGTGGGCGCACGGGGAGCTGAGTAGGCGTACTCATGCCGTCTCCGCCGCGCGCCGCGACCATGGGGCTCCCACGACAAGGAGCCCCACATGTCCACTGCGCACCCGGTCACCGCGCACCCGGCCCCGCGCCGCCGCCCCCTGCCCGCCCTGCTCGCGGGGTTGGTGGTCGGGGGGCTGGCCCTGTCCGCCTGGGCGCCCCACGACCGCACGACGTGGTTCCTGGAGACGGTGTGGGTGCTCGTGGGGCTGCCCCTGGTCGTGCTGGCCTGGCGGCGGTTCCCGCTGAGCGACCTGCTGTGCTGTCTGCTGGCGGCGCACGCGCTGGTGCTGGCCCTCGGCGGCCACTACACGTACGCGCAGGTGCCGCTGGGCGACTGGGCGCGCGACACGTTCGGCCTGGACCGCAACCCGTACGACCGGTTCGGCCACCTGATGCAGGGCTTCGTGCCCGCCATGCTGGTACGGGAGTTGCTGAGCCGTACCTCACCGCTGCGCGGCAGCCGGTGGCTGGCTCCGCTGACCGTGTGCGCGTGCCTGGCGTTCAGCGCGGTCTTCGAGATGTTCGAGTGGGCGGCGGCCGTGATCGGCGGGCAGGCGGCGGACGCCTTCCTCGCCACGCAGGGCGACGTGTGGGACACCCAGTGGGACATGTTCTGCGCCCTGATCGGAGCGACCGTCTCGCTCCTGCTGCTGAGCCGGCTGCACGACCGGCAGCTGGCGGCCTCGCACCTCACGCCTCGCCTCGCCCCTCAGCGCGACGTGTAGCGGCGCCGAGTCCACAGGGGCAGCACGAACCAGCACAGCATGTACCACAGGACCACCGCGCCGACCAGCCAGGGCACGAACCCGTCGTGGGTCGCCACCCGCAGGATCAGCAGGAGCGCACAGGTCATCGTGCCGAGCAGCAGCACCAGGCCGACGAAGGTCAGCCGGGAGGCCCACTGCACCGCCTGGGGCTTCACCCGGCGCCCGGACACCAGGCGGTGCAGGGAGACGGGGCCTATGAGGGCGCCGGTGGCGCAGGCGCCCATGACGACGGTCACGATGTAGATGGTCTGGTTCGTGTCCGTCAGGGTCCGGTAGACCGGGGTGAACACCACGGTGAGCAGGAAGCCGAAGAGGATCTGGACGCCCGTCTGGGCCACCCGGACCTCCTGGATGAGCTCCCCCCACATCCGGTCGGCTCTCTCCTCCTCCGTCTCGTTGCGTCCCCTGCGCCTGTTCGCACCGTCACCGGTGGCCGTCACCTGTTCCTCCCGGGTTTCGAACGTCCTTACGCCCTCTGGTTCCCGCGAGTACCCCGTGAACGGCCTTTCTGACGGCGCGCCCCGCCGGTCCGCCTACCAGCGGCTCTCCACCTGGCCCTTGATCCGCCCCTCGTAGAGGTCCCGGATCGCGGCCAGCGTCTCGTCGGACAGCTCCGGCAGCCGGGCGGCGGCCGCGTTGGCGCGGGCCTGCTCGGGCGAGCGGGCACCGGGGATCACGGTGGTCACGCCGGGCTGCTGGACGACCCAGCGCAGGGCCAGCTGGGCCGGGGTGTACCCCTCGGGGGCGAGGGCGGCGAACTCGGCGGCGGCCTCCACGCCGGTGGCGTAGTCGACGCCGGAGAACGTCTCGCCCTGGTCGAAGGACTCGCCGTGCCGGTTGTAGGTGCGGTGGTCGTTCTCGGGGAAGACCGTGTCCTTGGTGTACTTGCCCGACAGCAATCCGGAGGCCAGCGGGACGCGCGCGATGATGCCGACACCCGCCTCCCGCGCCGCCGGAAGCACCTCGCGCAGGGGCTTCATGCGGAAGGGGTTGAGGATGATCTGCACGCTCGCCACGCCCGGCCGGGCGATCGCGGTGAGCGCCTCGGCGCAGGTCTCCACGCTGACGCCGTACGCGGCGATGCGCTCCTCCTCGACCAGGGTGTCAAGGGCGTCGAACACCTCGTCGCTGGAGTACACAGGCGTCGGCGGGCAGTGCAACTGCACGAGGTCGACGCGGTCGACGCCCAGGTTGCGCCGCGAGCGGTCGTTCCAGGCGCGGAAGTTGTCCAGGACGTAGTTCTCCGGGATCTGCTCGACGCGGCGGCCCATCTTGGTCGCCACCTGCACGTGCAGGTCGGGCCGGCCGCTGAGGAACGTGGCGATGGTCTGCTCGCTGCGCCCGTCGCCGTAGACGTCGGCGGTGTCGAAGAAGGTCACCCCCGACTCGGCCGCCGTCTCCAGCACCGACAGGGCTTCCTTGTCGTCCACGTCGCCCCAGTCGGCGCCCAGCTGCCAGGTGCCGAGACCGACGACGGATGCGTGCTGACCAGACCTACGGAATTCGCGCTCGTCCATGGCGTCAGTCTGTCACTCGTCACACCTGTCCGCGGACCCGGTCGCTCCGGCGCGGCCCCTCCTCGCCCCTTGTGAATCTTTCACCCACACGAGTGCGGATGTTCGACACGTGGGGATCACGCGTCAACGGACGCCTAGCGTAGGCCCGTGACTGATCGTTCATTGAGCAACTTCCAGTCGGCAGACCCCTCCTGGACCCGTCGGGTCTTTCTGCGCACCGCCGCCGCCCTGGCCGCCGTGCCCGTGCTCGTCGCGGCGGATCCGGCCGTCGCGGCCGAGGAGCTGCCGGACTTCCCCGCGGGCGTCTCCCTCGCGCGCACCGCGTACCGGAACTGGGACGGCGAGATCACCGCGACCGGACTGTGGGCCTGTGCGCCCGAGGCGCCCGAGCAGGTCGTCGCGGTGGTCAACTGGGCCTGGCGGCACGGCTGGACGGTCCGCCCCCGGGGCGCCTCGCACGGCTGGTCGCCGCTGACGATCCCGCCGGACACACCGGCGGACGCCCGGGTCCTCCTGGTCGACACCGCCCCGCACCTCACCGGCCTGTCCCTTCAGTCCCCGACCGCCGTGCGCGCCGGGACCGGGGTCACGCTGGAGTCCCTGCTCACCTACCTGGAGAAGCACGGCCTCGGCGTCACCGCGAGTCCGGCGCCCGGCGACCTCACCCTGGGCGGCGCCCTGGCCATCGACGCGCACGGCACGGCCGTACCGGCACGGGGCGAGGAGCGGACTGCGGGGCACACGTACGGCTCGCTCAGCAACCTCGTCCTCTCGCTCACCGCCGTGGTGTGGGACGAGGCCGACGGCGCCTACGCGCTGCGGACGTTCACCCGTGCCGAGGCCGACTCCGCCGCGCTCCTCACCCACCTCGGCCGGTCGCTGGTCACCGAGGTGGTCCTGCGGGTGGGCGCGAACGCCAACCTGCGCTGTGTCAGCCGTACGGACATCCCGGCGGCCGAGCTGTTCGCGGCGCCCGGGAGTGACGGGCGGACCCTCGCCAGCTTCCTGGAGTCCGACGGGCGGGTCGAGGCGATCTGGTTCGCCTTCACCGAGCACCCGTGGTTCAAGGTGTGGAGCGTCGCCCCGAGCAAACCGCTGACCTCGCGCCGTGTGACGAGGCCCTACCCCTACCCGTTCTCCGACAACGTCCCCACGCTCGTGGCGGACCTGGCCGGGCGGATGGTGTCGGACGCGGCCTGGTACCTGGCGCCGACGCTCGGCAACGCGCAGTTCGACGCGGCCGCGCTCGGGCTGGTGGCGACGCTGTCCGCCGACATCTGGGGGCCGTCGAAGAACACACTGCTGTACATCAAGCCGACCACGCTGCGGGTGCACGCGAACGGGTACGCGGTGCTGACCGGCCGGGACCAGGTGCAGCGTGTCGTCAGCGAGTTCACCGCCTTCTACCGGGAGCGGCTCACGGCGTACGCCGCACAGGGGCGCTTCCCGGTGAACGGCTCCGTCGAGATCAGGATCACCGGTCTCGACGACCCGGCGGACACCGAACTCGCGGGCGCCCGTACGCCGTCGCTGTCCGCGCTGCGGCCGGTCGACGGGCACCCCGAGTGGGACACGGCCGTCTGGCTGGACGTACTGACCCTTCCGGGCACCCCGCACGCGGACGCCTTCTACCGGGAGCTGGAGCGGTTCCTGCTCGACACGTACGACGGCACGCACGCGCTCACCCGGGTCGAGTGGTCCAAGGGGTGGGGGTACACGGACCAGGCCGCCTGGAGCGACGAGGAGGTGCTCGGGACGGCCGTCCCCGCGTCGTTCGGCTCCGCGTGGGACGAGGCGGCCGCCACGCTGCGGCGGCTCGATCCGCACCGGGTGTTCGCCACGCCCCTGCTGGACCGGCTGTTCGCGTGAGGCCAGGGTCCGAGCCTGGACCGTGCGGGCGCCCGTCGCGCTGCCGTACGGGACTGGGCCGTCCACCGTTCGGCCACACCGCGCACCACACGTTCGACACGGACCGATCCGCCACGGACTGAGCGCCGGGACAGTTTGCCCCGCAGGTCAGGGGTACTCGCGGCGACGTACCCGAGAGAACGAAGGAGGAGACGACCGTGACGAAGGTCGAGGAGTCCATCGAGGTCGGCGTCCCCGTGCACACGGCCTACAACCAGTGGACGCAGTTCGAGTCCTTCCCCGAGTTCATGAGCGGGGTGGAACGCATCGAGCAGCTCACCGACACACTCACCCACTGGGTGACCGACGTCAGCGGCGTACACCGGGAGTTCGACGCGGAGATCACCGAGCAGATCCCGGACGAGAGGGTCGCCTGGACGACGGTCGGCGGCGAGGCACGGCAGGCCGGCGTGGTGACCTTCCACCGCCTCGACGAAGAGCACACCAAGGTGATGCTCCAGCTGGACTTCGAGCCTGAGGGCATCAAGGAGACCGTCGGCGACAAGCTGGGGTTCGTGAAGCGGCAGACGAAGGGCGATCTCAAGCGTTTCAAGGAGTTCATCGAGGAACGCGGCCACGCGACCGGCGGCTGGCGCGGCGTGGTCACCTGACCGACGCCGGCCTCGGTCACCCGACGGCTGCCGTCCGGCACTCCGGGTGACCCCAGCCCTGGTCGTTCTTGGCGATCTGTTCCCCGGCCGCGTACGTGCGCCCGCACATGCAGCGGCCGGGGAACTTCGCCTTGATCGTGCGGGACGACGAACCGCCGCCGCGCTGTCGGGGCGCCTTGGCCCCGGCGGCGCGGCGGCGCGTCGTGCCGGACTGCGGGGTGTCGGGCGAGGGCGGCGGCTCGGGTGAGCCGACATCGCTGCCCGCTGCCTGCTGGGTGATCGCCGCCTGGCTGGCGGCCCGGTCGGCGAAGTCGTTGAGCGGGTCGCCGTCGGCCTGGTGGGCGGGCACGTAGCGGAAGTCGACCTCGCGTCCGCCGAGCAGTTCGTCGATGCGAACGACGAGCTCCTGGTTGGCGACCGGCTTACCCGCGGCCGTCTTCCAGCCGTTGCGCTTCCAGCCGGGCAGCCAGGTGGTGACCGCCTTCATGGCGTACTGCGAGTCCATCCGGACCTCGAGCGGCACGCCGGGGTCGGTCGCCGTCAACAGGCGCTCCAGCGCGGTCAGTTCGGCGACGTTGTTGGTGGCCTTGCCGAGCGGCCCCGCCTCCCATCGGGCCGGGGCCTCGGAGTCGTCGGAGACCACCCACGCCCAGCCTGCCGGTCCGGGATTTCCCTTCGAAGCCCCGTCGCACGCGGCCACCACACGTTCACGCATGCGCACGATCATGCCATGAGCCAAGGGGGCGTTCGGCCGTGGCTAGGAGACGTCCGTGGTCTTCGGCATCTCGCCCTCGGTCGTGGTGACGTCGATCACCGAGAAGTTCGCGCCCTGAGGGTCGGTCAGGCTCGCGAACCGGCCGTACGGGGTGCCCATCGGGCCGAACTGCAGGGTCGCGCCGAGCTTGGTGGCCTTGGCGACCGCGTCGTCGCAGTCGGGGACCGTGAAGTAGACGTTGATGTAGGGCGGCACCTCGGGCGGGAAGTCGTCGGTCATCTTCATCCGGCCGAAGGCCATGGCGTCGCCGACCTGGAACATGCGGAAGTCCATCGCCTCGTCCTGGAGCTGCTTCACCCCGTAGGTGAAGACGGCGGGGAAGAACGCGTCCACCTTCCCGGGCTCGCGGGTGAAGACCTCGGCCCAGGCGTACGCGCCGGGCACGCCCGTCGCCTCGAACCCCTCGTGCCGGCCTGCCTGCCACACGCCGAACACGGCACCGCTGGGTTCGCGGGCCAGGACCATCGTGCCGAAGTCACCGACCTGCATCGGCCCCATCAGCACCTCGCCGCCGTTGTCGCGGATCCGGGCGGCGGTGGCCTCCGCGTCGTCGGAGGCGAAGTAGAGGCACCACTGCGACGGTCCCTCCTGCCCCGGCATCGGCGGTACGACGGCGGCGACCGCCTTGCCGTCCGCGTAGGCCTGGGTGTAGTTGCCGTACTCCGACTGGGCATCGCCGAACGTCCAGCCGAGGACGTCACCGTAGAAGCTCTTGGCTCCCTCGACGTCACTGAACATCGCGTCGGCCCAACAGGGGGCTCCTGCAGGTTGTGCGGCCATGGTGCGGCCCTCTTCCCGGTCGATGGGGTGTCCGGAACTGACTTGTCCCAGATCCTCACGCTAGTCACCCGTCGGTCCGCTCGCGCGCCGAATGCCTGCTTCCGCACGAGACTGGAGGTCTCGGGCGGACGGACGGGGCGGTGGCATGGCGGACGCGGACGGGACGATGGGCGCGTGGTCGGTGGTGGCGCCGGGCCCGGTCGAGGACGGCTCCCTGCGGCTCGTCGAGAAGCCGGTGCCCGTGCCCGGCGCCGACGAGCTGCTCGTGCACATGCGCGCGTGCGGGGTGTGCCGTACCGACCTGCACGTCACCGAGGGGGATCTGCCGGTGCACCGGCCGGGCGTGACGCCGGGGCACGAGGTGGTGGGCGTGGTGGCGGGGCTCGGGTCGGCGGTGCGCGGCTTCGCGCTCGGCGACCGGGTGGGCGTGGCCTGGCTGCGCCGCACGGACGGGACCTGCGGGTACTGCGCGCGCGGGTCGGAGAACCTGTGCCCCGGCTCGCGGTACACCGGCTGGGACGCCGACGGCGGTTACGCCGAGTACACGACCGTACCGGCGGCGTTCGCCTACACGCTGCCCGGCGGCGTCGACGACGTGGCGCTCGCGCCGCTGCTGTGCGCGGGCATCATCGGCTTCCGCGCGCTGCGCCGCGCCGCCCTGCCGTCGGGCGGACGGCTCGGCCTGTACGGCTTCGGCGGCAGCGCCCATCTGTGCGCGCAGGTGGCACTGGCCGAGGGCGCCACGGTGCACGTCCTGACACGCGGGGCGGCGGCGCGGCGACTGGCGCTCGGCCTGGGGGCCGCCTCCGCGGGCGACGCGTACGACCCGCCGCCCGAGCCGTTGGACAGCGCGATCCTGTTCGCCCCGGTCGGCGACCTGGTGCCGGTCGCGCTGCGGGCCCTGGACCGGGGCGGCGTGCTGGCCGTCGCGGGCATCCACCTGAGCGACGTGCCGCCGCTGCGCTACGAGAGCGAGCTGTTCTACGAGAAGGAGCTGCGCAGCGTCACCTCCAACACCCGCGAGGACGGGCGGGAGTTCCTGGCGCTGGCCGCCCGGCACGGCGTACGCGCGACCACACACACCTATCCACTGTCGCGGGCCGCCGAGGCGCTGGGCGATCTCAAGGCCGGCCGTTTCGACGGGGCAGCCGTCCTGGTGAACGACCTTTCCTGAGCGCCGCCCTCCGGCGTGCGCACCTCCAGGGCCCTGACGGGGCGTCCAATTCGGTCGACAACCCGGCCGTCGGAACGGTGTCATGGGCACGTGTGTGCCATGAACATGAAGATGCGGCCGGACGAGATCGACCTCGACGCCCCGCTGGTGGCCGGGCTGATCGCGAAGCAGTTCCCGCGGTGGGCGTCGCTGCCCGTGGAGCGGCTGAAGTCCTCCGGCACGGAGAACGCGATGTTCCGGCTGGGCACAGACTTCGTCGTGCGGCTCCCCCGGTATCCGGGTGCCGTTCAGAGCGTGGAGCACGAACAGCGCTGGCTGCCCCGGCTCGGACCGCGGCTGCCCGTCGCGGCGCCCGAGCCGGTGGGACTGGGCGGGCCCGGCGCGGGATTCCCGTGGCCCTGGTCGGTGTACCGCTGGCTCGACGGGCGCAATCCCGTCGCGGGCGCCGTCGAGAAGCCCACGGCGCTCGCCGAGGACCTCGCGGCGTACATCACGGCCCTGCGGGGGATCGATGCGCGGGGCGGGCCGCCCAACCACCGTGGTGTCCCCCTGGCCTCCCGGGACGAGTTCACCCGCTCCGCGATCGACCAGCTGGGGGGCAGGGTCGACACGGACGCGGTGACGGCCCTGTGGGAGGAGGCCCTGCACGTCCCGCTGCGGACCGCGCCGCCCGTGTGGGCGCACGGTGATCTGTCGCCCGGGAACGTGCTGGTCGGGGACGGGCGCCTGGCGGCGGTGATCGACTTCGGCAGCGTGGGCGTGGGCGACCCCGCCGTCGACCTGATCGTGGCCTGGAACCTGCTTCCGGCGTCGGCCCGCGCCACCTTCCGGGAGGCGGTGGGCGCGGACGACGCCGAGTGGGCGCGTGGCCGGGGCTGGGCGCTGTCGATCTCCCTCATCCAGCTGCCGTACTACTGGGACACCAACCCGGTGCTCGCCGAGAACTCACGGCATGTGATCGGGGAGATCCTGGCCGAGGCCGCGTAGCGCCCCGGGCCGCGTGGGGCCGGCCTCGAGGGCATGGGCCGGCCGGGCCCGTGCCCTCGGCGGGTCGGTCACTCGCCGTCGTACGCCTTCTTCAGGGCGGCGATGTCGAGCTTGCCCATGGCGAGCATGGCCTTCATGGCCCGGGCGGCCTTCTCCTGGTCGGGGCCGGTGACCATCTCCATGAGCGCGCTGGGGACGACCTGCCAGGACACGCCGTACTTGTCCTTGAGCCAGCCGCAGGGGCCGGGCTCGCCGCCGCCCTCGAGGAGCTTGTTCCAGTAGAAGTCGACCTCCTCCTGGTCGGCGCAGTCGATCTGGAAGGAGATCGCCTCGTTGAACTTGAACTCGGGGCCGCCGTTCAGTGCGACGAACTTCTGGCCGTTCGCCGTGAAGTCCACGGTGAGCACGGACCCGGCGTTGCCCGGTCCGGCCTCGGTGTAGCGGGTGACCTTCCCGACGCTGGAGTTCTTGAAGATCGACACGTAGTGGTGGGCGGCTTCCTCGGCCTGGCCGTCGAACCAGAGACACGTGGTGAAACCGTCGGTGGTCATGAGTACCTCCTGGGGCGTGGAACGCGGTCACCTGTATCGACCGATCCTCGCCGCGGAACTCATCGGTCGGGCGGCCGACTGATCCGGATGGCCGTAGCACCGACACCCCCTGTGCGGCGCAACGCCGAGCGCACCGAGAACCTGGTGCGCTGGACGGAGTTCGACCGGGGCGGCCATTCCGCGGCGCTGAAGGAGCCCGACCTGCTGGTGGACGACGTACGGGCGTTCTTCCGGCAGCTGCGCGAGAAGAGCTGAGCGCACACTCTGCCCGTGGCGAATCTGCCCCGGGCAGAGAAACCGCCTGCGGACGTCACCGGCGGTCAAGAGTGGGGTCGACGGCATCCCGCGACCACGAGGAGACCCGATGCCTGCACTCAACATGCTTGCCCCGCGGGCCGAGGAGGGCGACACCCCTCCGACCCGCTTCGACGACCATCTGGCCGCCCAACTGCTCGCCCAGCGCATCGTTCTGCTGGGCACCCAGGTCGACGAGATCTCCGCCAACCGGGTCTGCGCCCAGCTGCTGATCCTGTCGGCGGAGGACCCGCGCACCGACGTCAGTCTCTACATCCACAGCCCCGGTGGGTCGGTGCACGCGGGCCTCGCCATCTACGACACGATGCGCCTCATCCCCAACGACGTCTCCACGCTCGCCATGGGGTTCGCGGCCAGCATGGGCCAGTTCCTGCTCTCCGTCGGGGCGCCCGGCAAGCGGTACGCGTTGCCGAACGCGCGCATCATGATGCACCAGCCGTCGGCCGGGATCGGCGGCACCACCGCGGACATCGAGATCCAGGCGGAGAACCTGGAGTTCACCAAGCGGACCATCGAGCGGATCACCGCCGAGCACACCGGCCAGACCCTGGAGACGATCGCCCGCGACGGCGACCGGGACCGCTGGTTCACGGCCGAGGAGGCCAAGGCGTACGGCATCGTGGACCGGGTCGTCGAGTCGCTGACCGACGTACGCCCCGCGTCCGCCCGACGACGGATGGGACTGTGACATGGGGACGTACACGATTCCGAACGTCGTCGAGCGGACCCCGCAGGGCGAGCGGTCCTACGACGTGTTCAGCCGGCTGCTGTCGGAGCGGATCATCTTCCTCAGCACCGAGATCGACGACGGCGTCGCCAACGTCGTCATCGCGCAACTCCTCCATCTGGAGTCGGCGGCGCCGGAGAGCGAGATCGCGATCTACATCAACTCGCCCGGCGGCTCGTTCACTTCGCTGATGGCGATCTACGACACGATGACGTACGTGCAGGCGCCGATCTCGACGTTCTGCGTCGGGCAGGCCGCCTCGACGGCGGCCGTGCTGCTGGCCGGAGGGGATCCGGGGCGGCGGTTCGTGCTGGAGCACGCGCGGGTGCTGCTCGGCCAGCCGGCCAGCGGCGGACGGCAGGGCACCGTCTCCGATCTGGCGCTCCAGGCCCAGGAGATGGTGCGGATCCGCTCCCAGGTCGAGGAGGTACTGGCCCGGCACACCCGCCACGACATCCCCACGCTGCGCGCGGACATGGACCGCGACAAGGTGTTCACCGCACAGGAGGCGGTGGCGTACGGGCTGGCCGACGAGGTGCTGAGCCGGCGCGTCCGGTGACGGTCTGAGGCGCCGGCCCGCGGGGCTCGTCAGGCGGCCAGGCAGAGCCCGTTGTACGCCGTCGTGCTCGGGCGGCCGCTCCTCGCGGAGGTCCGGGTGAGTTCACTGTGCGCCCGCGACAGCAGGTCGCCCAGGCCCAGGCCGAGCGCCTGGGCGGCGGCCGCGAGGACCTCGGAGGAGGCCTCCTTGCGGCCGCGCTCCACCTCGGACAGGTAGGGCATGGAGATCCGGGCGGCCTCCGCGACGTCCTTCAAGGTGCGTTCCTGGGCGAGGCGTTCGCGTCGCAGGACGTCACCGATCAGGTCGCGCCACAGGGGTTCCCGGGGTGCCGGTGCGGGGGCCGGCGCCGCGGGGCGGGCCGTCCCCTTCGGCGCGGGCGCGGGGCGCAGGGGGATGACGCGGGCTTGGTCGGTCGCTCGGCTGGTCACCCCCTCAGACTAGGAGGCCGTGCCGCCGCCGGAGCCGCTCACGCGTTGCGCCCTCGGTGGAATCGGACGAAACGCCACGGCTCCTGATCGGTCACCGGCCCCGACACGGGCTGCGAAGCGGTGATGTCACAACATAGAGTGAGCATCAGCACCCTGCGTGCACGCCGCAGCGATTTTTCGTCACTCCCACGGTTCAGGGGGCATGCGATGCGGAACCCCGGGTATTCGCCGTTCAGAGGGCCACGCGCCCTTCTTTGCGCAGCGGAGAGAAGTACACGTCGAACCGTGACTTTTAGGGAGAGGCAATGCACACCGCCGTGATCGGGTCGGAGGCTCAGGTCGTCGAGAAGACCGCCGGGACCAGCACGGGTGGCGGACCACTGCCCGGTGTCGAGCAACCGCGGAGCGTGGCTCCGCGGGACGCGCGGGAGCTGTCGAGGCAGTTCTTCCGGCGCCTCGCGGAACTCGAAGAGGGCACGCACGAATACCAGTACGCCCGCAACACCCTGATCGAGATGAACATCTCCCTCGTGCGCTTCGCGGCCGGGCGGTTCCGGGGCCGTGGGGACGACATGGAGGACATCGTCCAGACCGGCATGATCGGTCTGATCAAGGCCATCGACCGGTTCGAGCTGTCGCGCGAAGTCGAGTTCACGTCGTTCGCGCTCCCCTACATCGTGGGTGAGATCAAGCGTTTCTTCCGGGACACGACCTGGGCGGTGCACGTTCCCCGGCGGCTGCAGGAGCTGCGCGTCGAGTTGGCCAAGGCGCGTGACGAACTCTCCAGCCGTCTCGACCGGGAGCCCACCGTGGCGGAGCTCGCCACGCTGATGAACCTCTCCGAAAACCAGGTCGTCGAGGCCCAGATCGCCGCCAACGGGTACAACTCCTCGTCGCTGGACGCCGCGCTCACCGGCGACGGCCCCGAGAACGGCGAGGCGGTCCTCGCCGACTTCATCGGAGTGGAGGAGGAGGGGCTGCGACTCGTGGAGGACTTCCAGTCGCTCGCCCCGCTCATGGCCGAGCTCAGCGAACGCGACCGGCAGATCATCCACATGCGGTTCGTCGAGGAGGCCACCCAGGCGGAGATCGGCGAACGGCTCGGCTGCTCGCAGATGCACGTGTCCCGCCTGATCAAGCGCATCATCACACGGCTCCGTGAGGGGATGCTGGGCGAACTCGGCTGCGCCTGACGCCAGGGCGCGCCCCTGGACGACGGATGCCGTCCCACTCGAACGACGGATGCCGTCCCGCTCGAAAGGCGGGGCGGCATCGACGGTCCCGGTCCCGCCGCACGTGCGCCGCGGCGGTCACTCCTCGGTCGGCCCGCCCAGCCGCATCACCGCGCTGACGCGCTTGCCGACCGGCACCCGCTCCGCGGTGACCTCCGCGGCCAGCGCGTGGACGATCTCCAGGCCGTGTCGGCCGACCCGTACGGGGTCGCGCGGGAACCGCAGGGGCAGGGCGACGCTGCTGTCGTAGACGCTCACCGTGACCACGTCGTCGGTGCCTTCCAGCTCCAGGATGTACGGCCCGTTGCTGTGCCGGTCCGCGTTGGTGACCAGCTCGCTCACCACCAGGAGCAGTTCACCGCCCAGCCGCGCGTCGATCGTGGCGCACCACTCGGTCCTGAGCGTGTCGACGAAGTGCGCGGCGAAGGTGCGTGCCTCGGCGATGCATCCCGGTTCACCCGTGTAGTGCGCCGCCCGCCGTAGCGGATCCACGGGGACGTCGAAACCAGTTGGTATCACTGCCCCGTCCAGGTGCTCGATCATGCGGTTCTCTCTCGGAGGCCGGCCTGGCCGGACGCTTGCTGCACCTGTGCTCGTACCCCGAGCCGGGCAGGACACTCCCGGGACAGTTACGCCCTCGTCGAACGTGTGTGGCGTTTCACGATCCGGGCGTCTCGGGCGATGCGGGCGCCGAGGGGGAGTCGGGTGCCGGTGACCCGCTCGTGCCGGGCCGGGAGGACGGCGTGTCGGCGGAGGGTGTGTCGGACGGCGGCGGCTCGGAGGAGGGCGACGACTCGGGGCTCGAGGGTGCCACGGGTGCGGGCTTCGACGTCGGCGGGCAGGCGGGCGAGGAGACGCACGGCGCCGGGGAACCGGATGCGGACGGCGCGGTGGAGACGCTCACGGACGGGGAGACCGGCTTGCCGTGCCCGTCGGTCTTGCGGTCCTTGTGGCCGGTGTCGCCCCGGGGGCGGGCGATCCACTCGTGGCGCTCGGGGTCGTAGAGGACGAACACGTTGATCACCGTCGTCGCGGGTGCGACCACGACGACGTTCGAGGGGCGGTACGACGGCCAGGAGTCGCCCGTCCGCTTCGGGGTGCCCTGCTGGGCGATCGCGGGCGTGAGCGGGTTGCCGCAGGCGCAGCGCACGCGGGGGACGCCGCGGTCGTCGACGAGGACGGCCGTGCCCGCCTGCAGGACGGCCTGGTAGGGGGTGGCGGCGCCGTCGCGGTAGCCGTGATTGGTGACCCTGGTGTCCATACGCAGCTGTACCGGGGTGAGCGAGCGCAGGTGGGCGGGGACGCCGGAGGGCTCGACGCCGACGACCGCGGCGAACGCGCTGTTCTTGCGCGGCTGGGCCCGCAGGGCCTCGATCTGCTTCTCCACGTCACAGCTGGAGACGTTGCGGGTGCCGCCGTACAGCCCCCTCGCGCCGCCGTCCACGCCCCGTACCGCGCCCGCGGGGGCGGAGTCCGTGGCCGGGGGCGGGGTGACCGGCGGGGTGGAGCTGTCCTTGGCCGTCGACTCGGTGAACGGGTCCGGGCCGGTTTCGCCGGCGGCCTGGAGGAAGACCTCACCGCTGCCGCCGCCGGAGCCGCCGTCGGTGCGGGTCAGCACGACGGCCAGGACCACGGCGGCCACGACGGCCGCGGTGGCGGCGACGATCCGGGGCGTGGACCTCCACCAGGGCCTGTGCGGCTCCGGCTCCTCGGCGCCGCCATCGTCGGGCTGCGAGGGCGGGGGCTGCGACGGCGGTCCCGAGGGCGGCTGCGACGGACCGGACAGCGGACCGGAGGGCGGTCCCGTGGGGCGCCCGGAGGACGGCGGTTCCACGCTCACGAGCTCTTCCTCCCGGCAGGGTGACGCACGGACCTACGCCACGTTGTGAGCCGTTTGCCTGCACGTTCATCCATTGTGTGCTCCGGGGCCGCGCCCCTCGCAAGCCGACGGCTCAGCGGCGGGGCGGCTCGGCAGGCGCGGGGAGCGTGGGCTGCTTAGCGTGGCAGGGTGAGTTCGCTGATGCGGTCCGAGCGGGCGGTGGCACGGCATGGCTGGGTGCAGGCCGGGGGCGCCATGCTGGCCGGGGTGGTGGCCATGGGGGTCGTGGCCGCGCTGGGGTTGTGGGCGGCGGGGGCGTCGGACCTGCCGGACGGGGCGTTCCCGCGGGTCGTCGCGGCGACCGTGGTCACGGCGGTCGGCGGCACCGTCGAGCTGTCCGGGAACGCCGGGGACCTCGCCGGCACCGAGGCCGGGCTGACCGTGCTCCCGCTGTCGGTCACCCTGACGGGCGCGGCGGCGATCGCCGCCGGATTCCTGCGGCCGCTGCGGCACCGCGCGGTCACCGGCACCCGGGAGTTCGCCGGCTGGGCGGCCCGGATCGCCGTCGTGTGGCTGCTCGCCCTCCTCGCGCTGTCCTTCGGCGCCCGCCAGACGTTCACGCTCTCCGTGGGGGACGAGACGATCGACGAGCTCGGCGACGTCTTCGGCGTCACTCCGAAGGTCGGCTTCACCACGGACGTACCGCCGACGCTGTTCTTCGGCCTGCTGTGGCTGGCCGGCGTACTGGTGCTCGCCCTGCTGGTGGCGCGCGGGGCGCCGCTGCCGGCTCGTCTGCTGCGCTTCCAGGAGTCGGTGCGTCCGGCCGCGTACGCCATGGTCGCCCTGCTGCTCACGTGCGTGGCCCTGGGGGTCGTCGTCGCCCTCGTCGTCGCGGTGACACGCGGCCACCCGGTGGAGACGCTGGCCGTGATCCTGCTCGGGCTGCCGAACCTGGTCTGGCTCGCGCTGACGATCGGCCTGGGCGCCACCTGGAACGGCCGCGTGGACGGCCCGTTCGGGCTGCCCATGCCGCACGTGCTCGACGAGGTGCTGCGCTCCCCCGACACCGCCACGCTCAACCTGCGCACGCTGGCCGAACAGGACGCCCGGGTGTGGTGGCTCGTCGCCGTCGACGCGGTGCTGCTCCTGGCCGCCGCGTTCGTGATGGCGGCCCGCTCATCGGCCCGCACGCGCCCCTGGCAGCACGCGGTGCACATGGCGGTCGCCCTCGCCCTGGCGGTCCTCATGATCTGCCTGGTCGGCCGGGTCGACGCGCACTACGGCCTGTCGGTGCTGGGCATCGAGGACCTGGTCGGCGGCCTCTCCGGAGAGCTGTTCCTGCGGCCCGAGACCTGGACGGCGGTGGGCCTCGCCCTGCTGTGGGGGCTGGTCGCCGGGTTCCTGGGCGGGCTGCTCGCCCGTGGGGTGCGGCGGCGGGGCGAGGCGCCCGGGGGGTGACGGAGAGCGGTCAGGCCCGTCTGCGGAAGACCGGCTCCGCCCACCCCGGCGGCGGCTTCGGCCCGTCGCTCCGCGCCCTGCGGTCCACCTCCGTCGGCGGGTGCCCGGCCTCGGTGGCCCGGCGCCCGGCCGAGCGCAGGGCCGCGACGAAGGCGAGGCAGGAGTCGTGGCGGTCGTCGGGGCTCTTGGCCAGGGCCTCGGCGAACACGGCGTCGACCTGTGGAGGCAGGTCCGGGCGGGCCTCGGTCAGGGGTGGCGGGTCGGCGTACTGGTGGGCCCAGAGCAGGGCCATGTCGTCGTCGCGCCGGAAGGGCGGGCGGCCGGCCAGGGTCTCGTAGACGACGCAGGCGAGGCCGTAGACGTCGCAACGGCCGTCCACCGGGCGGCCGGAGATCTGTTCGGGAGCCACATAGTCGAGGGTGCCGACGAACTGGCCGACCGATGTGAAGCCGGTCAGGGACAGCGACTTCTTCGTCAGGCCGAAGTCGGTGAGGTAGACGTGCTCGGGATGGTCGCTGTCGGTGCCGCGGGCGACCAGGACGTTGCCGGGCTTGACGTCCCGGTGGACCAGCCCGTGGTCGTGGGCCGCGTCCAGCGCTGAGGCGACCTGCCCCGCGATGCGCACGGCGGTCGGCAGCGGGAGGGGGCCCCGCCGGTCGAGGAGGTGGCGCAGGTCGCTGCCGGAGACGTACCGCATCGCGATGTACAGGACACCGTCGGTCTCGCCCGCCTCGTAGATGGGCACGATGTGCGGGTGGTCGATCGCGGCGGCCACCCGGGACTCGTGGGTGAAGCGCTGCCGGAAGGTGTCGTTGCGGGCGAGTTCCGGGGCGAGCAGCTTGAGGGCGACGGTGCGGTCCAGGCGCAGGTCCCGGGCGCGGTAGACGACGGCCATGCCGCCGCGGCCGATCTCGGCCTCGACGCGGTAGCCCGCGACCCGTCGGCCGATCAGCTCGGCGGGCCGGCCGGAGAACAGGCTGCTCTCGCGCGCCATCAGGAACCGCCGTCGGGCGGCGTCACGACGCGGGTCGGGGCGTGGCCCGGGTCCCCGCCAAAGGGCTCGGCGGCAGGCTGGGCGACGTGCTCCGCGGCGGGCTCCGCGTCCGTGGCGCAGGTGCTCAGGCGCATGCCGTCGCCGTACACCCACCGCCCCTGCACGGTGTCGTACAGCCACACGGACTCCCCGTCGACGACCACCCCGATCCGCAGGTCCTGGGTGCGCTGCCGGAAGGACTCACCGTCCAGGCCTCCGGCCGCGAGGGCTTCGACGGCCGCGCGGTAGTCCCCCAGGGCCTGTTCGGCGCGGGCGAGCAGGGGGCGCGGATCGGCGACGTCCGCGAGGGGGTCGTCGGCGACGGGCGGGTCCTGGGGTACGGCGACCAGGAAGCGGCCGTCGACCCAGGCCGACCAGCCGTTGGCGCACAGGATGTGCCCCCAGTCGCCGCGCCGCTCAAGGAGTTGCACCGGCAGCAGCGGGTCGAGCGGCACGGTGGGGCGGGCCGGGTCGGGGGCCTCCCAGGCGGGCATGCCGTGCCGCGGGACGACGTGCGTGGGCCGGAAACCGGGAGTCGTCATCGCACCGCCCACTTCCTGCTTCCTTCTTCCTGCTTCCTTCTTCCACATCAAGACTCTCTACTTCCGCATCACGACGGGTTCGTGCCGGCGCAGCAGCCGGGACACCACGAAGTAGAAGAGGGCCGACAGGACGACGAGCATGGCGATGTTGAGCAGCCACACCCCCGTCGAGTGCCGGAAGAGCGGGTCTCCGGTGAGGTCGCCGGGCACGATCCGGGCCAGGTCGACGGTCCCGGCCATCGCGCCGAGCGCCCACCGCGAGGGCACCAGCCAGGCCAGCTGCTCCAGGCCGGGCACGCCGTCCAGCTTCAGCAGCGCGCCGCAGAAGACCACCTGGACGATGGCGAGCAGCACCAGCAGCGGCATCGTCACCTCCTCCTTGCGCACCAGCGCGGAGACCAGCAGGCCCAGCATCATCGCCGTGAAGGCCAGCAGGGCGACGGCCACGGCGATCTCGACGAGCGGCGGCAGCAACACACCGTCCCCGCCCGGCGCGTTGAGGTCGACGCCGTAGAGGGCGACCAGGGTCAGCACCACGGCCTGCAGGACCGTCACCGTGCCCAGCACCACCACCTTGGACATCAGGTACGCCGATCTGGACAGGCCCACGGCCCGCTCCCGCTGGTAGATCACGCGTTCCTTGACGAGTTCGCGCACCGCGTTGGCCGCGCCGGTGAGCACGCCGCCGACGCACAGGATCAGCAGCGCGTTCATGGCGGTGTCGCGGGTGAGCGCGCTGCCGGCCAGGGCGCGGGCCATGGCACCCATCACGAAGGGCAGCGCGACCATGATGACCAGGAAGGTGCGGTCTGCGCCGAGCGCGGCGGTGTAGCGGCGGACCAGGGTGCCGAGCTGGGCGCCGCGGCTGCGGGGCCGGGGCGGCATGGTCATGATGACGGGCTCGGAGCGGGGCAGGCGGGGCTGCGCGGTCGCGTCGGCGACGTACTGGTGCTGGAAACGGGAGGCGCGGTACTCCCCCGCCCAGTCCCGTTCGGTGTCCCTTTCGAAGGCCTCGAAGGCCTCCGGCCACTGGGTGAAGCCGAAGAATTCCAGGGCCTCCTGCGGCGGGCCGTAATAGGCGATCCTGCCGCCGGGGGCGAGCACGAGGAGCCGGTCGCAGACGTCGAGGCTGAGGACGCTGTGGGTGACGACGATGACGGTACGGCCGTCGTCGGCGAGGCCGCGCAGCATGTGCATCACCGAGCGGTCCATGCCGGGGTCGAGCCCGGAGGTCGGCTCGTCGAGGAAGAGCAGGGACGGCTTGGTCAGCAGTTCCAGGGCGACGCTGACCCGCTTGCGCTGACCGCCCGAGAGGCTGTGCACGTGCTGCCGGGCGCGCTCTTCGAGCCCGAGTTCGCGCATGACCTCGTCGACCCGTTCCCGGCGCTCGGCCTTGGCGGTGTCCTGCGGGAAGCGCAGTTCGGCGGCGTAGGACAGGGCGCTGCGCACCGTCAGCTGGGAGTGCAGGATGTCGTCCTGCGGGACCAGGCCGATGCGCTGGCGCAGTTCGGCGTAGTCGCGGTAGAGGTCGCGGCCGTCGTACAGGACGGTGCCGTGGTCGGCGGGCCGCTGGCCGGTGAGGGCGTTGAGCAGCGTGGACTTCCCGGCGCCGCTGGGACCGACGACCGCGAGCAGGCACTTCTCCCCCACCGGGAACGACACGTGGTCGAGCAGCGCCCGGCGGCCGTGGTCGACGGCGACGGTGAGGTCCTGTACGTCGAGGGAGACCTCGCCGGTGTCGACGTACTCCTGGAGCTGGTCGCCGACCAGGCAGAACGCCGAGTGTCCGATGCCGACGATGTCGCCGGGGCCGATCCGGGCCCGGTCCTCGACGCGCTGGCCGTTGAGGTAGGTGCCGTTGTGGCTGCCGAGGTCGGCGATCTCGTAGGTGCCGTCCGGCAGGGAGTGCAGCTCGGCGTGGCGGCGGGAGACGACCAGGTCGTCGAGGACCAGGTCGTTGTCGGCGGCGCGCCCGATGCGGACGGCGCGGGTGGGCAGCGGCCGTACGGACGTGGGCTGCCGGTACGTTCCCGTCAGGACGGGGTTCGAGACCGCGGACAGACGCTCCGGTGCCGGCGGTGACCGGCCGGCCAGGACGGCGCACGGGCCGTCGGAGGGACTGCCGAAGCGGATCACGCTGCCGGGGCCCACGCCTCCCTCATGGACGCGGCGGCCGTCGGCGTAGGTGCCGTTGGTGCTGCGCTCGTCCTGCAGCGTCCAGTGGTCGCCGTCCGGCCGCAGGACCGCGTGGTGCCAGGAGACCCGGGCGTCGTCGAGGACGATGTCGCTGAGCGGGTCGCGGCCGACGTGGTAGGCGTGGCTCGGGCTCATCACCACGGAGCCCGTCTCGGTCTCCAGCACGAGTTCGGGCGCGGTCGAGGCGACAGGCCGCTCCGCCATGTCAGGATTCTACCGATTCGCTCACATGTGTGCCCTGCGCGACCGGGGTGGTCAGGCGACAGGGACGACCAGCGCCGGGTTCACCCGCTGCATGCGCAGCGCGTCGACGGACTCGGCGAGCAGTTCGTACTCGGTGGTCTCGTCGCTGACGGCGATCCGCACCAGGCGTCCGGCGGCCAGTTGGTCGGCGACTTGTTCCTGTCCGTTCACGTCGGCACACCAGGCGCGCAGCATGGCGGGCACGTCGGGTGCGGTGTGGACGACAGGGACGAGAGCGCCAGGGGGGAAGGTCCTGCCCTCCGGCCGCGGGTCGAGCCGCTCGGCCATCCAGGAGGCCCGGTCACGCAGCCACCACAGGGCCAGCGCCAGGGTGGGCGCCCGGTAGGTGCCCAGCGGTACACCGATGCGGCGGCCGTCGCAGATGCCGTACGCCGTGACATGGCACAGGAATTCGTCGTGCACGTCCCACTCCCCCGATGCGTCCGATCGCTTGCCGGTGCGGCCTCGCTTCCCGTGCGGCTCGTCTGTCTTTCAACAGTCCCTACTTTGAGTATCGCCACTCCTGACACAGTGTCACCATGACTTTTTGGCCAGTCTGTTGGCATATTCAGCGGATCCCTTGGCCGGATCGCGACGGACCCGGCGCACACGCCGTCGAGGCGGGCTCGTGATCACGCTGCGTGACATGGGGCGGGAGCGATGAGTTCCGCCGCGAGAGGGGGTCCATGGAGTGAGGACCGATGAGGCAACCACGAGCGGAGGACGCCATGAGTACGACCGGGAAGGTGGACGCCGAGTTCACAGCGGTGCTGCGCAGGAGCCCGGACAACGGTGGCTGGACTTATCTCGTCTGGCCGGATTCCGTGGAGTTCTTCGGGACCCGCGGGCTGGTCAAGGTCCGCGGCACGATGGACGGGCATCCGTTCCGCAGCTCCTTCATGGCCCTGGGCGACGGGACGCACAAGCTGCCCGTGAAGGCCGACCTCCGCAAGGCGATCGGCAAGGAGGAGGGCGACACGGTGACCGTGCGCCTGGAGGAACGGCTCGGCTCATAGGCCGGGCTCACAGGCCGGGCTCACAGGCCGGGCTGACAGGCCGAGCTCACAGCCAAAGGGTCCCGGAGGCGGTCCGCCCGCCTCCGGGACCCGTCACGCACGTGTGTGCCCTACCGCTTGATCAGCGCGTCGATCCGGGCCAGCTCGTCCGCGTCGAAGTCGAGGTTCTGGATCGCCCCGACGCTGTCCTCGATCTGCTGCGGGCTGCTCGCGCCGACGAGGGCGGAGGTGACCCGGCCGCCGCGCAGCACCCAGGCCAGGGCCATCTGGGCGAGGGTCTGGCCGCGCGACGTGGCGATGTCGTGCAGGCCGCGCAGCCTGCCCACCAGCTCCTCGGTGAGCGCGTCGGAGTTCAGGAACGGGCTGTCGCTCGCGGCCCGCGAGTCCTCCGGGATGCCGTCGAGGTAGCGCGTGGTGAGCAGCCCCTGCTCCAGCGGGGAGAAGACGATGGAACCGACCTGGAGCTCGTCCAGCGCGTCCAGCAGGCCCCCGTCCTCGGGGCGCCGGTCGAGCATCGAGTAGCGCGGCTGGTGGATGAGGAGCGGGGTGCCGAGCTCGCCCAGGATGCGGGCGGCCTCGCGGGTCTGCTCCGCGGAGTAGTTGGAGATGCCGACGTACAGCGCCTTGCCCTGCTGGACCGCGGAGTGCAGGGCGCCCATCGTCTCCTCCAGCGGAGTCTCCGGGTCGGGGCGGTGCGAGTAGAAGATGTCGACGTAGTCCAGGCCCATCCGCGTGAGGCTCTGGTCCAGCGAGGACAGCAGGTACTTGCGCGAACCCCACTCGCCGTACGGGCCGGGCCACATCAGGTAGCCGGCCTTGGTGGAGATGATCAGCTCGTCGCGGTACGACGCGAAGTCGGCCCTGAGCGCCTCGCCGAAGGCGGACTCGGCGGCGCCGGGCGGCGGGCCGTAGTTGTTGGCCAGGTCGAAGTGGGTGACACCGAGGTCGAAGGCGCGGCGCAGGATGGCGCGCTGGGTGGTGACCGGGCGGTCCGGGCCGAAGTTGTGCCACAGGCCGAGCGACAGCGCGGGGAGCTTCAGGCCGCTGCGTCCGGTGCGCCGGTAGGGCATGTCGGCGTAGCGGTCGGGGTGTGCGGTGTACAACGCGACTCCTGAGAGGTTGGCACGAGTGGCACCGGTGCCCGGGGAACCGGTGCCGGACGCCGGGGTGAATCCGGGTCCACTCTTTCGCGACCTGCGGCCAGTGGTCCAACAGAAGAATCCGATGGGATTCAGCGGATACGCTTCTCAGTCATGGAACTGCGCCATCTCCAGCACTTCGTCGCGGTCGCCGAGGACCAGCACTTCACCCGGGCGGCCGAGCGGCTGCTGGTGTCCCAGTCGGGCCTGTCGGCCTCGATCCGCGCACTGGAGCGGGAGCTGCAGACGCCGCTGTTCGTGCGCACGACCCGCCGCGTGACGCTCACCCCGGCCGGGCGGGCGCTGCTGGGCGAGGCGGAGCGGATCCTGGCGCAGGTGCGGGCGGCCCACGAGGCGGTGGCCGCGGTGCAGGGCGTGCTGCGCGGCATGCTGGCACTCGGCTCCGAGCAGTGCATCGCCGGGGTGAACGTGGCGGGGCTGCTGGCCGCGTTCCGGCGGCAGCACCCGGACGTGGAGATCTGCCTCAGGCAGGCGGGCTCGGGGGCGCTGGCGGAGGAGGTCGCGGCCGGGCGGCTCGACCTGGCGTTCGTGGTGCGGACGCAGGAGGACACCGACCAGCTGAGGTCCGTGCCGCTGACCAGCGAACCGATGACGGTCCTGTGCCATCCCAGCCATCGGCTCGCCGTCGCCGGCGCGGCCGTCACACCGGAGGATCTGGGCGGTGAGGTGTTCGTCGACTTCCACCCTGACTGGGGACCGCGCCGCACCACCGACGCCGCGTTCGCCGCGGCGGGCGTACGGCGGACCGTGGCGCTGGAGGTGAACGACGTGCACAGCCTCCTCGACCTGGTGGACGAGAACCTGGGCATCGCCGTCGTACCACGGCACTTCCGGCACAAGCGCGCGTCACTGACCGCCCTGCCGGTGAAGGGCACCGGCGAGACACCGTACGAGACCATCGCCCTGCTGCCACCCGCGCAGGCCACCAGTCCGGCGGCCCGGGCACTGATGGCCCTGCTGGAAACAGGGGGCCTGGCAACACCCCAGGACGGGGCCCACCCCTCCTGACCCGATCCGTCCCGCGCCGCAGACTCGTGACCGTCCCCGAAGACAACTGCGGTCAGGAGTACCGGAGATGACGAACCACACGCGACGGAACGTGCTGCGCGGCGCGGCGGCGATCACGGCGGCCGGCGGACTCGTCGGGACGGGAGCGGGATCGCGGCCTGCCGTGGCCGTACCTGGCGGAACTGGCGGACCCGCCGCACCCGCCTCTCCTGCCGCTCCTGCCGCTCCTCCGGCGACGCGACACTTCCCCTTCCTGGAGGGCGCGTTCAAGCCCGTCACCGAGGAGTTGACGGCCTTCGGCCTGCCGGTCACCGGCCGCATCCCGCGCGAGCTGAACGGACGCTACCTGCGCAACGGCCCCAACGTCCTGGGCCTGGAGGATCCACGCGCCCATCACTGGATGCTCGGCGAGGGCATGGTGCACGGCGTCCGCCTGCGCGAGGGCCGCGCCGAGTGGTACCGCAACCGCTGGGTGCGTTCCTCCCAGGTGGCGAGGAAGCTCGGCGAGCCCTACCCGCGACCGGTGCCGCCGGAAGACTTCCCCTGCAACACCCACGTGATCCCCCACCGGGGGCGGATCCTCGCGCTCCAGGAGAGCGGGCCGCTGCCGTACGAACTCGACGACGAGCTCAACACCGTGGGGACGTACGACTTCCGGGGCACCCTGGAGGGCGCGTTCGCCGCGCACACCAAGTACGACGCGCACGCCGGTGAGCTGCACGCGATCGCCTACTACCCGACCTGGGACCATGTGCGGCACCTGGTCGTGGACCCGGCGGGCCGCGTGTCGCGCAGCACGCGGATCCCGGTGGCGGACGCGCCGATGATCCACGACTTCGCGCTCACCGAGAGGTACGTCATCGTCCTCGACATGCCGGTGACCTTCGACCCGGCGGCCGCCGAGCGCGGCGACCTGGTGCCGTACGTCTGGAACAGGAAGCACCCGGCGCGCGTCGGCGTCCTGCCGCGCGGTGGCGGCGCGGTGCGCTGGTTCGAGGTGGACCCGGTGTTCTACTCGCACACCCTCAACGCCTACGAGGAGGGCCCGAACATCGTCGTCGACATGACGAACTTCCCCGCGCCCTTCCTCGTGGCGGGCCGGGGGTCGGGCGGACCCTACGGGGCGGGCACCGCGAGGCTCGACCGCTGGACGATCGACCTGCGCCACGGCCGGGTGCGCACCAGGACCCTCGACGACCGTCCGCAGGAGTTCCCGCGTGTGAACGAGGCGCTGGTGTCCCGCCAGCACCGTTACGGCTACTCGGCGGCGTCCGCCGAGATGACGCTGGCCTATCTGGCAGCCGACGGCACCCCGCCCGACCGGGCCTTCGGCAACGCGCTCTTCAAGCACGACCTGCTGCGCGGCACGGTGCAGGCGCACCGGCTGCCGCGGGGCGCGGCGGCGAGCGAGGCCGTGTTCGTGCCGTCCGACGCGACCGACCCGAGGGCGGCCGAGGACGACGGGTACGCGATCGCGTACGTGCACAACCCCGACCGCGGGGCGTCGGACCTGCTGATCCTCGCCGCGCAGGACTTCACAAGTGCGCCGCTTGCCCGGATCCATCTACCGGGGCGGGTGCCGCTGGGCTTTCACGGGAGCTGGGTTCCCGACGCGTGACGCGGCGCGATGCGCGATGGTGGTGCCATGCATGCAAAGGACATCCTCATCGACGGTCACAGCCGCATCCGGGAAGAGGTCCACGCGGCTGTCGAGGGCCTCGGCCCCGACGACCTCAACGCCCGCCCCTCAAACGACGCCAACTCCATCGCCTGGCTGGTCTGGCACCTCACCCGGGTGCAGGACGACCATGTCGCGGACGCCTTCGACCTCGAGCAGGTGTGGCTGTCCCAGGACTGGGAGAAGCGCTTCGGCCTGGGCCTGCCGCGCCGCGACACCGGGTTCGGCCACAGTCCGGCGAAGGTCGCCAAGGTGCGGGTGGACTCCGGTGACCTGCTGACCGGCTACTACGACGCCGTGCACGAACAGACGCTCGAGGTGCTGCGCGGGCTGACCGCGGCGGACCTGGAGCGCGTCGTGGACGAGCGCTGGGATCCGCCGGTCAGTCTGGGCGTACGGCTGGTCAGCGTCCTGTCCGACGATCTCCAGCACATCGGACAGGCCGCCTACGTGCGCGGGCTGCTTCAGAGCGAGGGCGCGTAGCCCGGCAGGACGACGTCCTCGATGAGGGCCCTGCGCTCGTCGAACGGGATGAACGCGCTCTTGAGGGCGTTGACCGTGACCGTGCGCAGGTCCTCGACCGTCCAGCCCGCCTGCTCGACCAGCAGGGACATCTCACGGGTCATCGTCGTGCCCGACACCAGCCGGTTGTCGGTGTTGAGGGTGACGCGGAAGCCGAGGTCCTTCAGGGCCGTGATCGGGTGCTCGGCGATGGAGGTGGCCGCGCCGGTCTGGAGGTTGGACGTCGGGCACATCTCCAGGGCGATCCGGCGGTCGCGCACCCAGCCCGCGAGGCGGCCGAGCTTGCCGTCCGCGAGGTCGGGGATGTCGTCGGTGATGCGGACGCCGTGGCCTATGCGCTGGGCGCCGCAGACCTGGAGGGCCTGGTGGATGCTGGGCAGGCCGTGCGCCTCACCGGCGTGGATGGTGAACGGGACGTTCTCGCGGCGCAGGTGGTCGAAGGCGGCGAGGTGGTCGGCGGGCGGGAAGCCGTCCTCGGCGCCGGCGATGTCGAAGCCGACGACGCCCGCGTCCCGGAAGGCGACGGCCAGGTCGGCGGTCTCCTTGGTGCGGTCGAACATCCGCATACCGCACAGCAGGGTGCCGACCCGGACCGGGGTGCCCGCGGCGGCCGCCTTCGCCATGCCGGCCGCGAGGCCCTCCTGCACCGTCTCGACGACCTCGGGCAGCATCAGCCCGCCCTGCAGCATCAGCTCGGGGGCGTAACGCACCTCGCCGTAGACGACGCCGTCGGCGGCGAGGTCGAGGACGTACTCCTCGGCGGTGCGCAGCAGGCCCTCGCGGGTCTGCATGACGGCGAGGGTGTGCTCGAAGGTGGCGATGTAGCGGACCAGGTCTCCGGAGTTTGCGGCCTCGACGTACCAGGCGGCGAGTTCGTCGGGGTCGGTGGTGGGCAGGGTGTGGCCGACCGCGTCCGCGAGTTCGACGACGGTGGCGGGGCGCAGGCCGCCGTCGAGGTGGTCGTGCAGGACGGCCTTGGGGAGCCGGCGGAGGGTGTCGGTGTCGATGCGGGGCGCGGTCATGTGCGTGTTCCTCGGCAGGTGGTTCTCAGGTGGTGGCGGGCTGGAGCAGGTCCCAGCGGTTTCCGTACAGGTCCTGGAAGACGGCGACGGAGCCGTACGGCTCGTGGCGGGGCTCCTCCAGGAAGGTCACGCCCGCTGTGAGCATGCGGGCGTGGTCGCGGGCGAAGTCGTCGGTGTGCAGGAAGAACCCGACCCGCCCGCCGGTCTGGTCACCGACCCGGCCGCGCTGGGCCTCGCCCTTGGCGCGGGCGAGCAGCAGACCGGTGCCGTCCTGCCCGGCGCCCGGCCGCACGACGACCCAGCGGGAGCCGTCGGGGCGCGGCGCGTCCTCCACGAGTCGAAAGCCGAGTGCCTCGGTGTAGAAGCGGATCGCCTCGTCGTAGTCGTCGACAACGAGGGTGACCAGGGCGATGCGTCTCATCGGAGCCTTCCGGGAGGGGTGATTGACGGGAGAGGTTATACGTAAAACCTCGGGTGCGCCAGTCGCTTCTTGCCGGCCTAGGACTGAGGGCCGAGGCGAGGGTGGGACTCGGGCCCGAGGCGGGGCCGCCGGGGTTGCCGCTAGCGTCCCGGCCATGGAGATCACCAAGCCGTCCCGCGGCCGTGAGCAGCGCAAGCAGGACGTTCTGGGCCGCCTGGAGCGTGAGATCGACATCTGGGTGGCCACGGCGGGCCCGGACGGGTTGCCGTGTCTCGTCCCTCTGTGGTTCGTCTGGCACGACGAGTCCGTGTGGCTGGCGACCCGCCCGACCAATCCCACCGGCCTGAACCTCCGGGACGGCGGGCGGGCCCGGCTGGCGTTCGGGGACACGCGGGACGTCGTACTGATCGACGGCGACGTGGAGACCTTCAGCGCGCGGGAGGTGCCGCCGGACGCGGCCGACGCCTTCTTCTCGAAGACGGGGTGGGATCCCCGCGAGGACGGCGCACCCTACGGCTACTACCGGGTGCGGCCGCGCGCGGTGCAGGCATGGTGCGAGGCACACGAGCTGCCGAAGCGGCACCTCATGCGGGACGGGGTGTGGATCGTCCGGGCAGGTCCGACCGGGGCCGGTGAGGAGTCCTCAGGCCGGACGTGACGAGCCGGGCCCACCCAGGGCGTTGAGGCTCTCCACCTCCGCGTCCGTCAGGCGCAGCGCGCCCGCGGCCACGTTCTCCACGAGGTGGCCGGGGTTGCCGGTGCCGGGGATGGCGAGGACGTGGGGGCCCTGGGCGAGGGTCCAGGCGAGGCGGATCTGGGCGGGGGGCGCGCCGTGGGCTTCGGCGACGGCGCGGACCGCCTCGTCGTGGGTGGCGGTCGCGCCGTGTGCCCCGCCCTCGCCGGCGACGGCGTAGAAGGGGACGAAGGCGATGCCCTGTTCGCCGCAGATCCGCTGGACCTCGTCGGTCACGGGGGCATGGTGGCCGAGACCGTACCGGTTCTGCACGCTCACCACGGGCGCGATGGCCTGCGCCTGAGCGAGATGGCGCGGCTCCACGTCGGAGATGCCGAGGTGGCGGACCAGGCCCGCCTCGCGCAGGTCGGCCAGCGCGCCGAAGTGCTCGGCGATCGAGTCCTGGCGCATGCGGCGCAGGTAGACGAGGTCGAGGTGGTCGCGCCCGAGCTGGCGCAGGTTCTCCTCGACATGGCCGCGCAGGTCCTCGGGGCGGGCCGAGGTGCCCCACTCCCCCGCGTAGTCGCGGAAGGGGCCGACCTTCGTGGCGATGAGCAGGTCGTCGGTGTACGGCGCCAGCGCGCGGTTGATGAGTTCGTTGGCGGAGCGCAGCGAGGAGAAGTAGAAGGCGGCCGTGTCGATGTGGTTCACGCCGAGGTCGACCGCCCTGCGCAGGACGGCGATCGAGCGGTCGCGGTCGCTCGGCGTCCCGAGATGGAAGGCGGCGCTGCCCGTCAGCCGCATCGCGCCGAAGCCGACGCGGCCGACGGTGTGATCGCCGAGTTTCCAGGTGCCCGCGGCGTCCGCGGTGATGATCTCCGAGGTCATCGGCGGAGTCTCGCACAGCCCCAGCCCGCGGGCTGAGGACTTTGCGGACCCGTGGCGCTTCAGCTCAGCGGCTTCTCGAGGACCGCCTTGCGGTGGCTGAAGGTCTCGATGGAGTACCGGCCGTGGTAGCTGCCCATGCCGCTCTCCCCCACCCCGCCGAACGGCAGGTCGGAGACGGTGAGATGGGCGAGCGGCAGACCGTGGCCGAGGCCGCCGGAGGAGGTCTCGGCGGCGATGCGGGCGCGGGTGTCCGCGGACTCGGAGAAGACGTACAGCGCGAGAGGCTTGTCGCGGTCGTTGACGAAGGCGATGGCCTCGTCCAGGTCGTCGACGGTCACGATCGGCAGGATCGGGCCGAAGATCTCCTCCCGCATGACGGGCGCCTTGGGGTCGACGTCGGCGAGGACGGTCGGCGCGATGTACTTGTCCGTACGGTCGCTGCCGCCGCCCACGACGACACGGCCCGAGTCGAGCAGGCCGGTCAGCCGGTCGAAGTGGCGTTCGTTGACGATGCGGCCGTACTCGTCGGAGGCCTGCGGGTCGGTGCCGTAGACCGCCTCGACGGCTCGGGCGAGGGCGGGCTCGAGGGCGGCGGCGGTCTCCGGGTCGGTCAGGACGTAGTCGGGGGCGACACAGGTCTGGCCGGCGTTGAGGAACTTGCCCTGCGCCAGCCGGCCGGCGACCACGTCGAGGTCGGTGTCGCGGTCGACGAACGCCGGTGACTTGCCGCCGAGTTCGAGGGTGACCGGGGTGAGGTGCTCGGCGGCGGCGCGCATGACGATGCGGCCGACGGTGCCGTTGCCGGTGTAGAAGACGTGGTCGAAGCGCTCGGCCAGCAGGGCCGTGGTCTCCGGGATGCCGCCCTCGACGACGGCGACGGCGTCGTTGTCGAGGTACGCGGGCACCAGCCGGGCCAGGACGGCGGAGGTGGCGGGTGCCAGTTCGCTGGGCTTGGCGACGACCGCGTTGCCCGCGGCGAGGGCACCGACCACGGGGGCGAGGAGCAGCTGCGCGGGGTAGTTCCAGGGGGCGATCACGAGGACGACACCGAGCGGGTCGTACTGGGTCCAGACGCGGACGTCGGCACCGAGGTGGGCCGGGGCCGGGGCGGGCTCGGGACGCAGCCAGTCGGTGAGGTGGTCCAGCGTGTGGTCGATCTCGCGGACCGTGAAGTCGATCTCGGTGCGGTAGGCCTCGGTGGTGCTCTTGCCGAGGTCGGCGTGGAGGGCGGCGGCGAGGTCGGGGCCGTTCTCCGTGAGCATCTCGCGCAGGCGGCGCAGCTGGGCGGTGCGCCACTCGACGGGCTTGGTGCGGCCGGTGCGGAAGGTGGCGCGCAGCCGGGCGACGGTGTCGGCGGGCGTCTTCGGATGTGCGGTGGTCACGGTGCCTCGGTTCGGTCGGGATCGGTTCAGCTAGATGCATATACCAACCTTTCATGGACCGAAACACATTCCCGCTCACCCCCCCTGATCCCGATGGATTTCCACATCAACCGTTCGGTTGAACGCGGATTACATCCTGAGCGGGTCCGCCGCTCCGTCCGGGGGACGCGCGGGCCTCCTGCCCGGCCCCAGAATCGTCATCGACCAACGGCGCCGGTCACCCCCTGTCCCCCCAGAGATCAGAGAGGTCTCCGCAGGATGTCCAGCTTTCCCAGCAGACGACGTGTCCTCACCACCGGGGCCGGTGCGGCCCTCGGAGTCGGCGCCCTCGGGTCCGCCGCCTCTCCGGCGGCCGCGGCCGGGCCCGGTGGGTCCCGGTACGCCTCTGGGCCGGAGGAGACCCGCACGCTCGACGAGCTGTACCGGGCCGCCCTCGCGGAGGGCGGCAAGCTCACCCTCTACGCCGGAGGGGACACGGCGACGCAACAGGACGGCACGAAGGCGGCCTTCCTCAAGCGCTTCCCGGAGATCGACCTGACGCTGGTCGTCGACTACAGCAAGTACCACGACGTCCGCATCGACAACCAGCTCGCGACCGGCACCCTCGTCCCCGACGTGGTCCAGCTCCAGACCCTCCAGGACTTCGTGCGCTGGAAGGAACAGGGCCGTCTGCTGCACTACAAGCCGGCCGGCTTCTCCCAGGTGTACGACGGCTTCAAGGACCCGCAGGGCGCGTGGGTCGCGATGGCCGCGATCGCGTTCAGCTTCATGTACGGCCCCGCCGCCGTCGGCTCGGACGTGCCGCGCACGCCGCTGGATCTCGTCGACCCGAAGTGGAAGGGACGGATCGCCTCGTCGTACCCGCACGACGACGACGCGGTCCTCTACCTCTACGCGCTCTACGCCCAGACGTACGGCTGGGACTGGGTGGCCGCACTCGCCGCCCAGGACGTCCGTTTCGCCCGCGGCAGCAACTCGCCCGGCGACGCCGTCCGCACCGGGCAGAAGGCGATCGGCGTCGGCGGCTCGGGCAGCCTGGTCGCGCCCCCGTCGTCCCCCGTGAGGTTCGCCGTTCCCGACGGGCGGCACCCCTTCATGGCCTGGGGTCAACGCGCCGCGATCCTCAAGCAGGCCAAGAACCCCACGGCCGCGAAGCTCTACCTCAACTGGCAACTGTCCACGGCACAGCAGCAGGCCGCCTTCAACGGCTGGTCGGTCCGCACCGACGTCACCCCCGCGGGCGGCCTGAAGCCCATCTGGGAGTACCCGAACGCGCACCTCGACGGCTTCCCCCGGTTCATGGCCGACCGGGCCGCGATCGAGCGCTGGAAGCAGACGTTCGCCCTGTACTTCGGCGAGGTCGAGGGGGACCCGACGCCGGGGTGGCTGGGACTGCACCCCGGGGCCTGAACGCCGGCGGCTGCTCTCACCTCGCCCCTACCGGCGGTGGATAGACTCGGACGCCTGTCCGAGCTGATCACTCCGTCCAAGGGGTCCGCCGTGCCCGACCGCGCTCCCGCCCACGCACCCTCGAAGGTCGCCCGCGGGAGCCGGTCCGGCCTGGCGTATGCCACGCACTTCACCTTCTTCCTCGTCGTCGGCGCGGCGCTGGTGCGGCTCCTGCGGCTGGGCATCCCGCTGTGCTGGGAGATCGTGCTCGTCAGCGGGCTGCTGGCGCTGACGTACGCGGCCGGGCTGGTGCTGTGGGAACGGCTCGGCCGACGCGGCCGTCACCTCTGGGTCGCGGCCCTGCTCCTGCTGTGGAGCCAACTGCTGATCCTCGCGCCGGGGTCGCTGACCGGCGCGTACGCGTGGTGTGCGGTGCCGCTGGCCTGTGTCGCCCTGCGCGCGCTGGGCCTCCGGTCGGCCGGGGTCGCGGTGACCGCGATCACCGGTGTCCTCGTGGGGCAACTGATCCGCACTACCGGCGGGTTCGACCCGGAGCTCGTGCTGATCCCGGTGGCCGCCGTGTGGGGCACCGTCGCGCTCTACCGCGCCCAGCAGCGGGACGCCGCCGAACGCCAGCGGCTGGTTGAGGAGTTGGAGGGCACCCGCTGGATCCTGGCGCGGCAGCAGCGTCAGGCCGGGGTGCTGGCGGAGCGGGCCCGCATCGCCCGTGACCTGCACGACACGCTCGCCCAGGAGCTCTCCGGCAGCCTGATGCTGCTCCAGGCGGCGCAACGGGACTGGAAGAAGCGGCCGGACGTGGCGCTGACCCGCGTGCGCGCGGTCACCGACGGCCTGGACGCGAATCTCGCCGAGACCCGCAGGATCATCCGCGACCTCACCCCGTCCGCCGTCGCGGAGGCCGGACTCGAGGACGCGTTGCGGCTGCTGTGCGCGCGCTCCCAGGCGGACGGTACGGCGGCGCGCGTGCGGTTCAGCTCGGTCGGGGACGACCGGCCCGAGCTGGACGCGCAGGCCGCCGCCACCCTGTTCCGGGTCGCCCAGGGCACGCTGGCGAACGTACGGGAGCACGCCCGTGCGGTGGACGTCCGGGTCACCCTGCGTCAGGACGCGGACCGGGTCGAGTTGGAGGTCTCGGACGACGGTGTCGGCTTCGACCCGGCCGCGCCCCGTGCGGCTTCCCGCCCCGCCCGTGGTCTCGGTCTGCCCGCGGCCCGGGCGCGCCTGCGCGAGTGCGGCGGCGACCTCGACGTCGGCAGCGCGCCGGGAAGGGGCACCCGGGTACGGGCCGTGGTGCCGGCGTTGTCCGGGCCGTCCGAGGCTCCCGGGGCCACCGAGACCGACGAGCCGCGCGCCGTGGCGCCGGTGACCTCGACGACCGCCCGATGACCCCCGCACCGCTGCGCCTGCTGATCGCGGACGACCACACCGTCGTACGGGCCGGTCTGCGAGCGCTGCTGGACGGGGAACCGGACCTCGATGTCGTCGCCGAGGCGGGCAACGGCGAGGAGGCCGTTCGCCTCGCCGCCCGGCTGAGGCCGGACGTGGTCCTGATGGACCTGAGGTTCTCGGGCAACGGGGCAGGAGGCGGTTCGGCAGGCGGCGCGGGGATGGACGGCATCGAGGCGGTACGCCGCCTGGCCGCCGAGGCTCCGGCCGTACCGGTGGTGATGCTGACCAGCTACTCCGGCCGGTCCGACGTCGTCCGCGCGATCGAGGCGGGGGCCCGCGGCTACATACTGAAGGCCGGTCCCCCCGAGGAGCTCTTCCGCGCCGTGCGCGGCGCCGCCGCCGGTGCCCTGGGCCTCGCTCCCGAGATCGTCGGCCAGCTCGTCGGCCAAGTGGTCAGCCCCCGGCAGGACCTGACCGAGCGTGAGGTCGAGGTCGTCCGGCTGATGGCCGAGGGGCGCAGCAACCGGGCCATCGCAGAGGCCCTGTTCCTGAGCGAGGCCACCGTCAAGACGCACCTCGTCCGCATCTACCGGAAGCTCAGGGTCGACAACCGGGCGGCCGCCGTGTCGGAGGCCGTGCGCAGGGGGCTGCTCGACCTCGCGTGAGCGATGCGTGGAGGCTTCTCCGCATCGCTTTCAGCAACTTTCAGTCGCTTTCAGTAATGGCCCGTTACTTTGTGATGCCCCTGAACGTTGCACAGGGCGCCATGGTGCGAGTGGCGCCGGAGTGGACGAGCAGGAGGAACGGGTGTTGACGGAAGCGTTGTCGGGCCTGGCGGCGGCCGGCGGTACGGCGATGGTGGGGGCCATGGCGACCGATGCCTGGCACTCCGCCCGGGGCCGGTTCGCCCGGCTGCTCGGGCGGGGGGAACCGGCCCTGGAACGGGTCGAGGCGGAGCGGCTCGATCGCGCCGCGACCGACATCGAGCAGGCCACCGAGGAGAACAGGGACACGGCACGCCGGAGTCTGCAACGGCGGTGGACCGGCCAGTTGGAACTCCTGCTGGAGGAGCACCCGGACACGGCCGACGAACTGCGTGCCCTCGTCGAGGAGTTGGCCGCCCGGCAGCCCAGCGCCCGGCAGAGCTGGGTGCAGAACAACGTCGCCCACGCGGGCGGAGTCCAGAACATCACCCAGAGCGGCGACATCAACGTCGGCGGGGGAAGCAGGGTCCTCGGGTGAGCGGCGAGGTACGGGACGAGAGCCGGGCGGGGGCTGCTCGGGCCGGCGCACAGGACAACGCGGCGCACGACGGCGGGACGCAGTACATCACCAGGAGCGGTGACGTGAAGAGCGTCAACGTGTTCCTCAACCGCCCCTCTCCGACGGGTGAGACCGACACTCGTTGGGATGACGGGGGGAAGGTGTCGACGAAGATGCGGGCAGCCCTCGTCGGCTCCGGATTCGGCATCGTCACACTCGCGGCCGCGCTCACCGTCTACGCCATCAACTCGCCCCGGACGGCCGAGACGGCCAATACCGGGAGCACACGGCCCAGCGCGACGGCCTCCGCCCCGCCGAGACCGTCGGCCTCCCTCACGCCATCGCCCTCCCCCAGCCCCACACCGACGGCCGCCCCGCCGGCCGCGGCACCGGCGAGGACGAGCGAGCCGGCCGTGCCGGGGACCAGCGCGCCGCCGTCGAAGAGCGGGCCCGCGACGACCCACAGCGACCCCTACCCCTCGAACGACGTGTACTGCGGTTCGTGGCAGGCCACGGACTCGGTGGACGTGGAGGTCAGGGCCTGCACCCAGGCCGTCGACAGGATCGGGCGGGCGCTCTTCGGCGCCGAGATCAGAAACCGCGGCGAGGAGTCGACCAAGGTGTCGGTGCTGGTGGCGTATGTGAGCTCCGAGAAGCCCTTCGACTGTCCCAAGTCCGATCCATGGACCGGCACCGTGATCAACCCGGGTGACAGCTGGCGCAGCGCACTCTCCGAGTGCCTGGTCGACGGCCTCAAGGGGCACGCGGTGCAGGCGTACGCATGGGCGGTGACGGGCGGGGAGGACCCACGCGACGTGAAGCACGCTCCCTCACCGACGGTGCACATCCGGCCGGACGGTACCGTCGTCCCTCCTTCGACCTGAGGAGGAGCCCATGGCGGCCCTGAACCGTCGCGAACGCCTGCGCCGTCAGATGTCGAAGGACATCAGGGCGGTGGCGCGGGAGGTGATCACGCAACAGGGTGTCGAGGCACTCACACTCGCCGAGATCGCCCGCCGGATCGGGGTGACCCCGGCGGCCCTCTACCGGCACTTCGACGATCTCGCGGACATCGTCCGGCACACGGCCCGTGACATCGTCGCCGAGCTCTCGGCCGAGCTGCGGGCCGCGATGGAGGCGGAGGACGAGACGGACCTCGCGGCGCGGCTGATCGCGCCCTCTCGGGTGCTCCGTCGCTGGTCCCTGGCCAACCGTCAGGAGTTCAGCCTGCTCTTCGGCACACCGACCGCGGCCGCGGGCACCGCGCAGAGCGACCTGACCAGTGAGTGGGTCCGGGAGCTCGCCGGCGTCTGGGGCCCGGAGTTCATGCGGTTATGGGCGACCCGCCCGTACCCGATTCTCACCGACGACCAGCTGGACCCCCTGCTGCGCGACCAGATCACCGACTACCGCACCGCCACGGGCGTGGAGATGCCGCTGGGAGCGCTGGTCGTCATGCTGTCCTGCTGGCGCTCCATGTACGGACAGGTGGCCCTGGAGGTGTTCGACCACTTCGCGCCGCTGATCACCGACCAGGAGCCGATGTTCGAGCTGCTGATGCTGGAGTTGGTGACCCGGATGGGGTTGGGGGCGCAGTACCGCCCGCCACGGGACACACCCCCTGGACGAGGCCCTCGAAACGCAGCCCGTCGTTGACCTACCAGTCGCTCGCCTGCGCCTGTTCCCGTGCCCGCGCGAGCTGTTCCTGGGCGTCGGCGAGGTCCTCCTCGGTGGGAGCGTCGTCCTGGGTGAGCTTGAGGCGCCAGTAGCCGGTGAAGTCGACGGAGTGCTTGTCGAGGCCGCGCTCGTCGAGCAGGTGGCGGCGCAGGGCGCGTACGGTACCCGCCTCGCCGGCGAGCCAGGCGAAGACACTGCCGGAAGGAAGGTCGGCTCGGCGCACCGCCTCGACGAGGATGCTGCTCCGTCCCGGGCGGGCCGTACGCCGGTGCAGCCAGTGGAGGGTGAGGTCGGCATGCGTGTCGAAACTCTGCTCCTCCGCCGCGTCGGCGACTTCGACGTAGGCGACGGCCCGAACCCCTTCGGGCAGCGACTCGACGAGCGTGGCGAGCGCGGGCAGCGCGGTCTCGTCGCCCACGAGGAGCAGTACGTCGGCCTCGCCGAGCGGTCGGGCGTACTCGGCGGAAGGGCCCACCATGCCGAGCACCTGGCCGGGTTCGGCGTTCTCGGCCCAGCGCGTGGCCGGGCCGGCGTCGCCGTGCAGCACGAAGTCGATGTCGACGAGGTCGGTGCCGGGGTGACGGCGCCGGATCGTGTAACTGCGCATGACGGGCCGCTCGTCCTCCGGCAGGGCCAGGAACGCCTGGTACCAGCGCATGGCGTCACCGTCGGATGCGGGCAGTCGTGGGCGGTCCTGTCCCGGCCGCGGGAAGCAGAGCTTGACCTGCTGGTCGGGGGCGGCGCCGACGGAGGCCGGGAGGGTGTCGGCGCGGAAGGTCACGCGGGCCGTGCCCGGCGTGACCCGGCCGACTTCAGTGACGGTGACGAGGGAGACGGGGAGCTCCATACCGATATCCTTACGCCGTAAAGAGTTGGGTAGGACACATTACTTTACGACGTAAGGAGTTGCCGCCCGATGGTCGTATTCGCGGGGCAGGGAGACGCACGACGGACGATGGCCCTGCTGTGGCGGACCGACGAGCCGGGCAGCGCGCGCACCGGGCCGGGCCCCAGGCCCGGGCTCAGCGTGGACGCGATCGTGGACGCCGCGATCGGCGTCGCCGACGAACAGGGCATGGCCGCGCTCTCGATGCGCGCGGTGGGCGAACGGCTCGGCCGCACCGCCATGGCGCTCTACACGTACGTCCCCAGCAAGAGCGAGCTGGTGGATCTCATGCACGACCGCGCACTCGCCGAACTGCCCACCGGCTACGACCTGGACGCCGGCTGGCGCGCCGCCGCCACCCGGTGGGCCGAGGACGCCTGGGACTTCTACCTGCGGCACCCCTGGGTGCTCCAGGTCTCCCAGGCCCGGCCGGTACTCGGCCCCCACGAGTACGCCGTGCTGGAAGCCCTGCTGCGGATCCTGCGGGACACCGGGCTCGAACCGCCCCTGGTGCGGCGGGTGGTCGGCACCGTGTTCCAGTTCGTGCGCGCGGCGGCGCAGACGGTCGCGGAGTCGCGGCAGGCCGGGCCGGAGACCGGCGTCGAGGACACCGAGTGGTGGTACACCCGGTCGGCCCTCATGGCGGAGGTCGCCCCCGACTTCGCCGAGCGCTATCCGACGGTGCACTGGCTGAACAGCGCGGCGGCCGACAGCGCCGCGGCCGCCGGCGATGACGACGACGTGCCGTATCTGGTGCGGGAGGCGAAGCGGACCTTCGAGGTGGGGCTGACCGTCCTGCTGGACGGCGTCGAGGCCCGGATCCGGCCGGTGGGTTAGCGCAAGGCCTCGTCCTCTGGCGCCGGCCCTGTCCTCGCCGTCCGCTAGCCCATCAGCCCGGCGGCGACCGTCGCGCCCAGCTCCCAGCACGCCTCGATGTCGGCCTTGGCCGGCTCGCCGGTCACGGTGACCGGCTCGGCCGCGCGGCGCCAGCCCAGGCCCGAGGTGATGGAGTCGATGCCGCGGACCGCGCCCGTGACGTCGTTGCCGCCGTGCACGTAGAAGCCGAAGGGCCGGCCGCGCGTGGTGTCCAGGCAGGGGTAGTAGACCTGGTCGAAGAAGTGCTTGAGGGCGCCGGACATGTAGCCGAGGTTGGCCGGGGTGCCGAGCAGGAACCCGTCGGCGGCGAGCACGTCGGACGCCGTGGCGGCGAGGGCCGCCCGCCGCACCACTTCGACGCCCTCGATCTCCGGATCCGTAGCCCCGGAGACGACGGCCTCGAACAGCGCCTGGCAGTTGGGCGAGGGAGTGTGATGCACGATCAGCAAGGTGGCCACAGCCCCACACCCTGCACGTTCACCACCGCGGGCCGCAAGCGGCGCCCGCCGTGGGCGAGCCGTTCGAAAATCTGTTGCGGGCGCTCGGCCCTCCCCCGGACCCTGACCCCATGTCCAACCCCCTGCGCCCCGCCGCCCTTTCCGACGCGCCCGCCATCACGGCACTGCTCAACGCGGTCGACGAGATCGAGATCGGGCGGCCCGAGACCGACCTGCACACCGTCGAGGCCGACCTCAAGCATCCCGGGACCGACCTCGAACGGGATTCCTGGCTGGCCTTCGACGGGGACCGGCTGGTGGTCTACGGACTGCTGTGGGACGAGTCGGAGGGCGAACGCATCGACATCGACCACTACGTGCTGCCCGACCACCAGCAGGCCGGTATGCGTGTCCTGGACGCGATGGAGGCCAGGGCCCTGGAGAAGGCCCGGGACAACGGTGCGCAGCGGGCCGTGGTGCATCTCCATCTCAATGTGCGGCCGACGCTCGACACCGGCCTGATCGAGGCGCGGGGCTGGCAGGTCGTACGGCGCTACCACGTCCTGCGGCGGCCCGTGGACCCCGCGGCCGACCTCGCGCCGCAGGCCCCGGCCGGGGTGCGGATACGGGCCTGCGCGAGCGAGGCGGACCAGGCGCGCGTGCACGAGCTGTACCAGGCCAGTTTCGCCCGGCACTTCGACTTCCAGCCGCGTGATTACCCCAGCTGGCTCCACGACATCGACGCCGAGCAGCTCGACTGGTCCCTGGTGTGGATCGTCGGCGTCGACGACCTCGGAGACGTCGGCTTCCTGCTGGCCCGCGGCGACCGCGAGGCCATGGGGTGGATCCGCAGCATCGGCGTCCTGCCCGAGGCCCGGGGCCGGGGCCTCGGCGGACTCCTGCTGCGGCACGCCTTCGCGGCCTTCGCCGCGAAGGGGCGCGACATGGTGGGGCTCGGCGTCGACACGGCCAACGCCACCGGCGCTCCCGAGTTGTACGCGCGGCACGGGATGACCCTGCACTACGCGGTCGACACCTGGGAGACCGTGCTCGGTTGACCGGCGGCGGCCGGGACATCGGCTCCTACGAGAACTCCCCCGCCGTCGGCCGACGTGTCGCCGCCGTCGCCCTGCTGACGTCGGTGAGGGGGCGCAGCCGGTAGGTGTAGGAGTAGTCGCGGTCGGCGAACAGCTTGTACTCGTCGTGGGTGTGGGCGCCCCAGCTGTTGTCGCCGCCCACGCCCATCTGACGGTGGTTCAGACGCAGGACGACCTCGTCGCGCGGGGTGAGCTGGTAGTCGTGGCGCACCCCGCTCGACAGGTCCTCCGGGGTGAAGTGCGAGGCGTTCACCTCCAGGAGCGGTTCGCCGGAGACGAGCAGGCCCACGCCGTCGCGGCCGGTCAGCGCGGCCCAGCGGACGTCGGTCTTGTTGCCGTTCTCCTGCGGGCGCAGGTAGGAGGTCCACTGCCCGGCGACGGTGCCGGAGTACAGGCCCACGTCGGTGCCGTTGTTGCGGTCCCACTGGTTCTCCTCGGGACCGCGGCCGTAGTAGTGCAGGCGGTCCAGGCGCTTCGGCAGGAACAGCAGGGTGCCGACCTCGGGGATGTAGGGCAGGCTCGACGCGCCCGGGTGCAGGGTGTTGTCGACCTTGATCTCGCCGTTGCCGAAGACCGTGTACGTGGTGGTGTACGTCGATGCGACGGTCGTCGGCAGGGTGCCGCTGACCTTGATCTCGACGGCCTTGTCCCGCAGGGCGCGGACGGCGACCTTCGTGACCTCGCGCCGGGCGCCGGCGTCGCGCCAGGTCTGGTTGCGGGTGTGCTGGCCGTTGCCCCGGTCGTTGTCGGTGGGCGCCCGCCAGAAGTTCGGCACGGGTCCGGAGGTGATCAGGCGGACGCCTTTGGCCTCGTACGACGTGATGGTCCCGGTGCTCTTGTCGACGGCGACGGAGAATCCCCGGCCCCGGACGGTGACGGCCTTCTCGCCGTCGTCGTGGCGCAGCGGCGGCACGCTCTGAAGGCGTACGGGCGTCACGGCCGGGCTGCTCGCGGCGACGGGGAGTTGCTGCTTGGCCGTCTCGAAGCCGGCCTTCGCCCACTTGGTGGGCTCCTTGGTGGTGAAGGAGAGGTGCAGGAAGTACTCCGTGCCGGGCGCCGGGTTCGACGGCAGCTTCACGGGGACCGTGATGTCCTTGCTGGTGAGCGGCGCGACGTCCAGCTGGTCGCGGCTCAGCCTGCCGCGCTGAACGGTCCTGCCGTCGGCGGCCAGCCACCAACGGCCGTCGAACTCGCGGAGGTTGGTGAACAGGTACTCGTTGGTGAGGGTGACCCGGCCCGAGGTGACGGTGTCGCCGGAGGCGGGCGCGGCGTTGATCGCCTGGTAGATCTGCTTGACCTCGACGGCCTTGCCGGTGCTGCCGCGGTCGGCGGTGACGATGCCGTCCCCGGAGAAGGCGCCGTCGTTGGGGTTGTCGCCCCAGTCGCCGCCGTAGGCGAGGAACGTCTTGTCGCGGGGCCGCTTCTCGGTGAGTCCGACGGTGGCGGCGTCGAACCAGAACCGTACGCCGCCGTCGCCGGGGCCGCGGCCGTCGGAGGCCAGTTCGGCGGCGCTCAGCGCCCGGGCGTACACGCGGGCCCGCCGGATGGTGCCGCTGAACTCGCGGGTCGGGTTGTCCACGTCGGTGGCCAGGGCCAGGGGCGCGGTGTTGACGGCGGGGCGCCGGTTGGCTGTGCGGGTGGCCCGGACCGAGCCGTCGACGTGGAGGGTCAGCGTGCCGGCCTCGGCGTCGAAGACGCCCGCGACATGGTGCTCGCGGCCGGTCCAGTCCTCCGGGAGCGCCCAGCTCGCGGTGATCCACTGGCCGCCGCCGTAGATGAAGAACTCCAGCGTCCTGTCGGTCTGCTTCAAGGCGTACTGGGTGTCGCCCTTGGCGATGATCGGCTGGTGGTAGCCGGTGACGTGCGGGGTGACCCAGGCCTCCAGGGTCAGCGAGCCGGTGAGGTCGAGGCTCTCGTCGCGGGCGAAGACGGTGCCGCCGGAGATGCCCTTGTCACGGGCGAAGGTGCCGCTGGGCGCGATGACCTCGCCGCTCAGGGCGGCGGGCCCCGACTCGGTGAACAGCTGGCGCGTCGGGGTGGGCCAGCTCAGGGCCTGGTCGACGAAGTCCCAGATCCAGCCGCCCTGCAGCACGTCGTAGCGGCGGACGAGGTCCCAGTACTTCTTGAAGTTGCCGCTGGAGTTCCCCATCGCGTGGGAGTACTCGATCATCACGTACGGCCGGGTGTCGCTCGTGTCCTTCGCCCGTGCCTCGACGCGGGAGGGGCTGTCGTACATCTCGGAGCGGATGTCGCTGATGCCCGGCCGGTCGTCGCCCTCGTACTGGATGACGCGGGTGGTGTCGTAGGAGCGGATCCAGTCGTACATGGCGTTGAAGGTGCTGCCGCCGCCCGCCTCGTTGCCGAGGGACCAGATGACCACCGAGGCGTGGTTCTTGTCGCGGTGGACCATGCCCTGTGCGCGGGCCACGCACGCCTCGGTCCAGTCGGCGTGGTTGCCGGGGTACTCGCCGCGGATGCCGTGGGTCTCCAGGTTGGTCTCGTCGACGAGGTACAGGCCGTACTCGTCGGCGAGTTCCAGCCACAGGGGGTTGTTGGGGTAGTGCGAGGTGCGGACGGTGTTGATGTTCAGGCGCTTGATGATGCCGATGTCCTCGACCAGGTCCGCGCGGGTGAGCGCCGAGCCGTGGGTCGGGTGCATCTCGTGGCGGTTGGTGCCTCTGAAGGAGACCGGCTTGCCGTTGATGCGCATCAGCCCGTCCTTGAGGGCGAACTCGCGCAGGCCGACCCGGTGGGAGAGGGTCTCGACCACCCTGCCGGCCGGGTCGCGCAGGCGCAGCACGGCGGTGTAGAGGTACGGGTGTTCGGCCGACCACAGGCGCGGCGCCGGCACGGCCTTCGCGGCCTGTACGGTCGTCTCGTCGCCGGAGTCGACCGCGACCGTCTGCTGGAGCGGCCGGGACCACACCGGGTGGCCGCCGGCGTCGTACAGCTGGGTCTCGACGGAGTACCGGCCGGCGCCCTTGCCGCCGTAGTCGCGGACGCTCGCGGTGACCGACAGAGCGGCGGACTCGTAGTCGTCGCCGAGCGGGGTGTCCAGCTTGAAGTCGCGCAGGTGCACGGCCGGGGTGGAGTACAGGTAGACCGAGCGGAAGATGCCGCTCAGCCGGATCATGTCCTGGTCCTCGAGCCAGTCCCCGTCGGAGTAGCGGTAGACCTCGACGGCGATCTGGTTGGTGCCCCGCTTGAGGTGCTTGGTGATGTCGTACTCGGCGGGGTCGTAGGAGTCCTCGTGGTAGCCGACCAACTCCCCGTTGATCCACACGTAGTGGGCGGACTTGACGCCCTCGAAGTGCAGGAACGTCCGCCGTCCGTCCCAGTCGCGCGGGACCGTGAAGGTGCGCCGGTACTGGCCGACGGGGTTGTAGCGGGTGGGGGCGGCCGGCGGCTGCGCCTCCTCGCCCAGGCCGTTGGGGCCCCACCACGGGTAGTCGCTGTTGATGTAGATCGGGCGGTCGTAGCCGTGCAGCTGCCAGGCGGAGGGGACGGGGAGGGTGTCCCAGTCGGTGTCGTCGAGGTCGGTGCGGTGGAAGTCGACGTCCCGGTCGTCGGGGCGGTCGGCGTAGGCGAACTTCCACGTCCCGTCCAGGCTCAGCCGGTACGGCGAGCGCGTGCGGTCGGCGGTCAGCGCCTGGCCCAGGGTCGCGTACGGCATCAGGGTGCTGTGCGGCGGCTCGGAGCCCAGCCGGAAGACGTTGATGTGGCCGTTCCACTCCGGGGTGCCGTCGGCCGCCTCACGCAGGCCGGCCGCGTACGCCGCGGCGGGCGCCCCGGACAGGGCGAGCGCGCCGAGGACGGCGGCTCCGCCCTCGAGGAGACGACGACGGCTGACGGCCGTGGGAGACACGTGCGGGTGCGGCATGTCCGTGACCTTCCTCGAAGCGAACAGAAACGAACCAATCCTGACTGTGACTCAGCGCAGCTTGCTGGAAGTGAAGATGACGATGCATCAGGTGACTACTGCTGGTGACAGAGGTGTCACCGAGCCAGCCTCACCCTAAAACTCGATCAGAAACGAATCAATGATGCTGTCGGACTTTGTGCGTTCCTGATGGGGCAACGCTGTCCGACACAACTACGTGACGTACGGCGACGTCTGATCGAGAATTCACGCATGGACACTCAACGGGGTGAGTGGGGCGGATGGCTGCCGCCGTCCGAAGTGCGCAACGTCGTGGTGGACAGCACCGTCGAGTACCTGGTCCAGGTGGGGCACATCCACGGCGACCTCGTGGTGAACCTGCCGCCGCCACGCGAACCGGTGGACCTCGCCGCCGAGGAGCTGGCCCGCGCCGTCCGCGCCCGCTGGTCGGCCGAGGCCGCCGCCTGGCAACTCGGGGACACCGCCGCACCGCTGGCCGTTCGGTGGCTCGCCCGGTGGACATCCCCCGCCGAGACCCGGGCGGCCGCGCGCAGCGACCGGCTCGGCGACGTGGTCGACACGCTGGTGGGGCTCGATCCGCGTCGGCTCCTCGTCCTGGGCGGACCCGGCTCCGGCAAGTCCACGCTCCTCGCCATGACGGTCCTGCGGCTGGCGGAGCGTCACCTGGGCGATGTGACCCGCCGGGTCCTCGGCGACCGCGCCACGCCCGTCCCGGTGCTGTTGTCACTGGAGTCGTGGGACGCGGAGCGGGTGTCGTTCCGCGACTGGCTGGTGGGGCGCGTCGAGGACGACCATCCGGGGCTGCCGCGGGTGGACGGGGAGCACCCGGCCCGCCGCCTCGTCCGCGACGGGCGGATCCTCGCCGTGCTCGACGGCCTGGACGAGTTGCCCGACCACCGACGGGCCGCCGTCGTCCACGAACTCGACATCGCCCCGCGGGAGTCGGGCTTCGTACTGGCCTCCCGCACGGACGAGTACCGCGCCCTCGGTCTGCACCTGTCCGGAGCGTCCGACCTGGAGGCGCTCCCGGTCGGCCCCCGGGACGCGGCCCGTCATCTGCTGCGCACCTCCTCCGACGCGCAGCACGACCGGTGGGGCCAGGTCGTCGACGAGCTCGCCGACCACCCCGAGGGGCCGCTCGCCCAGGCGCTCACCACGCCCCTGATGATCTGGCTCGCCCGCCGCGCCTACGCGAGCCCCTACGCCGACCCGGCACGGCTCACCGACCGCTCCTGGTTACCGACCCGCGAGGCCGTGGAGGAGCACCTGCTGGACGCGGTGGTCCCGGCGGCCTTCGCACCCCGCCCGCACGACACGGACCGGCTCCACGCGCCCGGCCATTGGAACCCGGAGCGCGCCCGGGGCTGGCTGACGTTCCTCGCCCGCGAGCTCGACCGGCGGCGCAGCGCGGAGTTCTCGTGGTGGCGGCTGAAGGGTGCCTGGGTGCCCCGGTTCCTGGCGGTGCCGACGCTGGTGGTCGCCTGCCTCGTGCTCGGCGAGACGGCGGTGAACATCACCACCTGGGCACAGGACACCTACGGGGACTCGGTCCTTCCGGCGAGTGCCTTCGAGCGTCTCGACCTGTTCGCCGGTTTCAGTTTCGCCACCGGGCTGCAACTGTCGACGATTCTCTGGTTCGGCGACCGGATCTGGGAGCCGCGGCGCCGGGCCAACCCGTTCATGGCCGGCGCCGCCCTGCGCTCGGCCTCGCGGGCCGCTTCGCTGCGCCGGGGCGTACCGGCCCTCGCCGTCCTCGTCGTCCCGACGGGGCTGTTCATCCTCCTGGCCCAGGACACCACGCAGGCGGACGGCTTCACCGCGCTGGTCCTGCTCGGATTCGCCCTGCCGACACTGCTCATGGCGGTGCTCGGCGCGCCGTCGGACACCGTCGACGCCGCCACGCCCGACGCCCTGCTCCGCGACGAACGCCGCACCGCGCTGCTCACCCTGGGCGTGGTCGCCCCGATGATCGGGCTGGGCTCCGCGGCGCGGGCCCTGTCCGTCGACCAGGGCCCTGTGGAGGTGGGCGCCGCCTTCCTGAAATCCTTCACCGGCGCGGTGATGGTCCTCGTGCTGCTCAGCCCGTGGATGCTGTGGGTGATCTCCAAGGCGTGGCTCGCCGTCCTGGGCCGGGTGCCCTGGTCGCTGATGGAGTTCCTGCGCGACGCCTACGGCCAGGGGCTGCTCCAGCGGTACGGCGGCACGTACCGCTTCCGGCACCTGCGGCTCCAGGAACATTTGACGGGACGCGTGCGGCGCGGCGCGCAGCCCACCCCTGTCGTCCCGGCGCCGCGGCAGCAAGAGCCCCTCGTCGTCACGGGCCCTGTCCCGTCGCGTCAGCCGCCGCCCACCCGCGAGCCGTTGCCCCGGCTTTCGGAGCTGTTCGACCATGCGCCGCCGATGCACGAGCTACCCGGCCACACGGTGATCTCCACGGCCGAGGCCTACGTCGTGTCGAGCCGCCAGCGACGCTTCTCGGTGGCCCACTGGCCGTGGTGCGGTGCGTTCATGGTCCTTGCGATGCTGCGGCTGACGGCGACCGGGAACTGGGCCGTACCCGCCGCCTGGCTCAGCGTGGTGTTCTGGCCCGCCTTCGCCCTGTTCCTCAACTTCGTGATGTTGCTCCTGCCGAGGGTCGCCAAGGAACTGCGCATCGACGCCTGGGGGATCGTGGCCCGCATGGGGCGTCACCGGGTCGCGTACGCCTGGCAGGACGTCCTCTCCGTCCGTGTCCAGCAGGTGCACGTCCGCGGCCGCAACGCGCGCGCGTACGGCCCGCACGTCCGGCTCAGGCCCGGCGCACCGGAACCGAAGAAGATCTTCCGGGGCCGGGACGGCTGGTACGTGGTGGTCCCGATCAACGTGTTCCCGGCCATGCCCCCGGACCTGGTCGAGGCCTTCGTCCGTTTCTCGGGCGGCCGCTGGCAGGGCTGACGCCGCCTCGTCAGCGCACCAGCTGGACGATGCCCACGGTGCCGACCAGCACGATCAGGCTCCGCAGGAACACCGGGCCGAGACGGCGGCCCACCGTGGCCCCGATCTGGCCGCCGAGGGCGGAGCCGACCATGAGGAGGGCGACGGCCGTCCAGTCGAAGTCGGCGACGAACAGGAAGAGGGTCGCGGCGACGGCGTTGACGACGGCGGCGAGCACGTTCTTGACGGCGTTGAGGCGCTGCATCGTGTCGTCGAGGAGTACGCCCATCAGGGACATGTAGACGATCCCCTGCGCGGCGGCGAAGTAGCCGCCGTAGACGCTGGCCAGTGTCAGTCCGACGAGCAGCAGGGGGCCTCCGTCGGGGCGGGCGGGCGTGCCGTTGCGTTCGCGGCGCCGCCGCAGACGGCTGCTGATCAGGGGCTGGAGGACGACCAGGACGAGGGCGAGGGCGACCAGGACCGGCACGATCGTCTCGAACGCCGTGGCCGGCAGGGCCAGCAGGAGCGTGGCCCCGGCGAGAGCCCCGACGGCGGCGCCGACGCTCAGCTTGAGAACGCGGCGGCGCTGGCCCTCGAGTTCCCTGCGGTAGCCGATGGCTCCGCTGATCGAGCCGGGGATCAGGCCGAGCGCGTTGGACACCGTGGCGGTGACGGGCGGCAGGCCGGTGGCGAGCAGGACGGGAAACGTGATCAGGGTGCCGGAGCCGACAACGGTGTTGACGGCTCCGGCACCCAGGCCCGCCGCGAAGACGGCGAGCATCTCCGGCGGGGTCATACTGCGCCTGTGGTCTTGGTGTCCGTGCTGTTCATGAGGCGAGCATAGGAACCGGATGCTTCGGCGCGCGCCGCAGTATCACCGGCCGGACAGCAGCGCCTCCAAGGCCGTAGCCGTGGCGGGGTGGCGGCCGATCAGGGCCGCGCCCCCTGGTGCGGGCTCCGCCGTCTCCCACCCGTCGTCGCAGCCGAGCAGGCCGGCCACCGCGTCGCACGTGGCGGGGTGGGCGGCGAGCAGGGCCACGCGCGGGATGCCGCCCTCGGGACGTGCCGGTTGCGTGGCCTGCGGCACCGGCGCGGCCCGCCACGGCGGCACCCACGCGTCCAGCGCCGCGAGCCGGCCGGGGAAGATCCGCCCGGCCTCGCGGATGAGCAGCGGGGCGAGTTCGGCTCCGCCGGAGCGCAGGCTGGTGATGAGGGTCGGCAGCCACGGAAGCAGCACCGGGTCCGGCAGCCGGGCGAACGCGTTCGACACCGCTTCCACGACGAAGTCGGCGAGGCCCGGCACCGGTTCCAGCGCGTGCAGGAAGCCGCTGAGGTAGCGCGGGTAGGCGGGCACCACCAGGGGGTTGCCCAGCAGTTCGTCGCACCGGGTGCGCAGCTCCGCGCGGGAGAGGCGGCCGAGGTGGGTCTGGGCCGCCCACAGCAGCGCCACCTTCGACGGGTCCTCGGGGTGCGACTGGGCGACCGCCAGCTCCAGTTGGGTCCGGTCGCACCCCAGTGACAGCGCGAGGCTCTCCATGCTGAACAGGAAGCCGAGCATGGCCGCGACCTGGCGTACGGTCGCGTCGTCGTCGGTGAACGCCGTCGGAAGCAGGGTGCAGTAGTGCGCGTAGCCCGTCTTGACGAAGGACTCGATCCACGCGGGCAGCGTCGGCTCGCTGGTCCGGTAGTACGCCAGCAGCCGGCGGACCCGGCGCAGCACCTCCGGCGCGCCGTCGACGCTGCGTTCGGTCGCCAGGACCTCCAGGGCGCGGGTGCCCAGCTCGTCGGCGAGGCGGCGGCTGCGCAGGTGGAGGGTGGCGTCCTCGACGGCTTCGAGGACGGTCGCCGTGGTGGCGTGCGGGCCGTAGGCCGCGCGGCGCAGGCGCTGTTCAAGTACCTGCTCGATGCCGACGCCCTCGTAGCCGAGCTCGATCAGCGCCCGCTGGTGGGTGCCCAGGGCCAGGTCCCACGACTCCTGGATGGGCCGCTCGCCGAGCCGCCGCTCCCCCATGATGGGCCGGGCGGCGCCGTGCGGCATCAGGTACTTCAGCATCCACAGCACGTCGGAGCAGCGCTCCAGCTCCGGCCGTCCCGCGATGTCCAGCAACGCCCGCTGCACACCGCGCTGTTGCAGCTTGAGGCCGAGCGGCTCCAGCCGGTCGTGCACGTCACGGGCGAGGGGTGGCAGGGCGTCGTAGCCGACCTGGCCGATCCGGTCGCCGCCCATCATGATCTCCACGAGGCGGCGCACGTCACGCCGGCCCGGCACGGAGTCCTTCTCGATGCAGGTGACGACCGCGTCCTGGAAGTCGTACGGCGTCGGTCTGGCGCGGTCACGCATTCCGGCGAGGAGGATCGACGTCTCGAAGACGGCGATGGCGTCGGCGGTGGAGGCGAGGTAGCCGTTGCGGCGGGCGGCGCGCACGATCTCCACCGACCAGCCGAGCAGTTCGGCCTCGTCGAGGCGGTCGAGCGCGGGTGGCCGCTGGAGGAAGCCGGACAGCTTGTCGGAGGGAGGTGCGGCCGGCTCGGGCGCCGCCACGGGCTTCCGGGGCTTCTTCGTGCCGGCCTGTCCTTCCAGGCGGAACGGCTTCACGCGGGTGCGTTTGACGTTCTTCGCCCACACTGTGGCGGCGATCGACACCGATCCGGCGGCGAGACCGAACTGGGCCTCGATCGCGGCGTGACTGGACGGGATCAGGCCGTGCTGCCACTTGGTGGCGCTGGGCGGGCTGATCTCGAAGGTGTCGGCGCCGTGGACACCGAACTCGGCGACGCGGCTGGCCGCGTGGAAGGCGCCGCAGACGTAGAGGCAGTCCTCGGGGTCGGTGGCGGTCGCGGCGAGGTGTTCGCGCATCCGGGTCCACATGTACCGCTCACGGTCCTCGTCGACGCGCACGCGGTGCGGGTCGCCCGGGGCGAGGCGCCGGAACAGGCTGCCGATGAGGAGCATCACCTGCCGGTAGGTGTCGTGGTCGCTGTCGCCGAGCGGCAGCTCGACGTACTGGTGCCACCACTCCGACCAGTGCCGCACCCGGCCGTGGCGCAGCAGGTGCTTCTCCAGCTCGGCGAAGCGCGGCCGCAGGTCGCCGATCTCCACGCCGACGGCGTCGCCGTGCAGGGCCGCCTCCTGTTCGGCGGCCGGCGACCCGGCGGACGGCGCGTCCGGGTCGGCCGGTTCGGCGGGTGCCGGGTCGCGGGCGTCCCACTGGAACACGTGGTCGGAGGAGCGGTCGACGAGGACCAGTTCGACACCCGGGGTGTCGAGTGCGTAGGCGATCGCCTGGTACTCGGCGGACGCCTCGGTGATCGGCGCGACCACCGACAGCGGCGCCCATTCGGCGGGGAAGCCGTCGACCTCGGTCGCGTACGACTGGACCGCCACCGGGAGCCGGCAGTTGCGCAGTTCGGTCAGGAGCGGGGCCATGTCCTCGCACAGCTCCAGGTAGACGACCTTCGGCTGTTTCTCCCGCAGCCGGCGCGCCATGGCGAGCGCGGAGGCGGGCGAGTGGTGGCAGACGGGAAAGATCTCGAGCGGCTCGCGCACCGCGCGGTCGACGTCGTCGACGATGCCGAGGAGGATGCCCTCCAGGGCGTCGGGGCCGTCGGCGAGGGCGGTGGCGGCTTCCTGGAGTTGGGCGCGCAGGGCGCCGAAGGTGCCTTCGCTCATGACAGGGTGGCGATCGCGTCACGGCCGCCCTCCAGGAACTCCGGCCAGGAGCCGCCCTGTTCCTTGCTGCGCGGCTCGACGACGCCGTGCAGGTACTTGTTGAGGATGGCGAGGTCCTCCGGTTCGCGCCGGGCCAGCGATCCGACGAGCGAGGAGGCGAGGGTGTGGGCGGTCAGCGCGCGCTCGCCGAAGAAGTTGCTGTGCAGGACGGCGTCCTCGAGGACGCCGATCTGCTCGGCGGTGGACAGCGCGGACTCGAGCTTCTCGTCGTCGCTGCCGGCCGCGGCCGCCGAGGCGCGCAGGTCGGCGAAGCTCTGGAGCAGCACGTCGAGGAGGGTCGGCGGCACGTCCAGCTCGATCTGGTGGCGGCGCAGCAGTTCCTCGGTGCGGAAGCGGACGATCTCCGCCTCGCTCTTCCTGTTGGTCACCACGGGGATGCGGACGAAGTTGAAGCGGCGCTTGAGGGCCGAGGAGAGGTCGTTGACGCCCCGGTCCCGGCTGTTGGCGGTGGCGATGACCGAGAAGCCGGGCTTGGCGAAGACGATGTTGTCGCTGTCGGCGTCGCTGCCGAGTTCGGGAACGGAGATGTACTTCTCGGACAGGATCGAGATCAGCGCGTCCTGGACATCGCTGGTGGAGCGGGTGAGCTCCTCGAAGCGGCCGATCGCGCCGGACTCCATCGCGGTCATGATCGGTGAGGGGATCATCGACTCGCGGGACTGGCCCTTGGCGATGACCATGGACACGTTCCAGGAGTACTTGATGTGGTCCTCGGTGGTTCCTGCCGTGCCCTGCACGACGAGGGTGGAGTTGCGGCAGATCGCGGCGGACAGCAGCTCGGCCAGCCAGGACTTGCCGGTGCCGGGGTCGCCGATCAGGAGAAGCCCGCGGTCGGAGGCGAGCGTCACGATGGAGCGTTCGACGAAGCTGCGGTCGCCGAACCACTTCTGGGAGATCTCCCGGTCGAGGCCGTCGGCGCGCTCCGAGCCCAGGACGAACAGGCGGACCATCTTCGGCGACAGACGCCAGGAGAACGGCTTGGGGTTGTCGTCGATCGACTCCAGCCAGTCCAGTTCCTCGGCGTACTTGATCTCGGCGGGGGCGCGCAGCAGGTCGGACATGTGAGGGCCTTTCCAAGCGTGTGGCTACGAGAAATGAGTGATCAGGCGAGAGACGTCTTGAGTTCCTGGACGAGCCTGCGGATGTGGCCGGAGAGCACCGGTGTGCCGAGGGCCTTGAAGCGCTCCCGGAACCAGGGGTTGACCTCCTGCCGCCCGGAGCTGGTCACCGAGCCGACGGGGATGAACTTCACGCCGGAGCGGTGGACCGCCTCGATGCCCTCGAACAGCGGCTGGGAGCGGTCGAACTCGTAGAAGTCCGAGATCCACACCATCACGGTGTTCTTCGGCTCGGTGATCTTCGGGCGGGCCATGGCCATCGCGACGGGACCGTCGTTGCCGCCTCCGAGGTTGGTGCGCAGCAGCACCTCGAAGGGGTCGTTCACCCAGGGCGTGAGGTCGATGGCGCGGGTGTCGTACGCGATCAGGTGGACGTCCACCTTCGGCAGTCCCGCGAAGATCGAGGCGAGGATGGTGCAGTTGACCATCGAGTCGACCATCGAGCCCGACTGGTCGACGACCACGATCAGCCGCTGCGGTGTCGTCTTGCGGGCGGTGTGGCGGTAGTAGAGGCGGTCGACGTAGAGCCGTTCCTCCTCCGGGCTCCAGTTGGTGAGGTTCTTCCAGATCGTGCGGTCGAGATCCAGGTTGCGGAAGACCCGCTTGGGCGGGACCGACCGGTCGACGGCGCCGACGGTGGCCTTCTCCACCTGGGTGCGCAACACCTCGGCGACCTCGTCGACGAAGCGGCGGATCAGGGCCTTGGCGTTGCTGAGCGCCACGCCGGAGAGGTTGTTCTTGTCGCGCAGCAGCTGCTCGATGAGCGACATGCTGGGGGTGAGCTTGGCGGCGAGCTTCGGGTCGGCGAGTACCTCGCGCAGGTGCATGCGCTTGACGAGGTCGGCCTCGATGTTCCCCAGCTCGGGTCCGATCGCCGGGATCAGCGTGCTCAGGTCGGGCGTCATGCCGTTGCCGCCGGTTGACGTCGTGTCGGGGCCGCGGCCCCGGGTGTTGCCCCCGGAGCGGCCGCCGCGGAGTTCGCCCGGGCGGCAGCCGAGGGCGCGCTCCAGCCAGCCCGCGTCGGCCTGCCAGCGGGAGAGCTGTCCGGCGGTGACCGTGCCGGCGCCGGTGGCGAAGACGTTGAGCAGCACCTTCGACACGAGTGCGGCGCGGCGCACCTCGGCGGTGTGGTCGCGTACACCGTCGGCGCCGGATGGGGCGTCGGGCACCATCAGGCCGTCGAACTCGGCGGCCAGTTCGGGGTGGCGTTGCACGATCGAGTCGACCGAGGTCTGCGGGTCGAGCAGCGCGGGCGGCAGGCCGATGTCCTCTACGACGGCGAGGCTCGCCGATTCGAGCGTGGTCTGTTCATCGGAGTCGAAGAGCCGGGAGAGCAGGCGCCAGTAGAGGACCTGACGGCGGTTGGCCTCGGAGTTGGCCTCGGGCGTCTGTGTCATTTCCGCAGCAGCCTTCCCGCGCGCTCCCGCAGCACCGCCACGGCGTCGGTGGCGGCCTTCTCCGCCTTGACGCCCGCCTTGTCGGTGGTGCCCCCGGCCCACGCGCCGGCGTGGAGGGCGACGGTCTTCTTCCGCACGGTCGTCTCCACGGCGAGCGGCTGGACGGTGAACGCCCCGGCGTCCCAGCGGAGCAGACCGATGCAGGCGGTCGACGCGGTGACGGCCTCGGGCGTGAGCGGTCCCGCGGTCGGGACGCGGTCGGTGTCGACGGCGAGCGGGTGACCGGCGAGGGTGAACGTCCAGGTGTCGTCGTCCTGTTGGGCGGTGTAGCCCTCCAGGAGCACGGGGACGGCGATGCGGGCCGGGTGCCGGTCCAGGGGTGCGGTCGGCGGGGCGGTCGCGGCCGCCAGGGCGACGCGGGCGGTGGCGAAGGCGTCCGCGGGCTCGCCCGGGCGGGCGTGCTCGTCGCTCCAGATCAGGTCGCCCTCGGCGGTGACCGGCATGTCGGTGAGGTCCATGGAGAGGCCCTCACCGACGGCCGCGAGGAGCGACAGGTGCGGCCGCAGCAGCTGCCAGACGCCGACGCCGACGACCGTGTCCGGCTTCGGCACCGCGACGCCGGCCCGCACCAGGCGGGGCGCGGTGCCGTCGGCGGGCTCGAACACGGCGTGTACCTGGGCCTGTGCGGCGGTGGCGTGTTCGTGCAGGTCGACACCGAGGGGCAGCAGGCGGCCGGTGACGGTGCCGGTCGTGGCCGGGGCGGCGGCGCCGGGCAGCGTCAGCAGCATCGCGCGGGACCACAGGTCGGCCCAGCGGCGGGCCGGGATCCGCTCCAGGGTGGCGCCGGGGCAGGACGCGGCGAGTTCGGCTGCGAAGCCGTCGAGGAGGGTCGCGAGACGGCGCAGGTCCGGGTCCGGCAGCATCGCGGAGACGATCTGCGCGGCACCGGAGACCGTGTCGTGGTCCATGCCCTGCCATCCGGCCCGTGCCAGGTCCGACAACCAGGAACGGGCGGCGACCAGCAGGTTGACCGCATGTCCCTCGACGGGCGGCGGGGCGCCGTCCTCGCCCCGGCCGCGGCCCGTGGCCTCGTCGACCCGGGCCATGAGGGCGTCGTGGACGGAGCCGAGCAGTGCGCTGCGGGCGGCGGCGAGGGCGACGAAGTGGTCCTCACCGGCGGCTCCGGCACCCGCCTTCTCGGCCGCCTCGGCGACCCTGGAGGCCAGCGGCGTGCCCGAGACCGCGTGGGCGAGCCGGGTCAGGTCGGCTGCCTGCGCGGGCTGGGGCCGGAGCAGTCCGGCGACCAGCGCCCGGTCGAAGGCGTCGACGGCCGCGAGGGCCTCGTCCAGCCCTTCGACGGAGTGAGCGAGCAGTTCCACATTCATCAGGCCACCGCCCTGGTCGGCGGGAACCACTGCATCTCCGGCAACGGCGCGGTGGTCGGGGCGAGTTCGAGGTAGGCCAGGTGGCGCAGGAACCGGCTGAACACGGGTGCGGCGGCGTTGGAGCCGGCCGGTGCCGGGCGGGCGCCGGTCATGACCTGGGTGAGGGCCGGCGCGTTCGGCTCCCCGTCCGTCACGTCCACCCGCAGATAGCGGGCGACGTGCTCACCGCCGTACTGGAGCACCGCCTCGGTGACCAGGGCGCGGATGTGGTTGCAGAATCCGCCGCGGGCGCCGCCGCAGGGGCGGTTGTTGTTGGTGCTGCACGCGAACGCGTAGGTCCCGGCGGCGACCGACGAGACGTAGACGCGCTCGATGTCCGAGCCGCTGGAGACCACGCCCTGGAGGCGTCCGTCGGCCAGTTCGACGAACGGCACCTTGGCGAGCTTCCGCGGCCGTGCGGGTGGTATCACCCGGGCCGTGCTCGACTGCTCCCAGTCCGACAACGCACCATCTCCTTTGCGCCAGCAGGGGTCCACAAAGAGACCCGTGAAAAGGGGGTCCGAATGGGGTCGTCCCGCCATGTCGGGGGGACATGAAAGAACCTACCGGCGACCACTGACAATGCCTCTGACCTGGGAAGACATGACCACCGGCCTCGGGTCCTCCGTCGGCCCGTGGCGGGGAACCCGGGGCGCGCGTCCGGCGCGACGGGCGGGATGTCCCGGTGTTAGCCCGCCGAGGGCGGGGGCACTCGGGGCTCTGGTGACTCCGCCCGGAGTCGCCACGTACAGGCTGGAGGTGAAGGACATGGGTCACGGTGGAAACATCATCGACGAGTTGACCACCGATCACCGGGAGGTCGAGGAGTTCTTCGGCCGGATCGAGGCGCTGCCGTCCGGTCACAAGGACCGCAAGCTCTACGCCGACCAGGCCACCATGGAACTGGTGCGGCACTCCGTGGCCGAGGAGGCCTACCTCTACCCGGCCGTGCGGGAGCACGTGGCGAACGGGGACGCCATGGCCGACAAGGAACTCGAGGATCACGCGAAGGCCGAGCAGATCATGAAGGATCTGGAGGGCTGCGACGCCGACGACCCCGAGTTCGACCGGCTCATCGGCATGCTGATGACGGAGATCCGCTCGCACCTGGCCGACGAGGAGCAGAACCTCGTCCCGATGCTGCGCGCCTCCTGTCCGCCGGACGCGCTCAACACCCTGGGCGACAAGGTCCGCCAGGCGAAGAAGGTGGCACCCACCCGTCCGCACCCCGCCGCGCCGGACAAGCCGCCGCTCAACAAGCTGCTGGCACCGGGCGCCGGGATGGTCGACCGGGTCCGCGACGCGCTGACGGGACGGGGCAAGAAGGACTGACGGCGCGTCTCGAGGTCTCGAGCTCGAGCGACTGATGCCGCCTTCATGGGCCTGTCGGGAACACCCGACGGGCCCATTGCCGTCGTCCGTCAGGCGATGAGCGCCCGGCCCGGCCTGAGGCGGTTCACGAGCTGGGACTGGTGGAGACCGGCCACCGGGGCGAGGAGGTCGGGGTGGCGCAGCAGCGCGGCCGCCTGCCGGTCGCGCTCGTCCGGCGCGACCAGGCGCCGGAACTCGGCGGGGGCGTCGGTGGTGTGGCCGCCCTCGGCCAGCGCGGCCAGCGCGAGGTCCACCAGCTCGGGGTCGGTGAGCAGGCAGGCCGCCCAGCTCGCCACGACCTCGTCCACCCAGGTGCGCCAGGCGGAGTCCTCGTCGTGCGCGGCTTCCCCGGCCGCGTCGGCGCCGCTGATCCAGTCGAGCCGTGCGGAGCCTCCGGGGCCCGCCATCTGGACCAGCGCGGCGTCCATCGCCGTCGGGTAGCGCAGCCACGCCGCGACCGTCACGGCCTGGCGGGCCTGCGCCTCGCACAGGGCGGAGGCGAGGGCGCCGCCGCTTGCCGGGTAGGCGCAGGTGAGCCAGTGCGCTGTTGCTGCGATGACCGGGGAGAGAGCTGCGAGCAAGCTGGGCCGTCCGGGGTACTGCGGGAACAGGGGTTCCCAGAACGGTAGCGTCCGGGCCCGGCATGGGGACATGGCTCGACGCCTGCCGCTCACGTGGTTTCAGCCACATTGCGCAGGTTGTGTTTCAGGTGCGGGTTGTCCTGTCAGGCGGGCGTACGGTTTGCCGCTCGTAGGTTGTAGACCAGTCCTCCGGTGGTGTGCACACGTCCAGGCCGGCGTCGCGCAGGGTGGCCGCGACCGCTTGGTCACCCCCGGACGCTGCCCGCGGTCAGCCCGCCGACGATGAAGCGCTGGAACAGGGCGAAGACGCCCACGACCGGCAGGCTGATGAGCGTGGCGGTGGCCATCAGGGCTCCCCATGCCGTGCCGTGCTGGCCGACGAAGGCGTTGAGGACGACGGTGACGGGCCGGACGTCGGAGCCCTGGGCGAGGGTGAGTCCGAAGAGGAACTCGCCCCAGGCGAGCAGGAAGGACAGTCCGGCCGCCGCGATCACGCCGGGCACCATGATCGGCAGGACCACCCGCAGCAGTACGCCGGTCAGTCCGCAGCCGTCGACCAGGGCGGCCTCCTCCAGCTCGGGCGGGACCGCGCGCAGCACGGGCCGCAGCACGATCACGGTGAACGGCAGGGTGAGGGTGGTGTCGGCGGCGATCAGGCCGAGGTAGCTGTCGTCGAGTCCGGCCCGGCGTTCGAGGATGAACAGCGGTGCCGCGAGCACGATGGCGGGCGGGAGTTGGGCGACGAGGAGGGCGAGCACCATGGTGCCCGAGCCCCGCATCCGCACCCGGGCGAGCGCGTAGCCGAGGGGGAGGCCGAGGAGCAGGGTCAGCGCCACGACCCCGCTGGAGATCACGAGACTGTTCAGCAGGGCCCGGGTGAGCCCTTCGTAGGACAGGGCGGTGTCGTAGTTGTCGGTCGTGACCGGGGCGGGGATCCACCGCGGGGACGGGACGAGGATGCGGTCGGGTGCGGTGAGGCTGGTCTTGGCCATCCAGTACACCGGCAGCAGGAACACGGCGGTGATCAGTGTCGCGGCCGCGGTGAGCGCCCAGGGCCGGCGCGGTGGTCTCACGCGGCGTCCCCTTCCGTCTCCTCCCGCCGCAGCCGTCGTACGTAGAAGACGCCCGCGAGAAGCGGTACGACGAGCAGCAGCAGGCCGGCGGCGGCTCCCTGGCCGAACCGGAAGAACGTGAAGAAGACCTCGTAGACGTAGAGGGAGAGCACGCGGGTGGCGTCGACGGGGCCGCCGCCCGTCATCACGAAGACGATGTCGAAGACCTTGAAGGTGTAGATCAGGCCGAGCAGCAGGACGGTCACCGAGACCGGCCGCATCAGCGGGAGGGTGATCCTCAGGAAGCGCTGCCGGGCGCTCGCGCCGTCGATGGCCGCGGCCTCGTGGAGTTCGGGGTCGATGGTGTGGAGCCCGACGAGCAGCAGGAGCATGTTGAACGGCACGCCGATCCAGACGTTGGCGAGGACGACCCCGGCCAGGGACGTCGAGGGGTCGGTGAGCCAGTCGTGGGACAGGCCGCCCAGGCCGACGGCCCTGAGCAGGGCGTTGTAGGCGCCGGACTCCGCGTCCAGCAGCCAGCGGAAGAGGGTGCCGCTGACCACCGGGGGCAGCAGCCAGGCCACCAGCAGCAGCGACCTCAGCAGGCCGTTCAGCGGGAAGGGCCGGGCGAACAGCAGAGCCAGGGCGAAGCCCAGCGTGAACTGCAGGACCAGCGAGGCGAGGGTGAACAGCAGGGACAGGCGTACGGAGTGCCAGAAGCCCGGGTCGGAGACGACGGTGCGGTAGTTGGCGAGGCCGTTGAACGGCTCGGGTCCGCCGAGGAGGCTGCCCAGTTCGACGTCGTGGACGGACGTCCACACGTTGTAGAACAGCGGGTACGCCAGGAAGAGGGCGAGGAAGGCCAGGCCGGGCAGGCAGAACAGATATCCCTCGCGGCGGATGCGGGCGGAGGGACCGGGTCGCCTCACCGCTCTCCCAGCGCCTTGTCGATCTTCACGGCCGCGGTCCTCGCCGCGGCGGAGGGGGACGCGGAGCCGGTGAGGGCGGCCTGCTCGGCCTCGGCGACGGCTTGGGAGGCGTCGGCGTAGTGCGGGCCGTACTGGCGGGGCCGGGCGAGGGGCAGCTGGCTGAGGAAGAGCCGCAGGGCCGGGTCGGAGGCCCAGGTGCTCTCGTCGGCGAGGTCCTTGCGGGCGGGGAGGTTGCCGAACGACACCAGGTACGGCACGAGCGCCGACGGTTGCTGGGTGTACTCCAGGACCTCCCAGGCCTTGTCGATGTGGTCGCTCGTCGCCGTGATCACCCAGTTCTCGCCGCCCAGGCAGGTGGCGGCCTCCTTGTCGCGGGGCAGTGCGACGACCTCCCAGTCGAACGCCGCCTTCTTGAGGGTGGGGATCTGCCAGGGGCCGTTGATCTGGAGGGCGGCGCGCTGGTTGAGGAACCGGGTGTTGACGTCCTGTTGGGTCCAGCCCACGCACTGCTCGGAGAGTGAGCCCTTGGCGACGAGGTCGTCGAGGAAGGCGAGGGCCGTGGCGCCGTAGGTGGCGAAGGTGTCCAGGTCGCCGCCCGCCTGCCACAGGAACGGCAGGAACTGGAAGACGCCCTCCTCGGTCTTGATCGCGCTCAGCGCCAGGCCGAACCGGTCCCCGCTGGTCAGCCGTTCGGCGGCGGAGGCCAGCTCGTCCCAGGTGGTGGGGGGCCGCACGCCCGCGGACTGGAGCATGCGGGTGTTGCAGTACAGGGCGAGGCAGTTGCTGTTGTTGGGGATCCCCAGGGTCTTGCCGCCGACCTGGCAGCCGTCCCAGGGGCCCTTGTAGTACTGGTCGGCCTGGCCCCATTTCTCGACGCGGCCGGTGAGGTCGGCGAGGATTCTGCTGCCGCCCAGGGAGTTCATGGCGACGTTGTCCACGATGGCGATGTCGGGCAGTTCGCCGGAGATCGCGCCGAGGGTGATCTGCCGTTCGAGCTCGGCGAAGGGGAAGGTCCGCCGTTCGATCCGTACGTGGGGGACGTTGGTCTCGATGTCCCTGATGAGACGGTTCATTCCGGGCTGGAAGTTGTCCAGCGTGAAGTAGTCCCACCAGGTGAGGGTGACCGTGTCGGTCGTGCCGGAGTCGCAGGACGCGAGGGCCCCGCCGAGGCCGAGGGCGGCCACTGAGGCACTCGCGGCACGCAGGAAACCGCGACGGTCGACCGTGTACGACATGCTCCACTCCCAGTGTCGGTACTCCCAGTGGCGATCACAGAATCCGTCAGAAATCGAAGTCGAGGTCGGGGAAGTCCGGCTCGGGCTCCGAACCCGGCACGGGGCGACAGCGTCCGGTACTGGCGCGCAGGGTGATCAGGGGTTTCAGCAGGATGTGCCGGGGAGGCGAGCCGGGTGAGGTGAGCCGCTCGACCATGAGGTCGACGGCGGCCCGGCTCATCTCCTTGGCGGGTATCTCGGCCGCGGTGAGCGGCGGGTTCACCTGTTCCGCCCAGGGGCCGGCCGCCACGCCGACGACCGAGAAGTCGCGGGGCACGCCGCGGCCGTGCCGGGTCAGCGCGCGGTAGACCCCTTCCAGGGATGCCTCGTTCAGGGTGACCAGGGAGGTGGTGGCGGGGTCGTCCCGCAGCATCCGCTCCACGACCTCCTCCCCGGAGGCCAGGTCGTCGCCGCAGAGGTAGGCGTGCGGGGTGAGCCCCAGCTTCGTCATCGCGTCCAGGTAGCCGTCGTTCCCGAGCCGCGCGAAGCCGTACCCGCTGTCGAACAGCTGCAGTGACCTGTTGACGAAGGCGATCCTGCTGTGCCCCAGGTCGGCGAGGTGCTGCACACAGCCGCTCGCCAGGCCCGAGAAGTCGAGGTCGACCCAGCCGGTCACATCGGCCCTGGGGTTGCGGCCGATGGCGGCGAACGGGAAGCCCACGTCGGCGAGGTGCTCCACGCGGTCGTCGTCCCGGCGGATCTCCATGACGATCACTCCGTCCACGCGCCTCTCCCCCACCATCCGCCGGAACGAGGGGTCGTACGCCGACCCTGACGGCGCGAGCAGCAGGTCGTAGCCGTGGTCGGTGGCGGCCTCGGCGACGCCGCCGATGAAGGCGAGCTGCATGCGGGTGTAGTCGCGGTTGCGGCCGGCCGGCGGGTAGAGCAGTCCGAGCGTGTGGGTCGCGTCGCTCTCGCGTGCCCCGCCCCGTGCCGTCTCCGCCCCCGCGTGCTCACTCATGGTGCGCCGGCCGGGAGCGGTTGTTCGGCCCAGATGGTCTTGCCCGTGGGGGTCTGCCGGGTGCCCCAGCCCTGGGTGAGCTGGGCGACCATGTGCAGTCCCCGGCCGCCTTCGTCGTAGGTGCGGGCGCGCCGCAGGTGGGGGGCGGTGCTGCTGGCGTCGGACACCTCGCAGATCAGGGTCCGGTCCCGGATGAGGCGCAGTCCGATGGGGACGGCTCCGTACCGGATGGCGTTGGTGACCAGCTCGCTGACCACCAGTTCGGTGATGAACGCCGCGTCCTGAAGGCCCCACAGGGCGAGCTGGCGGCTGGCCTGGGCGCGGGCGTCGGCCACGACGGCGGGGTCGGACGGCAGGGCCCAGGCCGCGACCTGGTCGGCGTGCAGGGCGCGGGTGCGGGCGAGGAGGAGCGCCACGTCGTCGTCGCGGCTGTCGGGGAGCATCGCCTTGAGGATGGTCTCGCAGGTGATCTCCAGTGAGGGCACGGGTGAGGCGAGGGCGTCGCAGAGCCGTTCGAAGCCGCCGGAGACGTCGTGGTCGCGGGCCTCGATCAGACCGTCGGTGTAGAAGGCGAGCAGGCTGCCCTCGGGCAGTTCCAGCTCGGTGGACTCGAAGGGCACGCCACCGACGCCGAGGAGCGGCCCCGGGGTGAGCCGGACGATGCTCGCCCTGCCGTCGGGGAGCAGCACGGCGGGCGGGACGTGGCCGGCGCTGGCCATGGTGCAGAGCCGGGAGACGGGGTCGTAGACGGCGTACAGGCAGGTCGCGCCGATCTCGCCGGTGTCGGGCTCGTCGTGGACGACGGCGCCGTCGTCGTCGGAGGTGAGATGGGTGACCAGCTCGTCGAGGTGGGTGAGCAGTTCGTCCGGGGGGAGGTCGACGTCGGCGAGGGTGCGTACGGCGGTGCGCAGCCGTCCCATGGCGGCGGAGGCGTGGATGCCGTGGCCGACGACGTCGCCGACGACCAGGGCGACGCGGGTGCCGGAGAGCGGGACGACGTCGAACCAGTCGCCGCCCACGCCGACTCCGGTACCGGCGGGCAGATAGCGGTGTGCCACCTCTACGGCGGCCTGTTTGGGGAGGTCGCGGGGCAGGAGGCTGCGCTGCAGGGCGAGCGCGGTGGTGCGTTCGCGGGTGTAGCGGCGCGCGTTGTCGACGGCGACGGCCGCCCGTCCCGCGAGTTCCTCGGCGAGGATCAGGTCGTCCTGTTCGTAGGGCCGGGAGCCGTGGGTGCGGACGAAGACGGCGACGCCGAGGGTGATGCCGCGGGCGCGCAGCGGGGTGGCCATGACGGAGTGGAATCCGTAGTCGCGGACGCGGGCTGAGCGCTCCGCGTGGGCGGCGACCCAGCGGGCGAAGTCGGGGTCGGCGGCGCCGCTGAGCACCGGTCGCCCACCGGCCAGCGAGCGGGCGGGGGGTGAGAAGGGAGGGTAGGTGTCGACCCCGCCGATCTCGACGGCGGCCTCGGGGACTCCCTCGGCGGCGGACTGGTGGGCGACCCGGCGCAGCATGACGGCGCCGTCGACGGGGCCGGGGGCGGGTTCCTCGCCCCGGGTGACGGCGTCGAGCAGGTCCACGCTGACGAAGTCGGCGAGGCGCGGCACGGCCAGGTCGGCGAGTTCCTGCGCGGTACGCGCCACGTCGAGGGTGGTGCCGATCCGGGTGCCGGCCTCGTTCAGCAGCGCCAGCCGCTGCCGGGCCGCATACTGCTCGCTGCTGTCGAAGGTGGCCGTGCCGACGCCGGTCACCCGGCCGGTGGCCGGGTCGCGCACGGGCCACAGTTCGATGATCCACGCGCGTTGACGGGCGGAGGCCACCGCGGGGGCGAAGCGCTCGTAGCGCATCGACTCGCCCTGCTCGGCGACCCGGCGGACGCACTCCAGGAAGCCCTGCTCGGCACGGATCCCGCCGAGCAGGTCCGGGTACGGGGTGGTGCGCGCGTCGGTCGCCGGGGGGCGCTCGTCGCCCTCCGCGACCACGTTCAGCTGCCAGGTGCCGGACCCGGTGGTGTAGGTGGACAGGGCGACGGAGGACTGGTCGAAGGCCCACTCCAGCAGCCGCCGGTCCTGCTCCGACTCGCCCGGGGAGGCGGTGACGACGAACCCGTGGGTGGTGCCGTCGGCACCCAGGGAGGGGTGGGCGTGCAGGGCCAGTTCGACACGGTGGCCGTCCCGGTGCCGCAGCGCCGCCGTGCCGCTCCACTCCTGGGACCCGATCGGCGAGACCGCCGTGGCGCCGGACGGTTCCTGTCCGACGAGGAGGTCGGCCGCGGCGCGTCCCACCACCTCCTGGGCGCGGTAGCCCAGCAGCCGCCGGGCCCCCTCGCTCCAGCCGCTGACGTCACCCCCCAGGCCGATGATCGCCGCGACGGCGTCGTTCGACCGCCCGTGGTGATCGGGGCGCCGATCAGAAGCCGCCATTCCCGCTCACTTCACACCCGTGCCGTGACTCACAAGTCCCAGCGTGCCTGGAGGGGCGAAAAGGGACAAGTCAGACTCGCGTCGTCGTCCGGCACTGTTCACGCAGGTCCATGATGAGTGTCACGAGCCGCAGCACCCGTCCTTCCCGCCGGTGCCGGTGACCGCTTCGAGGCGGCAGAAGCAGGACGCCTCGATCGGTACGTCGGCCAGCGCGACGGCGATCTTCAGCTGCTGGGCCACGATCCGCGCCTGAGCCTCCTTGCCCAGCCGGACGAGGCACTCGTGGAGTCCGTGCAGGGACCAGACGTTGCCGGGGTGCTGGGAGGCGCGGGGCAGGGTGTCGTCGAGGCCGAGGTCGGCGCGGTAGACCGCCTCGGCCTCCGTGACGCGTCCCTGCTCCAGGAGCAGGGCGCCGTAGGCGTGCCGGGTCGGCTGCATCCAGCCCCACGGCTCGTCGTAGGGGAGGTTGTCGTCGAGGGCGATGGACCGCTCGAGGGCGGCGAAGGCGGCGTCGTGATCGCCCTTGCGGTACTCCACTTCGCCGTCGAGCATCGCCGAGGCGATCGCAAGGATGTCGGCGCAGGTGTTGTTGAACAGCATGCGCGTCTCCTGGACCCGGCCGACGGCCTCGTGGAACAGCGTGCGCTCGGTCTCGGCCTCGACGACGCGACCGGTGGCGGAGAGGGCGACGCCGCGGGCGTAGTGCCGCATGGCGGTGGTCACGCTGTAGAGCTCGGGGTCGGCGGGCCCCGGCAGCTCCAGGATGTCGGCCCAGCGGCCGAAGCGGATCAGCACGTGGACCCGCATGGCGAGGAACGCCTCCAGCCAGTCGGCCATGGGCGGGCTCTGCACCCGCAGCAGCTCCTCCGGAAGGGCCGTCTCCAGCTGGGCTGCGGTCTGCAGGGCGACCTCGTACTGGCCGAGGAACATCGCGCCGTAGATCTTGAAGTGGTGGTTGTGCGCCCGGTACAGGGTGTAGAAGTTCATCGCCCCGGCCCGCGCGAGGTACTTCTCGTCGGCGGCGATCGCGCGGCTGTTGTCCGCCACCACACCCCGGTAGTCGCCGCAGAGCACCTCCAGGTGCGAGGGCATGTGGTGGAGGTGGCCGGCGTCGGGCACCAGCTCGCGCAGCCGGTCGGCGGCGGGCAGGGCCGTCTCGGGCGTGGGCGACATCTCCATCAGGTGGATGACGAGGTGCAGCACCCCCGGATGTTCGGTACCCGCCTTTGTGGTCAGCGTCCGGTCGAGCGCCGCCTTGGCCTCCAGGGTGCGGGCTCCTTCCGCGGGCCGCCCCGTGCGCAGGTCCCACAGCTGCCAGGGGGTGAGGTTCATCAGGGCGTCGGCGTACAGGGTGGTGACGTCGAGATCGTCGGGGGCCAGCTCGTACACCGCGCGCATGGCGTCGGCGTACGGGGCGTTCCAGACCGAGCAGTCCTCGACGGGGTGCGCCCTCGGGTAGCGGGCGCGCAGGGCGCCGATCAGGGCCCGCTCGACGGGGGTGGCACCGGCCGACCTCTCGTGGGCGAGTTCCACAGCGGCGTGGGTGCGCTCGACGGTCCGGGCCAGGTCCTGCTCGTCGAAGAACTCCCAGGGCTTGTTGTAGTTCGGGCCGAGCGCGTAGGCGATGCCCCAGTGGGCCATGGCGCAGTCGGGGTCGGCCGCGGCGGCGGCCTCGAAGCAGGAGACCGCTTCCTCGTGGTTGAAGGCGTACGTCCAGACCAGTCCGCGGTCGAACCAGGTCTGCGCCTCGGGGGACGAGGTCGTCACGGGGCGGCTGTGCGTGCCGAGGTCGTAGTAGTCCATGCGACTCTCCTGAGAGTGCGGCCGCCCGGTCGTCGGGACGAGCGGAAAGGTACGGGCACGGCCTACCCCCCGCCTCGTAGCGTGACCCCATGACGCGATGGAGTCTCGACCGCTACCGCAAGGAAATCCTCACTCAGACCGACCTGCTGCGCTCCCTGTTGACGGGAGCCGACCCGGCGATCCCCGTGCCGACCTGCCCCGAGTGGAACCTCGGCCAGTTGATGCGGCACGTCGGCGGCGCGCACCGCTGGGTCGAGACCATCGTCCGCACCCGTGCCGCCGACGAGGTCCCCCACACGCTGGTCGACGACGTCTTCGACTACGGCGACGAGGACCCGGCCGAGCTCGGCGCCTGGCTCGACCTGGGCGCACGGCAACTGGACGCCGCTCTGGCGGAGGCCGGGCCCGGCACCCGGGTCTGGACGGTCGTCCCCGACCAGCCCCTGGCGTTCTGGGCACGCCGCATGCTGCACGAGACGGCCGTCCACCGCGCCGACGCCGCGTGGGCCGTGGGGGTGCGCTACGACGTGGACGCGGAGGTGGCGCGGGACGCCCTCGACGAGTGGATGTCCTTCGGCTCCGTTGCCGAGACGTACGAGAGTGACGGCGGGGAGCCGCTGCTGGGCCCCGGCCGCAGTGTCGCCCTGCTGGCCGTCGACGACCCGGCCGGGTCCTGGCGCGTCGACCTCACCGGCGAGGTCCCGGTGTGGGACCGCGGCGACGGCGCGTCGGCCGTCACCGTGCGCGGCTCCCTCGCCGACCTGGTCCATCTTGTCTACGGCCGTCCGGTCGCCGACCGCGTCGAGGTGCTCGGCGACGCCGGACTGCTGGAGCTGTGGCTGAGGCGCTCGGGGTTCTGGCTGCACGAGTGAGCCCCAAGAGCGCAGCAACTCAAGTGGTCCAGCGCTCAAGAGGGAGGGGCTCATATCTGGCCACGGGAGCGCTCCCATGGCACCATGGCGCGGCTCCGGCTCAGCTCGGAGCCGAGCCGATCTCGTCGAACGGAGACCCCCCACATGCAGAACTCCGGACGGTTCTTATTGGCATGCGCACGCCGCCTATGCGTCGTGCTGGCGGTCTGGGCCCTGGGCGCGGCCCTCGGAGTCGCCCCCGCCGCTCTCCCCGCCTCGGCACAGCCGCAGACCGCACAGCCGCGCACGGCGCCGAGCGCCGCCGCGGCCAAGACCGTTTACATTCCCCCGAGTTGGGCCTCGACCGGTGAGGTCCCCTGGGCACAGAACCGCACCCGGGAGTCGGCCAACTTCATCCTGCTCTGGGGCGAGAAGTCGGGCACCGACCCGAGGAACGCCTCCGGCGACTACCGCTTCGACCCCGACAACATCCTCAGCCAGCTGGAGAGCCTGTACTCCTACTACGTGAACACCATGAAGTTCACGCCGGAGACGGGTCTGCTGGCCCAGCACAAGATCGACGTGATCATCACGCGGACCTGGAACCGCACGGCCCTCGACGCCTGGGCCACCGGCGGTTCGGCCGACGGCCGGGTCGGCGTCATCAACATCGCCCCCGCGGCCGCGGCGCCCGGCTCCTGGGGCCTCGCCCACGAACTCGGCCACGTCTTCCAGAACTACACCTTCCTCGGCAAGGGCGGCGGCCTCGGCTTCACCGACCCGTCGGCCGGGACCTTCTGGGAGACCGGCGCCGAGTTCATGGCGATGCAGGTCTATCCCAACGGAGGCGCGGGCGACCTGACCCGGTTCCTGCGCACCGAGAACCTCGCCTACTCCTCCAGCCGCCACCACTACGGCAACTGGATGCTGGTGCAGTACCTCGTCGACAAATACGGCGGCATCAAGACCTTCAACGACATCTGGAACCAGGCGCGCAGCAACGAGCACCCGCTGGAGACCTACCGCCGCATCAACAACCTGACCCAGGCGCAGCTGAACACCCGGATCGCCGAGTACGCCCAGCGCCAGGTCACCTACGACTACTCCAACCGCGCCAACGTCATGCCGTTCATCAACAACGTCTACGGGGCGGGCTTCATCAACGCCTACAACGGCGTGCCGGTGAACGCCGTGAACCAGTCCGCCGGGCACTACGCGATCCCGGACGCCCTGGCCCCGTCGGACTACGGCTACAACAAGATCAAGCTGGTGCCGTCGAGCGACGGCGCGCTGATCAAGCTGCACCTCAAGGGGCACGTCAACGCGGCGGCCGGCTCGGGCTGGTCGTACGCGTTCGTCGCCGTCAAGAACGGCACCCCGCGCTACGGTTCCGTCGCCGGCAGCGCCGACGGGCAGATCAGCTTCCAGACCCAGCCCGGCGAGAAGGAGGTCTACCTGGTCGTCACCGGGACCCCCAACTCCGTGCACCACTACGGGTTCCTCGACGGCTACACCAAGAACCACCGCTACGCGTACGAGTTCCGCATCAGCGGCGCCACCCCGTCCGGCTACGAGCCCGGCTACCAGAAGCCGGCGGCGACGGGCGGCGGCCACTGGCACTCCAACGGCGGCGGCTGGGTCGACAACCGCGCGAACGTCGCCTCCAGCGTCTACGTCGGCCCGCGCGCCGCGGTCTTCGGCAGCTCGACCGTGACCGGCAACGCCCGTATCGAGGGCCTGTCGTGGGTCAACTCCGGGGCCACCATCGGCGGCAACGTCGTCGTGAAGGACAACGCGATCGTCCAGGGCGGCGCCAACTTGTCGGGCAACCTCGTGATCGGCGGTGACGCCGAGCTGTGGATCGCGTGCTCGTCCGGCACGTACCTGATGTTCAACCCCGACCGCGGCTGCGACGGCCGGGGCGGCGAAAGCGACGTGAACCCGGCGCACGGCACGTTCACGGACGCGGAGCTCGCCATCACCATCTAGGACAGGTCCTACAGCGGGCGGGGGCCGTCGTCGTACGGCGTCGTCGGCGCGACGTCGTACGACGACGGGCCCGAAAAGGCCCGCCATGACGGTGCCTTGACCCTCTGCGGACCGGTTCATGGCGTGCCTTTGATACCGCCGTGACCTGCGAAGATGCCGCGTTGACAAGGGGGTCGGCGGGCTTGTAGACGTGTGGGGTTCCCGGGGCGCGAGGGGCCGGTGTGCCGGCCCGGGAAACGCCCCGTCGTGTCTTCAGTGACCTGTGAAGGACAGCCGTGTCCCTTTCCCCCCGTGCCGTGAGATCGGCGCGCCTCATAGGCGTCTCCACCGCCGCGGCGGCTCTCACCCTGGGCGTCGCGAACACCGCGCTCGCCTGCAACATCCGCGACTTCTCCGCCGTCGCCACGTGCGACGACAACGGCAAGGGCGTCATCCGCGTCACGGACACGGACGCGTCCGGCACTCCCGCCGTCGTCACGCTCTACATCAAGATGTCCGTCGAGGGCGAGGACGACCGCAACCTCGACACGAAGACGATCGAGCACCCGACCGCGCAGGGCGCCGGCGTCGACTTCGCGTGGGACTGGTCGCCCGGCCAGACGTACCGCATCCACGTCAAGGCCGGCAATCAGGTCGACGAGGACATCCAGCCCCTGCTGACGACGCCGTCCCAGGGGTGCGGGACGCCGACGCCCACACCGACGCCCACACCGTCGGCCTCGGCCTCGGCCCCGGCGGCCGCCACACCGTCGGCCCCGTCCGCGGACACCCCGTCCGCGACGCCCACCGAGCCGAGCGGCTCCCCCGCCGCGTCGCCCCAGGGCGGCAGCGGCTCACACCTCGCCGAGACCGGCGGCGGCAACGGCACCGGGCTGATCGCCGGTATGGCGGCCGCGCTGGTCGTCGCCGGCGGCGGCGTGGTCTTCACCCTGCGCCGTCGGCGGACGTCCGGCTCCCACTGACACCGGGGCTCCGCACCCCCCTCAAGGCCCCTTGATGTGAGCGGCCTTGAGGGGCGGGAGTCCAGACTTCCACCAAGTGGTCACAACTCAGCACGCATACCACCCCCCGGAGCCTGTCAACTCTCCTGCTGAGAAAGATAAGGCGACGAAGGTCACGTTTACGTATCGGGCATTTGGCCCGTGAATCTTCACACCAGCCTCACATATTGGTTAGGTTGGCGCCCAGCCGCACGGTTCCCTCCGGCGAAAGCGCCGGGTCGCGCGGCCTCCGCCGAATGCAACTGTCCAGCGCGGCACAGCCGTAGGGCACCGTGTCCGAGCCGGTGGCCGACTCGGCAGGCGGAGTACGGAAGGAGTACGGCTTCCATGGCGACGGATCGCAGCCCGCGCACCACCGGCATCGGCCTCCCGGAGGGAGACGCCGAGCCGAGCCGGGAGGAGATCCAGCAGCGGATCAACGCCCTGTACAACCGGGCCGAGTCCGACACCGGGAACTTCAACGCGACCCGCGTCATGGCGACGGCGAGCAGCGTGATCGCCCCGGCGGGCCCCTCCGCCCGCGACAACGTCGCCCGCCAGTGGTTCGACGTGGCGCGCTCCAAGCTGGGCCCGACGGTCGCGGCCGTACTGCCCCCCGACCGGATGCCCCGCCCGACCGACTCCCGCCCCGCCAAGGCGCCGGAGCGCGCGACCGACGCCCCGCAGGCCCGTGAGCTCGCGGCAGCCCCGGAGCGCCGCACCCCCGAACTCACCTCGCGCAGTGCCGTCGCCGCGCTGCCCGCGGCGCCGGAGACCCGGCAGGCAACCCCCGCGCTTCCCGCGCCCGCCGCAACGGCGCAAGAGTCCTCCCCGCGCACCGCCAAGGAACGCAACCGGCGCAAACTCACCACCGCCCGCGACCTGTTGAGCCGCCACGTTGCCCAACGCGCCACCCCCGTCGCGGCACTCGAGGCGGCGCCGGCCCCGCAGAGCTGGGACACCGGGGGGCTGCCGGCGGTCGCGGCTGAACCTCGCCCGGCCGCGCAGACGTGGGACACCGGGTCCCTCCCCGTCACCGCGCCCGAGGCACAGCCGGCCGCCCAGACCTGGGACACCGGAAGCCTGCCCGCCGTGCCGCCCCAGGCACAGCCGGCCGCCCAGACGTGGAACACCGGGGGGCTGCCGGCCGTACCGCCCCAGGCGCAGCCGGCCGCTCAGACTTGGGACACCGGAAGCCTGCCGACCGTGCCGCCCCCGGCACCGCAGGCCTGGGACACCGGGTCACTCCCCGTCACCACGCCCGCAGCAGCGCCGATCCCGCAGCCCTGGGACACCGGCAGCGTGCCGGTCGCCCAGCCGGCCGCGGCCCCCTGGCCGACGCAGCAGCCCACCTCCGCGGGCCAGCCGTTCGCCTCCGTACCCACCGCACCGCCGGTCGCCTCCGTCGTCTCCGCCCCGCCGGTCGCCTCCGTCGTCTCCGCCCCGCCGGTCGCCTCTGTCGCCTCCGCACCCCTCGTCGCCTCCGTTCCGTCCGTCGCCGGCGCGGTGGAGTCGGTGTACCAGGGGAAGGCCGCGAGGGCCCTCGACTTCACCCGTGCGCAGATCGGCAAGCCGTGCGTCTGGGGCGCCAACGGGCCGACGTCGTACGACTGCTCCAGCCTGACCCAGGCCGCCTGGCGGGCCGCCGGCGTGGCGCTCCCGCGTTCCGCGCAGGAGCAGGCCCTCACCGGCACGGCGATCCCCCTCACTGATCTCCAGGTCGGCGACCTGGTCTTCTTCCACGGCGCGAGCCATGTCGGCCTCTACGCCGGCAACGGCATGATGATCCACGCGCCGAGCCCGGGGGCGTACATACGCGAGGAATCGGTCCTTTATGCCGGCGAGTCGGCGGTCCTCGGCGCGGTACGGCCCGCGTAAGCCGCCCGGGCGCGGTGCGGCAGGGGCGGGGGTGCCCGTCGGGCGGTGCATGGTCCCGGCCAGGGAGGGAACCCGGTGGCCGCTGTCCGTACCGACACGTCTGGAGAGGCCATGAGTCTGTTGCGTCTGGTCGGCCGTCCCATGCTCGCCTCCATGTTCATCAGCGGCGGCCTGAGTTCCGTCCGTGAACCCGAGCAGGTGGCGCCGACCGCCGAATCCGTCGTACGTCCCGTCACCGAGCGTGTGCCGGTCCTGCCGGACCGGACCGAGCAGGCCGTGCGACTGAGCGGTGCCGTCCAGGTGGCGGCGGGCTTCTTGCTGGCCACGGGGCGCGTCCCCCGGCCGGCCGCGCTGGCCATCGCGGCCACCCTCGTGCCCACCACCCTGGCGGCCCACCGCTTCTGGGAGGAGGAGGACCCCGCCGACCGTGCCCAGCAACGCATCCACTTCTTCAAGAACCTCTCCATGCTCGGCGGCCTGCTGATCGCCGCCGACGACACGGCGGGCAACCCGTCCCTGCTGTGGCGCGGCCGCCATGCGGCCCACGACGTGCGCCGCGAAGCGCATCTCGTACGGCGTTCGATCCGCGCGACGGCGCGGCCCGCGGCGGCCGCGGGCGGCGTCAGGTCCAAGGTGTTCGGCTGACGGCAGTCCGGGGCCGGGCCGTTCCCCGCCCTCGCACACGCGATCACCCGCACCAGCGCCTTCGGGTGGTCGGCGCGCCGCAAGTTCTCATGTTTCGCTCCGTCCCATCGCCCGCGCCGCCATGAGGTGCAGTGCGGCCGCCGACAGCAACGCGCCGGGCAGTGACCACACGCCCATCAGGCCGGCGGCCGCGGCTCCCAGCGCGAAGCCGGTGATCTTCGCGCTGGCACCGGTCGTGAAGACCTGGCCACGCAGCTGCTCGGGAACCTCCCGGTGGCGGACCGCGAAGAGGGCGGTGAGCTGGGGGCCCTCGCCGATTCCGGCCAGAAGCGCGGCCGCGACGACAGTGACCGGCTGTCCTGTCGCGGCCGCCGCCGGCGCCGCCGCCTGGAGCAGCGCACCGGCCCGGATGACGGTCTCGGGGGCAAGCGCGTGCGGCCGTCTCGCCAGGACGGCGTTGGCCGCCAGGGCGGAGACGGCCGTGCAGGAGAGCAGCAACGCGCCGTGCCCGGCCCCACCGAGGACGCGTTCGCCCAGCAGGGGGAGGCAGGCCGTCACCATGCCCTGAGCCGCGCAGGAGACGACCGAGGAGACGGTGGCCCGGGCCAGACGGTGATTGCCGACGATGAACCGCACCCCGGCAAGCAGCCCGGTACCCACCGAGAACCCCGCTCCCGCTCTCTGTCCCTGTCCCTGTCCCTGTCCCTGCACGGGCTGCCCCCTCCCCGGCAACCCCCAAGCCGCCGGTACCGCCGCCCCGATCAGCACCACCGACACCACCACGGCCGCCGGCGCCCCGGCCGCCCCGGCGACGCCCCCGGCCAGTGCCGGCCCGACCAGGCTTGCCGAGCCGTACGTCATCGCGTCGAGAGCGTTGGCGCGGGGCAGCCGCTCGGGGGGTACGACCCGCGGCAGCTGGGCCGTCCAACCGCCCGACAGTGCGGGCCCCAGCAGCCCGGTGAACGCCGCGACGAGGACGCTCACGCCGAACGGCAGGCGGCCGAGCCCCGCGAGAACCCCCGTCAGGCCCACCGCGTAGAGGACCAGCGCCAGGGACAACAGCCGGCCGGGACGCTCGGCCCGGTCGAGCAGCACCCCCAGCACCGGCCCCCCGACCGCCGCCGCGACGGTGATCGCCGCGAGCAGCGTCGACGCCTGCGTGGCCGACCCGGCGAGGGCGAACCCGGCCAGCAGCAGCGCCGGTCCGGACATGTCGTCCCCGGTACGGGCCGTCACCGCTCCGGTCAGGTACAGGCCCAGCGCGTAACGCTTCCTCATCGACGGGACGTTACGTAAGTAACTCAAAACTCTGCAAGATGCGTTACATTGCGCCGGTGTCCTCCCCCGCCGACGACTGGTCGAGCCGGCACTCCGTGCTGACCATGGCCCGCCGCACCGCCGCCCTCCTCAACGTCCTCGCCGTCGACCGCCCCGACCCCGCCGCGGTCGTCGAGGTCCTGCGCGCCCACGGCGAGACGGGGCCCCTGGATCTCACGCCCCGTGACGTGGACGGGATGCGCACGGCCGCCGTCCTGTTGCGCGACGTCTTCACCGCCGACGGCGTGGACGGTGCGGCTCAGGTGCTCAACCGCCTGCTGCGCCGGCATACCGGAGCGCTGCGCCTGACCTCGCACGGGGGCGGTACGCCCTGGCACCCCCACCTCGACCGCGACGACGACGCCCCGTGGGACGAGTGGTTCCTCGCCTCTTCCTGTATGGCGCTGACCGTCCTGGTCTGGGACCGTCAGCTGCCGCCCGGCAGGGTGTGCGCCTCGCCCGGCTGCCGGAACGTCTTCATCACACAGGGCAGCGGGCCCGAGCGCCGCTATTGCTCACGCCGGTGCGCGACCCGCGAACGGGTCGCCGCCCACCGCCGCGCCGCACGTGGCTCCTCGTAGGCCCGCAGATCATCTCCCCGGCGTGTCAGGACCGTCGGATACAGTGCCCCCTCTGATCGAATTGCAGTTCGGGGTGGGGAACATGTGGCGTCGGGTGGCCGGAGCGGCCTTGCTGGCGGGGGTCCTGACGGGGTGCGGGGCCGCGGAGGAAGACGACAAGAAGGCGAGCGCCTCGTCGGCCCCCGCGAAGGCGACCGGTGCGAGCGGGCAGGCCGACGCGGGCGCCAAGGGCGGCGGCACACTGGGCGGTCCCGGTACGGCCTGCGAGCTGCCCGTCTCGTTCCGGACCGCCGAGCGCTGGACGGCGGAGGCTGTCCAGTCCGGCGGCTCGGGCGGTTCCGGCAGCCCTCAGGACCAGCCGGACGAACTCCTGTACCAGGGCCCGGTCGCCCTCGCCTGCGAGATCGACGCCAAGCCCGCCGGGCACATCGGCTTCATCCGCGTCTACACCGGCAAGCCGGGGAACGCCGACGCACGCGGCGTGCTGGAGGCGTTCGTGGCGGCCGAGAACGGAGCGAGCAAGGAGAAGTACCGCACGTTCGAGGCGGGCGGACTCTCCGGGGTCGAGGTGGAGTACCTCTACACGAGCGAGATCCTCGACGAGACGAAGAAGGAGCACGCCCTCGCCGTGGCCACGGCCGACGGCCCCGTCGTGCTGCACCTCGGCGGGATCGACACCGAGGAGCACGAGGACATGCTGCCGGCGTTCGAGCTGGCGAAGCGTACCCTTCGTACCGTCTGACAGCCGGTCGGCCGGTCAGCCCGCGAGCGGGCCGCACATGCGCTCGGCGGCCCGTACGGCGGCCCCACCGCCGGATCGGCTTGTGTGCCGAAGGCAGCGCGTAATAGCCGGAGTCCACCTCCACGATGCCGAACCTGCCTGCGTAGTACCGCAGTCGCCCCTCGGCGTCCCGTTGCCCGACCGGGTACCGGCCACTGCAGACCAGCGGCCGGTCGGTCCACGAACACGTGCCGACCCGAATCTCGCCCATGGCGCTGCGCGTACCCCGGGACGCCTCACCCGTGCGGCCCGAACGCCGTTCACGCACGGTGACGATCACCCCACGGCCGCGGGTGTCGTCCTGGGTCCGCCGGTCCCTGCGGGTGCGCGGCGGGGGCCGGGGGGCGCATTCTTGCTGTGTCGCCCACCCGGCGGCGCACGGACGAGGTAGGGCCATGACTGGGAGCGCCAAGGGCGAGAACGGCATGCCCGGGCGGTTGGCCGCGCTGTTGACCGAGACCGCGGCGGACGCGGTCGGCACGGCCGACAACCGCGCCGGGGGCGTCTACCTGTGCTCGAGTTCGCCCGGGCTGCTGCGCCTCGCCGTGCTCGCCGGGCTCCCCGGCCACCTGTTCCGGCCCTGGTGGCGCCTGCACGTCGACCGGCCGTTCCCGGTCGCCGACGTCCATCGGCTGGGCGTCCAGGTGGTGCTGCCGAACGCCACGGAGACCATGCGCCGCTATCCCCAGTTCGCGGCCGGTCTGCCGTTCCCGTTCGGGTCCATCCATGTACCCGTCGCCCACGCGGTCTCGACGTTCGGTGTGCTGACCGTGCTCAGGCCGTCCGCCGCCGACGCCGCCGAGGTGCTCGCCGAGCGGGACCGGCTCACCCGGCTGGCGCAACGTCTGGGCGGGGCCCTGCGGCGCCTGGAGCAGGAGGGGTCGTCCGTCCGCTGGGACGACGAGCCGCTGTACGTGCGCCCGCCGGCCACCGGCCCCGCCGCGGCCCGGCTGGCGCGCTTCTCCTGGGACCCCGCGACGGGGGCCCTGGCCGCCGACGATCACCTGCCCGCGCTGCTGGGCGTGCCCGCCGGGCGGGAGCTGAGCCATGTGCGCGACCTCGTGGAGTGCGTGACGGATCCGCCCCGGCTCCAGGACCTGCTGCGGCAGACCGCGGCCGGGCGGCCGCCGGCGCTCCCGGTGCCGGTGCGCGCCGCGAACGGGGAGCCGCGGCTGGTGCAGCTGTGGGGGCCCGGGGACGCCGACGGCGCCCGGTCCGCGGGTGGGGTCGTGCTCGACGCCGGTTCGGGCTCGACGGCCGACGCGGCGGCCGACCTGCTCCCGGACGGTGTGCTCAGCCTGGACCGGCTGGGCGTGGTCGGCTACGCGAATCCGCGTGCGGCCGAGCTGTTGCGCCGCCCGCACGCCGAGTTGGTCGGACGGTCGCTGTGGGAGGGCGTGCCGTGGCTTCAGGAGCCCGCCTACGAGGAACACCTGCGCGCCGTACTGCTGTCGGACCAGCCCGCCCACTTCCACGTCAGACGGCCCTCCGGGCAGGAGGAGCGGCCCGCCGAGGGCGACTGGCTGGCTCTGTCGGTGTACGCGGGCACCGACATCCTCACGTGCACCGTCCGCCCGTCCAGCCGGGTGCCGGAGCCGCCCGTGAACCCCGTGGAGCCCGTGGAGAGCGTGGGCGGCCTGGCATTCGACCGGGGTGCGCGCGACGCCACCACGGCCGAGGACACCGCGACGGCCCCGATGTACCGCCCCATCGCCCTCGCCATCGCCCTCACCGAGGCCGTCACCGCCCGCCAGGTCTCCGCCGTCGTCATGCAGGAGCTGCTGCCCGCGTTCGGCGGCCGCCGGCTCGCCATCTACCTGCTCCAGGAGCGGCATCTGTACCTGGCGTGGGAGCACGGCTTCCCCGAGGGCTTCCTCGCCCCCTTCGACGGTGTGGGGCTCGACACCCGGCTGCCCGGCGTGGAGACGCTCACCACGGGCCGCCCGCTCTTCTTCGACTCGATGCCCCAGTTGCGGGCCGCCTATCCCGGCATCGCCCTCGACGCGACGGAGGGGGCCCGCGCCTTCCTGCCCCTGATCGCCTCCGGCCGCCCGGTCGGCACCTGCATCCTCGGCTTCGACCGCCCCCGCAGCTTCAGCACCCAGGAGCGCACCGTGCTGACCGCCGTGGCCGGACTGATCGCCCACGCCATGGAGAAGGCACAGCGCTACGAGACCGAGGCCGCCCTCGCCCGGGGCCTGCAACAGGCCCTCCTGCCCCACCGTCTGTCGGCGCACCCGCAGGTGGAGACCGCCGGCCGGTATCTGCCGGGCACCCAGGGCATGGAGGTGGGCGGGGACTGGTACGACGTCGTCGAGACCGGCGGTGCCCTGGCCCTGGTCATCGGCGATGTCCAGGGGCACGGCGTGCAGGCGGCCGCGACCATGGGGCAACTGCGCAGCGCGGTGCGGGCGTTCGCGGTGGGCGACCATCCGCCGGACGAGGTGATGAGCGGGACCAACCACCTGCTGATCGACCTGGACCCGGGGCAGTTCGCCAGCTGCTGCTACGTCCGTCTCGATCCCGTCACCGGTGTGGCCCGGGCCGCCCGGGCGGGCCACCCGCTGCCCCTGCTGCGCCGCCCGGACGGGCTCACGGAACTCGTGGACATCCCCGGCGGTGTCGTACTCGGCGTGGACCCGCAGGCCCGGTACCCGGTGACCGAACTGCGCCTCGAACCCGGCGCGATCCTGGCCCTGTACACCGACGGCCTCGTGGAACGGCCCGGCGCGGACATCGACGACGGCATCGCCGCGCTGCGCGTCGCGCTCTCCCGGGCCGGTGGCGGGGAGGTCCGCGCGGACGGCCGCTTCCTGGCCGGGGTCGCCGACCGGCTCACCACGACGGCGCGGCACACCGTCGACCGCCCGGACGACATCGCGCTGCTCCTGGCCACGCGCCGCTCCGCGGCACCGCGTGATGACTGAGGAGCGGCCAACCGGCCGACGCAGGTGGGCCGTAGAACGAGGTGTGACCCTGTGTGACGCCCCTCGCCTCATACGGCGTGGCAGTGTAGACATGGGCACATGGTCCGGATAACGGGTCGACCCGGGTCTCGGCCGACCCGTGCCCCCAGCCCTTTGCGTGCCGCGCGCCCTCATACCCGTGGCCGGGGGTCGCTGAGTGGGCGCAGCGTCGCCGGTCAGGTGTTCTTCCTTCAGGTCGTCATCGTGTTGCTGCTCGTCGTGGCCGCGGTCGTGGCGCTCGTGCTCCAGGTGCGGCACGACAGCAGCGTGGAGGCACGTAATCGCTCCCTCGCCGTCGCCGAGACGTTCGCCAACGCGCCGGGCACCCGCGCGGCGCTGAGCACCCCGAACCCCACGGCTGTCCTGCAGCCGTCGGCGGAGGCCGCGCGCAAGGCGGCGAAGGTCGACTTCATCGTCGTCATGAACCCCGACGGGATCCGTTACACCCATCCCAAGCCGGACCGCATCGGCAAGAAGTTCGTCGGCAACCTGGCCCCCGCCCAGGCGGGCGGGACGGTGACCGAGGAGATCACGGGGACCATAGGCCGGCTGGTGCAGGCCGTCGTGCCGATCAAGGCCCCCGACGGGAAGGTCGTCGGTCTGGTGTCGGCCGGCATCACGACGGCGCGCGTGGGCGGCGCCCTGGACCGCCAGCTGCCGCTGCTGCTGTTCGCCGCGGGCGTGGCGGTGGCCCTGTCCACGGCGGGAACGGCCCTGGTGAGCAGGCGGCTGATGCGCCAGACCCACGGCCTCGGCCCGCACGAGATGACCCGCATGTACGAGCACCACGACGCGGTGCTGCACTCGGTGCGGGAAGGGGTGATCATCGTCGGCGACGAGGGCGACCTGTTCCTCGCCAACGACGAGGCACGTCGTCTGCTGCATCTGCCGGAGGACGCCGAGGGACGCAAGGTGTGGGCCCTCGGCCTCGACCCCGCGATCGCCGACCTGCTCTCCTCGGGACGCGTCGCCACCGACGAGGTGCACCTGGTGGGCGACCGGCTCCTCGCGGTCAACCAGCGGCCCACGAACCTGCGGGGAGGCCCCTCCGGCAGCGTCGCCACGCTGCGCGACTCCACGGAGCTGCGCGCCCTGTCGGGCCGGGCCGAGGCGGCCCGGGAGCGCCTCGACCTGCTCTACGACGCCGGCGCGGGCGTCGGCACCAGCCTGGACGTGACCCGGACCGCCGAGGAGCTGGCGGACCTGGCCGTGCCGCGGTTCGCGGACTTCGTCGTCGTGGACCTGTACGACGCGGTTCTCGCCGGTGAGGAGCCGGAGCGGGGGGCCGGGCTGCGGCGTACCGCGCTGGCCGGCCTCCGTAAGGACGCTCCCCTGTATCCGGCGGGTGAGCGGATCCGGTTCGTGGCGTCGTCGCCGCAGGGGCGCAGCATCGAGAGCGGACGGCCGGTCGTCGAACCGCGCCTGAGCGAGGCTGCCGGCTGGCACGCCCAGGACCTGGAGCGCGCCGCGCAGGTGGTGGAGTACGGCATCCACTCGCTGATCACCGTGCCCGTGCGGGCCGGGTCCCTGGTCCTCGGTGTGGTCAGCTTCTGGCGTTCCGAGAAGCCCGAGCCGTTCGACGCGGAGGAAGTGGCGCTCGCGGAGGAGCTGGTCGCGCGCGCAGCGGTCTCCATCGACAACGCGCGCCGCTACACCCGCGAGCACAGCATGGCCGTGACCCTCCAGCGCAGTCTGCTGCCGCGCAGCCTGCCGGAGCAGAGCGCCCTGGACATCGCCTACCGGTATCTGCCCGCGCAGGCCGGCGTGGGCGGCGACTGGTTCGACGTACTGCCGCTGTCGGGGGCGCGCGTCGCGCTGGTGGTCGGGGACGTGGTGGGCCACGGGCTGTACGCGGCGGCCACCATGGGGCGGCTGCGGACGGCGGTGAGCAACTTCTCCGCGCTGGACCTGGCTCCCGACGAGCTCCTCGGGCTCCTCGACGAGCTGGTCGGCCGTATCGACCAGGACGAGCAGGACGAGGGCGGCAGCGCGCCCATCACCGGCGCCACCTGCCTGTACGCGGTGTACGACCCCGTCTCGCGGCGCTGCACCATCGCCCGCGCCGGCCATCCGCCGCCCGCCGTGGTCCGTCCCGACGGCGGCGTGACGTTCCTCGACGTGCCGCCCGGGCCTCCGCTCGGGGTGGGGGGTCTGCCGTTCGAGACGGCGGATGTGGAGCTGGAGGAGGGCAGTCGGCTCGTGCTGTACACCGACGGGCTGGTCGAGGACCGCGAGCGGGACATCGACACCGGTCTCGAGCTGCTGGGCACGGCCCTGGCCTCGGGGGGTTCCTCGCCCGAGGAGACCTGCCGGGTCGTCCTGGACGCCCTGCTGCCGTCCCGGCCGAGCGACGACGTGGCGCTGATCGTCGCGTGCACGAGGGCGCTCGGGGCGGACCGGGTGGCCGAGTGGGAGGTGCGGATGGATCCGGCGGCCGTCGGTGAGGTGCGCGCCGCGGTGACCCGGAAGCTGGCGGACTGGGGTCTTGAGGAGCTGACGTTCACGACGGAGCTGATCCTCAGTGAGCTGGTCACCAACGCGATCCGCTACGGTGCGGGCCCGGTCCGCGTGCGGGTGCTGCGGGACGGCAGTCTGATCTGCGAGGTCTTCGACGGCAGCAGCACCTCGCCCCATCTGCGTCACGCGGCCATGACCGACGAGGGGGGCCGCGGCCTGTTCCTGGTCGCACAGGTGGCGGACCGGTGGGGCACGCGCTACACGCCGACCGGCAAGATCATCTGGGCGGAACAGCCGCTTCCCGCGGACGCGCGTGACTCATAAACCCGCCTTATGAGTCCATAGGCCGGACCCGCGTACCGACTTAGGCTTGCCTTAGCTTAGGCTTCCCGACGAGTCGTCCTGTCATCGCTCGAAGGGAACCTGATCATGCCGCGCCCCCTGCGGGTAGCCATCGTCGGAGCCGGCCCCGCCGGGATCTACGCCGCCGACGCGCTGCTCAAGTCCGACGTGGCCGCCGACCCCGGTGTCTCCATCGACCTCTTCGAGCGCATGCCCGCCCCGTTCGGCCTGATCCGTTACGGCGTCGCCCCCGACCACCCCCGGATCAAGGGCATCATCACGGCGCTGCACCAGGTCCTCGACAAGCCGCAGATCCGTCTCTTCGGCAACGTCGACTACCCGACCGACATCAGCCTGGACGACCTGCGTTCGTTCTACGACGCCGTGATCTACTCCACCGGCGCCACGGCCGACCGGGCGCTGTCCATACCCGGCATCGACCTCGACGGCTCCTACGGCGCGGCGGACTTCGTCTCCTGGTACGACGGCCACCCGGACGTGCCGCGCACCTGGCCGCTCGAGGCGGAGAAGGTCGCCGTCCTCGGCGTCGGCAACGTGGCCCTCGACGTGGCGCGCGTCCTGGCGAAGACGGCGGACGAGCTGCTGCCGACGGAGATCCCGCCGAACGTGTACGACGGTCTGAAGGCCAACAAGGCGCTGGAGGTCCACGTCTTCGGCCGGCGCGGCCCCGCGCAGGCCAAGTTCAGCCCGATGGAGCTGCGGGAGCTCGACCACTCCCCCAACATCGAGGTCATCGTCGACCCCGAGGACATCGACTACGACGAGGGGTCGATCGCGACCCGGCGCGGCAACAAGCAGGCCGACATGGTCGCCAAGACCCTGGAGAACTGGGCCATCCGCGACGTCGGCGACCGGCCGCACAAGCTGTTCCTGCACTTCTTCGAGTCGCCCACCGAGATCCTCGGCGAGGACGGCGCGGTCGTCGGCCTGCGCACCGAGCGCACCGCCCTCGACGGCACCGGCAACGTCAAGGGCACCGGCGAGTTCAAGGACTGGGACGTCAGCGCGGTCTACCGTGCCGTGGGCTACCTCTCCGACAAACTCCCCAAGCTGCCCTGGGACATCGAGAGCGGCACGGTCCCGGACGAGGGCGGCCGGGTCCTCCAGGAGACCGGCGAGCACCTCCAGTCGACCTACGTCACCGGCTGGATCCGGCGCGGCCCGGTCGGCCTCATCGGCCACACCAAGGGCGACGCCAACGAGACGGTGGCCAACCTGCTGGACGACTACGCAAACGAGCGCCTCCAGACGCCGGCTTCGCCCGCCCCCGAGGCCGTGGACGCGTTCCTCACCGAGCGCGACGTCCGCTTCACCACCTGGGAGGGCTGGTACAAGCTCGACGCCGCCGAGAAGGCACTGGGCGAGCCCGAGGGCCGCGAGCGCGTGAAGATCGTCGAGCGCGAGGACATGCTCAAGGCGAGCGGCGCGTAACGGACTTCGTGGTGCCGGGCCCCGAAGGACCTGCCTTCGGGGCTCGGTGCACGGAGGGCTCGCATCGGGGCCTGGTGCACGAAGGGCTCGCCTTCGAGGCTCGGCACACGAAGGGCAGATCATCCCGGCGGAACCGCTGGAGCGCACCCACATCCCCGCGAGGCGTTCAAGGAGGGCGTGGGGGCCTTCACCCGCCCGTAGCGCGGGCAGGGCCCACCCCGATGCGGATGGTGGGCGGGCCCTGTCCGCGCAGCCGATTCTGGGCGCCGGAGGGCGGCGGGGACACGGGTGAGCGGCGGTCGACTGGTGCGATACCCACGCGCCCCGCGCGCACGCCGTGCGCCCCGTGTGCACCCAGGGACACCGCGCACCCCCGCTTGATCGTGTGCGACGTGGAAAGACGATACTGGGACCCGCACGTTGTTCCCGCCCCACAGATGGACTCATGTCAACGTCCTCCAGCGCCCGCCCCCCGATCCCCTCCACAGTCTGGCCGGCCCGCGGCCGCCACACCGCGGCCGCCGCAGCGGACCTCGTCCGAGAACACCTGCGGCGGCTCAAGGACGACCAGGTCATCGACGACTGCAAGGAAGTGCCCGCCGACGAGAGTCCCGAGGGCCGCAGCGTGTTCGAGGCACGCTGGCGGGTCCCGGAGGAGGTGACCGTACGGGCCCGGCTGACGCTCACGGACGTCCCGGAATCCGGCCCGGACACCGGGCGGGAGTGGACGCTGGTCGCGGAGGCGGAGCGACCGTGGGACCAGCGGTGGCCCTCCCCCGCCACCGTGTTCTGGCCCTGGGAGCAGGACACCGGCCCGGATTACGAGTCACCCACGGGCCTGCGCCTCGGGGACGTCAACCCGCTACCGACCGACGAAACGGACATGCGGCGCGCGCTCCGTGGCGCGCAGCGCGACGGCTGGAGCATCGACGTCGTCGTCCACGAGGCGATGACGCCCGACGCGGTGGGCCGCAGGCCGTTGACGCGCTTCCTGCCGCCGGGACTGCGCCACCGCGTGGTCGAGCACCGGGCCTCGCCGCACCAGCTGCGCGCCGTGAACTACGCGCTGCGGGACTCCGGCGTGGAGGTGCCGCGCGGCGGCGCGGTCGTGCTGCCGGGCACCCCGGCCCCCCTCGACTCCGACCCCGGCGACCTCACCGTACGGACCGTCTTCCTGGACGGCTCGGAGCCGACCGAACTGGTCGACGCGGTGATCCGCTTCGCCGCGCTGCCCAAGCCGCTCCCGGACGGCGCGCAGGAGGCGCTCGCCGCGCTCCGTGAGGACTGGAGCCTGCTGACGCTGGAGGAGGAACTCGCCCGCGAGCGCAGGCTGGTGGCCATGTACGCGGAGGCGCTGGAGGCCATGACGAGGTCGCGCGACCTGTACCGCGAGGCCGCCGAACGGGCCCACGAGGCACTCACCGTCTTCCGCGAGTCCGGCGAGGCCCCCGAGCCGCAGCAGACGGGAACGACCGGCAAGCCCGCCGGCTCCCCGTTGCAGCAGCTCACCCGCACCTTCGAACGCCTCAAGTGGCGGCCCGCTCCCTCCGCGAGCGGCACCACCGAGGCCAAGGAGACGCCCGAGGGCTAGGGCCTGTCCGGCGGATCATGCCGCAGACGCGGGGCTAAGGCCCCGTCGCTTGCGACCTGATCCGCCGGACAGGCCCCTGGGACGCCTGCGGCACAGAACGACAGCGGAACAGGACGTCAACAGAACAGAGGGAAACGGTCGGCGTCCGGTCCCAGGGACCGTCGTTCCGGTTCCGTCAGCGGCAGGCGGCCCGTGCCGGCGCGGGCGTAGTGCTCGTCGCTCCAGTCCACGGGCAGCGGGCGGCCGAGGAGGCCGTCCAGCGTGGTCCGCACCACCGCCAGGGCGGCCGGCGGCGGGCCCGGCGCGGTGGGCAGTCCGACAACGAGGTCGAGCTGGTGGACGGCGGCCTCGACGGTGAGCGTGCTCATCAGGTCGCCGGCGGTCAGGACGTGGCCCTGGGTGGCGACGAGGGCGTCCGGGCGGACCGCCGCGGCGGCGTGGACGGTGGCCGCCGCCGTCTCCAGGTACAGCTCGCGCAGCTGGGCGAAGTCGAGGAACATGCTCGCGGCGACCCGGTTGTAACGACGGCCGTTCGCCGCGCCCCCGGGATGGGGCCGCCAGTCCTGCCAGTACGTCACGGCGTCCCGGTCGGGCTGCCCGGAGGCCGGCGTGTGCAGGGCCACCAGGGCACGCCGGGCGTCCGCGACGAGGTGGAAGACGAGATCGCGCACGGCCCAGCCCGTACAGCCGGTGGGCTGCCAGGACTCCTCGTCGCCGAGCGGGTCGACGACGGCGGCCAGCGCCTCGTAGGCGGTGCGCAGTGCCGGAACCGGATCCGACGGGACATGTGAATGTTCGGGCATGACGGCCAGCCTAGGCAGTCTTGTGCGCCGCAACGAGTGTCAGGTGGCGCAGCGTGGATACGCGGTTCCCACGGCACCGTTCCGCCCGTCCCGGAGGGTCGTCCAGCATGGGAAGCCAGAGCCACGACGAGGACACCGTCGCCTCGCGCCCCCACCAGTCCGACGTCATGCTGCGGGTCAACGGCAAACCGCACACGCTGACCGTCGACCACCGGCGCGTCCTGCTGGACCTGCTGCGTGAGGACCTCGACCTGCCGGGCGCCAAGAAGGGCTGCGACCACGGTCAGTGCGGCGCCTGTACGGTCCTGGTGGACGGGCGGCGCGTCAACAGCTGTCTGCTCCTCGCCGTCTCCCTGGACGGCTGCGACGTCACGACCGTGGAGGGGCTCGCCGGTGACGGCGAGGAGCCGCATCCGCTCCAGCGGGCGTTCCTCGAACGGGACGGCTTCCAGTGCGGGTACTGCACCCCGGGCCAGATCTGCTCCGCGCTCGGCGCGGTCGCCGAGGCCGAGGCGGGCCACCCGTCACACGTCACCGACCCGGCGACACCGTCCGGGCGGCCCGTACCACTGGACCGGGACGAGATCCGTGAGCGGCTCAGCGGGAACCTGTGCCGCTGTGGCGCCTATCCGCGCATCGTCGACGCGGTGGAGGACGTGATCCGGTGAAACCCTTCGCGTACGTACGGGCCGACAGCGTCGAGGAGGCCGCCGACGCCTATGCCTCCCGCCCCGGCGCCCGCTATCTCGGCGGTGGCACCAACCTCGTCGACCTGATGAAGCTCGGCGTGGAGCGGCCCGCCGCCCTCATCGACGTCGGCCGCCTGCCGCTGGGCACGGTGGAGGAGCTGCCCGACGGGGCGCTGCGCGTCGGGGCGACCGTCCGCAACAGCGACCTCGCGGCGCATCCCCTCGTCCGCGACCGCTACCCGGCGCTGTCCCAGGCGTTGCTCGCGGGCGCCTCCGGCCAGCTGCGCAACGCGGCCACCACGGGCGGCAACCTGCTGCAACGCACCCGCTGTCCGTACTTCCAGGACCTGTCCAAACCGTGCAACAAACGCGTGCCGCGCAGCGGTTGCGGCGCTCTGGAGGGCGTCCACCGGGACCACGCCGTGCTCGGGCACTCGGAGCACTGCATCGCCACGAACCCCTCCGACATGGCCGTCGCGCTGGCCGCCCTCGACGCGCGGGTGGAGCTGTACGGCCCCGAGGGCACCCGGAGCGTCCCGGCGGCCGAGTTCCACCGGCTGCCCGGGGACCGTCCGGAGCAGGACACCGAGATCCGGCCCGGTGAGCTGATCACCGGTGTGGTGTTGCCGGGCCGCCCGGCCGGGCTGCCGTCCGCCTACCGCAAGGCCCGCGACCGGGCCTCGTACGCCTTCGCCCTCGCCTCCGTCGCGGCCGTGGTGGAGGTGGCGGACGGAACGGTCTCGTACGTCGGGCTCGCCTTCGGCGCGCTGGCGCACCGGCCCTGGCGGGCGCGGCGGGCCGAGGAGGCACTGCTGGGCGCCGCGCCCACCGCCGCGGCGTTCGAGCACGCCGTCGATCTGGAACTGGCCGCCGCGCGGCCCCTGCGGGACAACGCCTACAAGGTGCCCCTCGCCCGCGGTCTCGCCCTCGACGTCCTGGCCCGCCTCACGGCGCCCGCCAGGACCTGAACCGGCATCCCGAGGAGGACTCCATGGCCGAGCCCGCCACCGTGCCGGGCGCTCCCGCCGAGCGCCGGGAAGGGCGTCTGAAGGTCACCGGCACCGCCCGCTACGCCGCCGAACACCCCTCCCCCGGGCGCCTCCAGGCCCGGCCCGTCCCGGCGGTCGTGGCGCGGGGCCGGGTGACGCGGATCGACACCGCGGCCGCCCTGGAGGTGCCCGGGGTCGTGTCCGTGCTGACGCCCGAGGACGCCCCGCGGCTCGCCGAGTCCGACGACGCCACGCTGGCCGTCCTGCAGGACTCCCGGGTGCCGCACCGGGGTTGGTTCGTCGCGCTGGTCGTGGCGGAGACCCTGGAGGCGGCCCGCGCCGGTGTGGCGGCCGTGAACGTCGTGTACGCGACGGAGGAGCACGATGTCGCCCTCACCGACACGCACCCGGCCGGGTACGTCCCCGAGCAGGCCAACGGCGGGTATCCGGCGGTACGCGAACAGGGCGACCCCGAGGGCGCGTTCGGGTCGTCCGAGGTCCGCGTCGATGTCCGCTACCGCGTGCCCCCGCTGCACAACCACCCCATGGAGCCGCACGCCACCACCGCCCACTGGGAGGGAGACCGGCTGACGGTCCGCACCTCCAGCCAGGGCTCCGGCGTCGTACGCGCCGTGCTCGCCCAGTTGTTCGAGATGCCCGCGGAGCGGATCGCGGTCCACGCCGAACACGTGGGCGGCGGCTTCGGCTCGAAGGGCACGCCCCGCCCGGACGTCGTGCTCGCGGTGATGGCGGCGAAGCGGACCGGACGGCCCGTCACCGTGGCCCTCCCCCGCCGCTACCTCCCGGCCGTCGTCGGACACCGCGCCCCCACCCTGCACCGGCTGCGCCTCGGCGCCGGCCGGGACGGACGCCTCACGTCGCTCCGCCACGAGGTCACCACCCACACCTCGCACGTCAAGGAGTTCGTGGAGCAGGCGGCGACACCGGCCCGCGTCATGTACGCCACACCGAACAGCCGCACGGCCCATCGTGTGGTGCCGCTCGACGTACCGACGCCGTCCTGGATGCGCGCCCCGGGCGAGGCGCCCGGCATGTACGCGCTGGAGTCCGCGATGGACGAGCTCGCCACCGAGCTCGGCATGGACCCGATCGAGCTGCGGATCGCCAACGAGCCGGACACGGAGCCCGACAGCGGCAAGCCGTTCAGCAGCAGGCATCTCGTCGAGTGCCTGCGCGAGGGCGCCCGCCGCTTCGACTGGGACCGCCGCGACCCGCGCCCGCGCGCCCGTGCGGAGGGGCCCCTGCTGATCGGCTCGGGCGTGGCGGCGGCCACCTATCCCGTCCTGGTGTGGCCCTCGAAGGCCTCGGCCCGGGCGCTGCCCGACGGGAACTTCCTGGTGCGGATCAACGCGGCGGACATCGGCACGGGCTCCCGTACGGTGCTCGGGCAGATCGCCGCGGACGTCCTGGAGGTACCGCTGGAGCGGGTACGGGTGGAGGTGGGCAGCACCGATCTGCCCCAGGCCTCCCTGGCGGGCGGCTCGTCCGGCACCGCGTCCTGGGGCTGGCCGGTCCATGAGGCGTGCACCCGCCTGGCGGCACTCCTGGGCGACCGCACGGGCCCGCTGCCGGCACAGGGGCTGGCCGTCGAGGCCGACACGGCGGGCCGGGCCGACGCCGACAGCCCCTACGCGCGGCACGCGTTCGGGGCGCACTTCGCCGAGGTCGCCGTCGACACGGTCACCGGTGAGACCCGGGTACGGCGCCTGCTGGGCGTGTACGCCGCGGGCCGTATCCTCAACGCCCGCACCGCACGCTCCCAGTTCGTCGGCGGCATGGTCATGGGCCTGGGCATGGCGCTCACCGAGGGCAGCACGATGGACGCCGCGTTCGGCGACTTCACGGAGTCCGACCTGGCGTCGTACCACGTCCCCGCCCACGCCGACGTCCCCGACATCGAGGCCCACTGGGTCGACGAGGACGACCCCCACCTCAACCCCATGGGCAGCAAGGGCATCGGCGAGATCGGCGTCGTCGGCACCGCCGCCGCGATCGCCAACGCCACCCACCACGCCACCGGCATCCGCTTCCGCGAACTCCCCCTGACCCCGGACCGCGTACTGCCGGGCCTGACCGCCCACAGGACTTGAGACCCACCATCGCGAGCCGGCCGCGGTGCGGGCGGCTCGGGGAGGGGCACGGGTCACGGGTCACGGGTCACGGGTCACGGGTCACGGGTCACGGGTCACGGGTCACGGGTCACGGGTCACGGGTCACGGCCGACGGTTGATCAGCGGTCGGAGTGATGGTGTCGGCCTTCTCCCCGCCGGTTGCGCCGCGAGCAGGGCGAAGAGGGCGGTCAGAGTGGCGAGGACGGCGGTGAGGGTGGCGAGCCATGGGGGTGCGAGGGCGAGGCCCAGGGCCCGGGAGAGGCCTGCCGAGTGCCACTGGTCCTGGAACAGCTCCGCCGCGACCAGGGCTGCCGGGGCCACGACCGCTCCGGCGAGGAGCAGGGTCGCGGACCGGAACGTCAGCAGCAGGGCCAGCAGCACGCACAGTACGGACGCGCCGAAGGCGAAGCCGTAGATCTGCAGGGACGCGCCGTCCCGGTCCGTCGGGAAGTGGGCCGCGCCGCAGATCGCGAGTGCCGCGACGGTGAGCCAGGTCGGCCAGGAGGGCACCCTCGCGGATTCCAGCGGGGACGGCCCCGCCTCGCTCTGCACGGCCTGTGCGGCCTGTGCGGGCTCCGCAGCGCCCAGAGCCTGCGTGCCTTCCGGTCCGGGTGGCTCGACGGACGAGGCGGGGGCCTCCGTCGGGAATACGGCGGGTGTGTTCGGACGGGATTCGGGAGAGCGGGTGGTCATGCTCAGCTCCATGGACAGGGTGCGGCCGCTCCTGGCCCCCGACATGCGACACGCGACTTTGTGTTGATCATTAGTACGACCCTCTGGGACGTCACGCCACACGAGTGGGCCACGAGGATGAGAACAAGCCATCGGCGGCGTGGGCGACGCACACGCGGGTACCCCGGAGGCAATACGGGCGCCGTAACCGGGAATCCGACGGGAAGGGGCCCGCACCCGGCGGCGCACCGGACCGAGGAGAGCCCGTGGACACGACCACTGCAGTGATCGCCGTCGTCGTGGCCCTCGCGGCGGTGGCCCTCGTCGTGGCCGTCACACTGCTCGTCCGGCTGGTGAACGCCCGACGCTCGCTGCGGCGGGCCGGGTTGCCGACCGGGCCCCGCTGGGTCTTCTGGGGCGCCGTCCTCTATCTCGTGCTGCCGACGGACGTGCTGCCCGACCCGGTGTACCTGGACGACATCGGCGTCCTCCTGCTCGCGCTGCGCACCCTGCGCCGCCCGGTCGCCGACGCACAGCGGCCCTCGCCCCTGGGCAGGCCGAGCGACACCGTCTGATCTCCGCTCAACCTCTCTGCGCCTCCGACCGTCTCAGGTCCGGGGTGCCGAACTCGCCAATGACTACGGAGCGTAAGGAAACCAACCACCCGTTCGATTCGTATAAGTCAATGGAAGCCCAGGTGATCCACCGGGCGAAGCGACGACGCAGCACGACGCGCCATGGCGACGGCTTGGTCGGCGCAGCACGAAGAGGGAGAGACGATGCAACCGTTTGCGCTCAACTATGCACGCCCGGCGGCGGATTTGGACGTTTCCATTCCGTATGCCTACGACTCAGGACTGCAGTTGAACGTACTTCTCGACGGCCGGATCGCCGCCTCGGACCTCGCGCTGCTGAGGGAACTGGGGACCACCACGTCAACCGCCGGTTCGAAGACCCACTTCGACGACTGAACGCGGACCGACGACGATGACCGTGTTGATCCTGACCTGTGAACAGGACGTGACGGCGGACATGGTGGTCGTGCACCTCAACGCGGCCGGGGTCCCGGTGGTCCGGCTGGACCCCGCCGACCTGACGGGCGGGGTCGCCCTCTCGGGCGAGTACGTGCACGGCGCCTTCCGCGGCCACCTCTGGTCCGCGGGTCGCCTGGTGAGCATCGACGGCCTGCGGTCCATCTGGGTGCGCAGGCCGGGCACCCCGGCCACCCGGGTGCCCGAGCCGTCCGACTGGCTCACCGAGGAGTCCTCACAGGCGTTGTACGGCATGCTGCGCGGATCCGGCGCAAGGTGGATGAACCATCCGGACGCCGCCCGCCGGGCCCGCCACAAACCCTGGCAGCTCCGCCTCGCCCAGCGCAGCGGACTGCCCGTGCCGGCCACCCTGATCACGACGTTTCCGCAGGCCGCCCGCGCGTTCGCGGAACGTTTCCCGGACCTCGTGGTCAAGCCGGTCTCCGGCGCACACCCGCAGGATCCGCCCCGCGCGGTGCCGACGAGCCGGGTGGCACCGGACGCGGACTTCGCCGCCGTAGCGTTCGGCCCGACGCTGCTGCAACGCAGGGTCGCCAAGCGGGCCGACATCCGCCTGACCGTCGTCGGGGACCGGATGCTGGCCGCCCGCAAGGAGACGGACCCCGACGCACCCCTGGACGACGTCGATGTCCGCTTCGCCTCCGCCGGTCTGCCGTGGCGTCCCGTCGAGGTACCGACCTGCGCCGTCGACGGTGTCCGCAAGTACCTGCGGGAGGCCCAACTGGCCTACGGCGCCTTCGACTTCGCCGAGGACGCCGACGGCACCTGGTGGTTCCTCGAGTGCAACCAGTCCGGCCAGTTCGGCTTCGTGGAGGTGGAAACCGGCCAACCCATCGCCCGCACCATCGCGGAGTGGCTGGCGGAACCGGGCCCTGGGGAGGGGGCGTGCTGCGGGGGAAGGAGTGGGACGACGGTGTCCTGAGCGGGCGGGGCGGCGCGTGCCGCCCCCGACTCGGGCCATCCGGCTGCCGTGCGGGGCCGTGTACACCCCGGCCCGGTGCGGCAGTTGCCCGTCCGTGCCGATCAGTGCCGGCAGGGCCCCCTCTTCCGGGGTGGCCTCACTCCCCCAGTGTGCGGGCCAGCTCCGTGGTCGCCCGGGCGACCTCCACGTCGTCCTCGGCGAGCAGCCGCGGCAGCACGGCACGGCGGTCGCGGACGGCCCGTCGGGCCGCGCGTTCCCACACGACGTGGTTCTCGCGGCGGTTGAGCAGCTTCGGGTAGACGGCGGCCGTGCTCTCCCACTGCCGGGCGTCGGCGATGCTCCTGAGCAGCTGGATGATCTGCGGCCGACAGGTCACGTGGGGCAGCTGCGCGAGCTCCCACAGGAAGGGCACGGTCGCGGCGGTGGCCTGCTCGACGACGAAGCCGTACTGACAGACGCGACTGCGCAGTTCGGCGAGCGCGGTCCGGGCGGTCTCCTCGTCCCCCCAGGCCACGCTGTTGAGGAGGAGGGGGATGGCGGCCGCGGAGCCGGTGGAGTCCTTGATCTCGCTCCAGGGCACCTGCCCGAGCGTCATGAGGGGCGTGGTCCGTGCCGGCCCGCCTGCGGGCGCGTCGCGGTCCGTGCGCTGGGTGCTCGGCTTTCCGGTCGGAGCGGGGCGCATGTCGGGGGACCCTTCCACGGTGGTGTCGGGCGAGGGACGGATCGACAGCATGGCCCATACGGTCTTGCCCGCAGGGCGTCTGGGCGTCCAGCCCCACCCGACGGACAGGGCCTCGACGATGGCCAGGCCCCTTCCGCGCTCGTCCAGTTCGCAGGCCTCGGCGGAGGCCGCGGGCACGGGTGGGCTGTCGATGTCGTCGGAGACGGTGATCAGCAGATGGCCGGGGGTGAGCGCGAGGCCGAGCCGGACGGTCGGCATGCCACCGGGGATCCGCGGCGCCGCGTGCTCGGCCGCGTTGGCGGCCAGTTCACCCACCACCAGCAGCGTGTCGTCCTCGCGGTGTTCGAGCGACCACTGGCGCAGGATGCCGCGCGTGAAGGCGCGACCGAGGGCGAAACCCTGTCGGCCGCAGCTGATGCGCAGGTCGGCGGAGACGACGGAGGGCGGTGGCGCCTCGCCGTCCGGGCAGGGCTCCTCCTCCGCGTCGGCCGTCAGGACCGCGCGCAGCGGGGCGCGGTCCTCGCCGATCCCACCCGCCCTCGGCGCACCTTCACTCGGCGAACGGGACGCGTGGTACGCAAGCGACGACACGACATCTCCCTGATGCGACGTCAGGATGGGGCGGCAACGCCGGGGTTGACGCCGCAGCTATTATCCACGCCGACGGCGCTCCCGTGCAATTGCACGGGAAATTGCGCGAGATTCAGCCGGGACGGTCGAGGCCCATGGGATGCAGCCCTCTTCCGTCCCGGAGGACCGGGCGCGCGGCACGGAATACGAACGGCAAGGAGACTGCGGTGCCACCAGTGCGGAACGGAGTGCGGGCGAGCTCGTTGGACGCCTGCTGGATCAAGACTCGGCACAGCAACGCCGAGGGGAACTGCGTCGAGGTCGCCGCCCTGACCGACGGGGACATAGCGATGCGCAACTCCCGCGATCCCGACGGACCCGCGCTCGTCTACACGCCGGCCGAGGTCGCGGCCTTCCTGGCCGGTGTCAAGGACGGCGAGTTCGACCACCTGGTGCGGGGCAACGGGTGAGCCGCGCGGCGACGGGACGGTCACCAGGGTCAACTCCGGTGTCATCACGGAGGGATACGGTGAAGGTTCGCCGAGTGAGATAGAGTTTTCCTCACGTCTGCCTGTCTACGGGGAGCCATGATGTCCGCCGCGTCGCCTCGCATCTCGCGCCTCGAGTCGTACCTCGACCGGCCCGAGCCCGCGCCGACCCTGCTGAAGATGCTGGTCGGCGTACAGCTGGCGGGGTTCCGCGAGGACGCGGGCCTCTCCCAGGACCAGGCGGCACGCGCGCTCGGCTTCAGCGGGGCGAAGCTCTCCCGCATCGAGTCCGGCAAGGGCCGTCGCCCACCGACGGAGCGGGACGTCCGGGCCCTGCTGGAGCTGTACGGCACCGATGCCTACGAGGCCTCGGTGCTGATCAAGCTGCTGCAGCGGGCCGGTGAGCCGGGGTGGTGGCAGCGCTACGACAAGCGTCTGATGCCCGAGTGGTTCGACCGCCTCGTGGGGCTCCAGGAGGCGGCGGCCACCATCCGCACCTTCGAGATCCAGTACGTTCCCGGCCTGCTGCAGACCGCCGCCTACACGCGGGCGGTGGTGGAGCGGGGCCTGCCGAACGCGCCTGCCGGTGAGGTGCAGCGCCGGATCGAACTGCGCACGCGCCGGGCCGAGCTGGTGATCCGGGCGGACGCGCCGCAGCTGTGGGCGATCGTCGACGAGTCGGTCCTGCTGCGCGTGCTCGGCGGCAAGGACGTCATGCGCGAGCAGCTCGGGCATCTGATCGAGATGGCCCGCCGTCCCAACGTGACGGTGCAGGTGGTTCCCCTGGACGTGACGAACGCCTCGGCGCCCGCCATACCGGTCACCTATCTCCGCTTCGGCGGCCTCGATCTTCCCGACGTCGTCTACCTCGAGCACATCAGGAGTGCCAACTTCCTCGAGGACCGTGACGAGACGGAGGAGTACCGGCTCGCCCTGGACAGGCTGGCCGACGAGGCGCTCAACCCGCGCGAGTCCCTGGCTCTGCTGCGCGAGACGATGAAGTCGCGTTATCCCGCGCCGTGATCGCGGCGCGTCCTGAGCGGCGACTGCGGAGTGCCGCCGCCCGGGACGTCGACCGCGTCTACGGAAGGCGGGCGACGCCGCCAAACTCGATCCACTCCTGGGTGAGCTGACGGGGCGCCACCTCGCTGTCCGGGCGCCAGGTGGACACTTCCACGAGTCCGGGTTCGAGGATGTCCAGACCGTCGAACAGCGCCTCGACGTCCTTCTCCTGACGCACGCGCCCCCAGTGGCCCTGCGTCGCCTGGTCCATGAAGTTCGTGACGAAGTCACGCACCTTGGCGTCCTCACTGACCAGCTGACACATCAACAGGTAGCTGCCGGGCGCGAGCCGTTCGGTCACCCGCTGGACCACGGCCGACGGTCCGTCGGTGTCGCTGTCCGGGATGCAGTGGAAGACGGAGTTGAACAGCACGGCGACGGGCTGGGTGAAGTCGATCAGCCGCTGGGTGTCGGGGTGGGAGAAGATGGCGTCCGTCTCCCGCATGTCGGCGTGGATGACGGTGGTGCGCTCGTCCTGCTCCAGCAGGGCCCGGCCGTGCACCAGCACCATCGGGTCGTTGTCGACGTAGACGACGTGGGCTGTGGGGTCGATGCTCTGGGCGACCTGGTGCACGTTGTCCTGGGTGGGCAGGCCTGAGCCGTGGTCGAGGAACTGCCGGATGCCGTACTCCTGCGTCAGGGTCCTGACGACCCGCTGCAGGAAGCGCCGGTTGTTCACGGCCAGACGACGCGTACTGGGGACGACCTTGTCGAGCTCCGCGCACGCCGCCCGGTCGGCCGCGTAGTTGTCCTTGCCGCCGAGGTAGTGGTCGTACATGCGCGCTGCTGTCGGCACGTTGGCGTCGATCTTCGTGGACAGCTGCTTCTCCGAGTGCATCCGCTCCCCCAGCTCCGTGCCGCGCCAACTGGACTGGCATGACAGACAGTACATCCTAGGAACTCGATGTTCGTCCGCTCCAGCCCGTCAGCACACCAACGCGCGGATTTTTTGGGAAAGTTCAAGCAACGTCTAGTGTCGCGAGCTCCTCGGCGGTGAGAACGAGGTCCGGTGCGGCGGCGGAGTCGCGGATCGTCTCGGGGCGGCTGGCGCCCGGAATCGGCACCACCACCGGGGACTTGGCGAGCATCCAGGCCAGGCACACGCGCTGCGGGCTCACCCCGTGAGCGTCGGCGATCCGGGCGAACGGAGCGTGGGCGGAGCCGAGTTCACCCGCGCGGGAGATACCGCCGAGGGGGCTCCAGGGGAGGAAGGCGATGCCGAGCTCGTCGCACAGCCGCAGCTCCGGCTCGCTGGAGCGGAAGGCCGGGGAGAACTGGTTCTGCACGGAGACCAGCCTGCCGCCGAGGATCTCGTTGGCCTGCCTGATCCGGTCCGGGTTCGCGTTCGAGATTCCCGCCCTGCGGATCTTGCCCTCGTCCAGCAGCTCGCGCACCGCGCCGACGGACTCCTCGTAGGGCACCCGGGGGTCGGGGCGGTGGAACTGGTAGAGGTCGATCGCCTCGACGCCGAGCCGGCGCAGCGAGGCCTCGCAGGCCTCCTTGAGGTGCCGCGGGCTGCCGTCCAGGGTCCAGCTGCCGTCGCCGGGGCGCAGGTGACCGCCCTTGGTGGCGACCAGGACGTCCCGGCCCCGGTCGTGGGAGGCGAGGGCCTTGGCGACGAGGGTCTCGTTGTGGCCGACCTCGTCGGCGTGCAGGTGGTAGGCGTCGGCGGTGTCGATCAGTGTGACGCCGGCGTCGAGGGCGGCGTGGATCGTGGCGAGGGAGCGTGCCTCGTCCGGTCGCCCTTCGATCGACATGGGCATGGCGCCGAGGCCGATCGCGCTGACCTCGACGTCTCCGATGCGGCGGGTGTGCATGCTGCGACCTCTTTCGGATCCGGTGGTGCGCGTGGTGGCGCGTAAACGCACTCCAGCCTGTCCCCGACCGCGGCCGGAGGTCCAATAGAGGAAAGAGAACGCATTCAGCACTGCGACCACTGAATCGCCGCGGTCCGCCGTGGTCCGGGTGTGGTCGGGTGCGAGGGGTTGCGTGGCCACCCCGTCGGTGTGCGACCCTCGCCACGGCCGATGGCACACCGCACCGGCCGACAAGGGAACTGCGGAGAGGCGGCGGCATGCGCATCGGACTGCTCGGCACCGGGCCCTGGGCCCACATGGCCCACGCACCCGCCCTGAGCGGGCATGACGGGCTGGACTTCGTCGGGGTGTGGGGCCGTCGCCCGGACGCCGCCAAGGAGCTGGCCGCCGCGCACGGTGTACGTGCCTACGACGACGTCGACGCCCTCCTCGCGGACGTGGACGCCGTGGCCGTGGCCCTGCCGCCGGACATCCAGGCCGAGCTCGCGGTGCGCGCCGCGCGGGCGGGCCGCCATCTGCTGCTGGACAAGCCCCTCGCACCGACGGTCGAGGAGGGGCAGGCGGTGGTCGAGGCGGCGCGGGAGGCCGGGGTCGCCTCGGTGGTGTTCTTCACGACCCGCTTCCTGCGCGAGACGGAGGAGTGGATCACCGAACAGGCGGGGGTCGCCGGCTGGTTCACGGCTCGGGCGCAGTGGCTGGGCTCGGTGTTCACCGGCGACAGCCCGTTCGCGGCCTCGACGTGGCGGCGGGAGAAGGGTGCGCTGTGGGACGTGGGCCCGCACGCCCTGTCCGTGCTGCTGCCGGTCCTCGGCGACGCCCGGCGGGTGGCGGCCGCCGCGCACGGCCCCGGGGACACCGTCCACCTGGTCGTCGAGCACTCCGGCGGTGCCACGAGCACCCTCACGCTGAGCCTCACCGCCCCGCCCGGCGCGGCGGGCGCCGCCGTGGAGTTGCGGGGCGAGGCCGGGGTGACGCTCCTGCCGGAGAGCTCGGAGGGCGTCGTCCCCGCCCTGACCCGCGCCGCGGACGCCCTGCTCACCTCCGCCGACACCGGCCGCGCCCACCCCGTCGACGCCGCGTTCGGCCTGCGGGTCACCGAAATCCTCGCCGAGGCCGAGATGCTGCTGGCCTCGGACGTGGGCTGAGGGTTCCGACCAGTGGTCTATTCGGCGCGGGGCCGTGGGTTGCCGGCCCAGCGCTGCAGCGTGGCGACCGCGTAGGCTCGGTCCGCTGCGGACAGATCGTCGAAGGAGACGTGGTGGTTGGCGTCCGGGGCCCACAGGGTGCGGGAGTCGCGGCCGCCGGGGTGGAAGGGTTCGGCGACGGCGGGGTCCTGGGCGCCGTTGAGGAAGAGGAGACGCTCGCCGTGCCGGCGGACCCAGCGATCGATGTCGGGCATGACGGTGGCGTCGAAGCGCAGCGGGATGTCACGCGGGACAAAACTGCGCGGCTGTATGGCGTCGGGGTACCGCAGGAGGTCGGCCAGGTGGTGGGTGGGGGCGTCCAAGTAACCCATTTCAGTGCCGAGTTGGTAGAAGTACGGGATGAAGTCCCGGGCGACGGAGTCGGCGTAGACGGGCAGCAGGGCGGTGTCCTCCAGCCATGCGTACAGCGCGTCCGTGGAGGCGTCGGGGGTGGGGATGGCGGCCGCGTCCCCGGTGCCGTTCTGCCAGAACATGAACGAGGCCCGCAGGACGGCGATTTCGAGGGCCTTGTCGGCGCTGCCGACGATGCGGAAGGTGTCGCCGGTGGAGGCCGCCCACGCCTCGTAGCGGGCGACCATGTCCGCGCGGCGCAGCAGGGCCTCGCGCTGGGCCCGCTCCAGCGCGGCGCGGGTCTCGGCGGTGCCGACGCGGGCGAGGAAGCGCAGGTAGGCGGAGTCCTCGCGGTCGTCGACGTTGTTGGGGGCGGAGTAGGCCACCGTGCCGTCCACGTCGTGCGGGTGGAAGCGGCGGTGGTAGACGCTCGCCATGCCGCCCTTGCTGCCGCCGGTGGAGATCCACGCGCCCGGGTACAGCGTGCGGAAGAGGCGGACCACGCGGTGGTGGTCGTCGGCGGCCTGCCGGACGGTGAGGTGGGTGTAGTCGGCCGTCGGTGGGCGTGAGTCGCCGAAGTAGCGGTGCTCGACCTGGAGTTGGTTGCCGCCGAGGAGGATGGCGGCTTCGGTGCGCCGGGGCGTGAGGACCGCGTCGTATCCCGTGGTGAACAGGACGGTCGGGCGGTCGGTGCCGGTGTGGAGCAGGGTGAGGCGCTGCTCGAAGGTCCCGGCCGTGCGGTCGGTGTGGTCGACCGGCTGACGCAGGCCGAGGACGAAGAAGCGGTATCCGGGCTCCGCGCCGGTCCGTTCCTCGATCACCCGCAGCCCGGGCAGCGCCCGCAGGGCGTCCAGGATGCCGTCGTCCCCGCTGTCGTCCCCGAGGCGGTCCCGGCCCGCGGCGCGCGCCGGCGCCGTGACGGCCAGGCCGGCCGCCCCCGTGGCCGTCGACAGGAGCAGACGTCGTCTCGTCCAGGTACGCATGATGGGTCAACCTCCCGCACGGTGGCCGGTCTCCTCGGTGTGCCGCCGGCCGCACGTCCAGTACAGCCGCCGGACACGCACGGAAGATCCCGCGCGCGGGGGGAGTCTCTCCCCCTTGCGGGGGAGAGACCCCGGACGAGGAGGCGGTGCGGCTAGCCTCCCGTGCGGTCGTCCTCGAACGGCTCGTCGCTCCACCGGAACCACGCCCGGTCACCCTCGATGTGCAGGAGGAACTCGGGGACGGGGCCGTCCGGCGAGGACAGGGAGACATGGCGCCGGATCTCGTCGTAGACCGTCTCCCACTCCTCCACCCGGTCGTCGAAGTCGCCTTCGAGCAGGGCGAGTTCACGGGTGAACAGTGCCTGGACGGTGTCGTACGCCGGGCCGGGGACGAATCTGCCCGACAGCCATGGGAAGTCGGCGTCGTCGATCAGGATCTCCCCGACCTGCCGCTCACCGCTGGACACGCGCCAGACCTGCCCGTCGAACGCCATGCCGACTCCGTCCTCCGCCGTCGATCACGCTCGTGCCGGCGTGTCACCCGGCACTGACAACGCCTTCGTCCGTGCGGTCAGCCGCCTCCTTCGGCTCGAAGTGGATGCGTTCCCGTACGACGGGATGGCCCGCCCGCTCGAAGTGGGCGGCCATGGGGAAGTTGCCCTGGTCCGTCGCGCCGCCGATGAACTCCGCGCCCTGTTCGGCGAGGAAGTGGGTGCACTCGGTCAACAGGTCGTAGGCGTAGCCGTGGCCGCGCTGTTCCGGTACGACGCCGATGAAGCCGATGCATGGGCCCGACGGGTTGTGGGCCGGGATGTGGATCCCGACCAGCTCGCCCTGCGCGGTGCGCGCCACCTGCCACCACTCGCGCGGCGAGGGGCACCAGCGGAAGAAGTCGAGCTCCTCCTGGGCGGCCCGGTCCAGGCCGCCCTCCTCGATGGCCCGCAGGGAGTGGGCGTCGAGGGTGACCGAGTGGATGCGGCGCAGTGCGTCGAAGAAGAACGCGTCGTCCGGTTCGGGACCGAACACCAGGCGGCCGGGCCGTTCGGGAAGACCGCACTCGGGGGTCCAGCGGTAGAGGAAGCGTTCGACCATGAGGTCGTACCCGGCGGCCCGGGCGGCGGCGAAGCGTGCCTCGGCGGCGGAGCGCAGTTCCGGGACCTCGCGCCAGCCGCCGGGCAGGTTGATCTCCAGCTCGGCCCGCCACGGAGCGCTGCGCAGCAGCTCGGCGCCGGCTTCCTCCTCCCCTTCCGCCACGTCGAACCAGTTGACGAAGAGGGGCTCGCTGTCGTCGGGGCCGCCCCACCATGCGGCGCGGGCGACGACGCGGCCGTCGCGCAGGGCGACCCGCTTCCAGTCGGGGCGGAACCGGGTCAGCCGGTGCGCCTCACGGGCGCCCAGCGGGTCGGCGTGGTCGTCGAAGAGATGGGCGTCGCTCTCGTCGAGCGCGCGGATGACCAGATCGGTCATGGGTCTTTCCTCCGGGATGCGTGCTGCGTGGAGCGCTCCCGGTCAGGTCAGACGGAACACACCGGGGCAACGGAGAGGGAGCGCTGGAATGCTGTGAGCTGCATGACACTCGCCTCCTTCCGTCGGTCTCAGGGCGTGCGGTCACACCATACGGAGTCCGCTGTCCGGGCGTCCACGGGTTTTCGACGCCCGGCGTGCGGGACCGCGGCCGCAGGAGGAGCGTGGACCGTGTGGGAAGAGTGCGCGTCCTGTCGGCCCGCCAGGAACGGGAACGGCGAACCTGGCTGAGGGGTGCGCCGCCGCCGCGCTGGGTGCGGGTGCTCCCGGTCGCGCTGGCCGTGGGCGTGTGCGTCGCCACCCTGTTGAGCGACGACCCGTTGGACATCGGCTTCCTGCTGGGCGCCATCCCGCCGCTGGCCGTGCTGTCGTACGGTCCCGTGGCGACCGCCGTCCTGGGTGCCGGAGTGATCGTGATGCTCAACGTCCCTGCGTTCCAGCTGGACCGGCCCGGCAGCACCGACCTGCTGACCGTCAGCTTCGTGGCCGTGCTGAGCGTCTTCGTGTCGTTCGTGCGCAGTCGGCGGGACGTGCAGTTGGCCACCGAGCGCACCGTCGCCGAGGCCGCGCAGCGGGCGGTGGCGCCGCCGGTGCCCGAGCGGGTCGGGCCGCTGAGGTGCGCCGGGCTGTACCGGGCGGCGCAGCGCGGGACGCTCGTGGGCGGTGACTTCTTCGACGTGCGCGAGGGGCCGTACGGCGTGCGGGCGGTCATGGGTGACGTGCAGGGGCACGGTCTGTCGGCGGTGGCCACGGTCGCCTCGCTGCTGGGGGCGTTCCGGGAGGCGGTGCTGGACCTGCCGGACCTGGAGGCGGTCGCGGGCCGGCTCGACCGGCGGCTGGTGGTGGACTCGGCGCGGGTGCGCCACGCCGAGCTGTTCGCGACGGCCGTCCTGCTGGAGTTCTCCCGCGACGCGGGCGCCGTGCGGATCGTGGTGTGCGGGCATCCGCCGCCGCTGCTGCTGCGCGCCGGAACGGTCGAGGAGATCGAGGTCACGCCGTGGCCGCCGCTGGGTCTGGGCCTGCCCGACATCACCCCGTACGACGGGCTGAATGTGCCGTTGCGGGCCGGTGACCGGCTGTTTCTGGCCTCCGACGGCGTCTGGGAGGCCCGGGACACCGCCGGTGCCTTCTACCCGCTCCTCGACCGGCTGGCGGCCCTCGCCGACGGCGACCCGGCCGCGACGGCCGACCGTGTCTGGGCCGACCTGCTGGGGTACAGCGAGGCGGTCCGCGACGACGTCACGGTGCTCGTCCTCGCCCCGACGCCTGCCCACGGTCGCTGACGCCGGCGGCCTCCTCGTCGTCGCCCTCGGCGTCGATGTGCGGGAGGATCCGGTCCAGCCACCGGGGCGTCCACCAGGCACGCGGCCCCAGCAGCGTCATCACCGCCGGGACCATGAGGAGGCGTACGACGCTGGCGTCGATGAGCACGCTGACGGCGAGGCCGAGACCGAGCATCTTGACGACGATGTTGTCGCTGATGATGAAGGCCGCGAAGACGCTCATCATGATCAGGGCGGCGCACGTGATGACGCGGGCGGTGATCTCCAGGGCGTGAGCCACCGACGCCTTGGCGTCGCCGGTGCGCATCCAGGCCTCGTGCACCCGGGAGAGCAGGAAGATCTCGTAGTCCATGCTCAGTCCGAAGATGATCGCGAACATCATCATCGGCACATAGCTCTCGATGGGCACCTTGCCGTTGACGCCCAGCGCGGGGCCGCCCCAGCCCCACTGGAAGACGGCGACGACGACGCCGTACGAGGCCGCGATCGACAGGACGTTGAGGACGGCGGCCTTCACGGCGACGAGGAGGCCGCGGAAGACGGCGAGGATGATCAGGAAGGCCAGGGCGACCACGACACCGATGATCAGGGGCAGTCGGCTCGCGACGATGTCACGGAAGTCGACCTGGGCGGCGGTGGTGCCGGTGACGTATCCCTTGGCGTCGGTGCCGGAGACCGCGTCGGGCAGGGTGTCGTCGACGAGCCGGTTCGTCAGGTCGGTGGTGGTGGCGTTCTGCGGGGACTGAGCGGAGTAGACGGTGCCGTACAGGACGTCCCCGTCCTGGGTGGGCGTCAGCGGGGTGACCGTGGCGGCGTCCTGCGCGGAGTTCAGGGTCTGCTGCGCCTTCGAGGCGAGGGCGGAGCGCTGGTCGGACGGGACGGAGCTCTGGTCGATGACGACGGTGAGCGGCCCATTGGAGCCGGGGCCGAAGGAGTCGGTCATCAGGTCGTACGCCCGCCGGTCGGTGAAGGACGTGGGGTCGGCGCCGTCGCCGATGTGGCCGAGCTGGATGGAGAAGAGGGGAATGGCGAGGATCGCGACGGTGACGACGCCCGCCGACAGGTACCGCAGCGGGTGACGTTCGACGCGCTGCGCGTAGCGGTGCCAGGTCCCCTGGGAGATCTCGCCCCCGGCCTCCGTCTCGGCGATGGGGCGGCGCACGTGGTACCGGTCGAGGTGTCTGCCGATGAGCCCCAGCAGGGCGGGGACGAGGGTGAGGGCGCCGGTGACGGCGGAGACCACGGTGATGGCGGCGGCGAGGCCGAGTTTGCCGATGAAGGACACCCCGGAGGCGTAGAGGCCGGCCAGCGCGATGATCACAGTGCAGCCGGAGACGAGCACGGCGCGTCCGCTGGTGGCGGTGGCGTGCCCCGCGGCCCGCACCGGGTCGGCGCCGTCGATCATGCCCTGCCGGTGCCGGGTGATCAGGAAGAGGGCGTAGTCGATACCGACGCCCAGTCCGATCATGGTGGCGAGGGTCGGTGAGACGGTGGCGAAGGTGAACGCGGCGGCGAGCAGCCCGAGGCAGGCAAGACCGCCGACGACGCTGATCAGCGCGGTCAGCAGGGGCAGACCGGCGGCGATGATGCTGCCGAAGCCGACCAGCAGCACGACGATGGCGACGGCGAAGCCGATCAGCTCGCTGACCCGGTCGTCCGCGGCGGGCCGGGCGAGTTCGCCGAGTGGCCCGCCGTACTCGACGTCGACACCGGCCGCGCGCAGCGGCTGGACGGCGGCGTCGACTCCGTCGAGGTAGCCGGCGCCCAGGGTGGAGGGCTGCTCGTCGAAGCGGACGGTGATGTAGCCGGTCTTGCCGTCGGTGGAGACCGGTCCGACCTTCGACGCCGGCTGGGACAGCGGGTTCTGCGCGGCCAGCACGTGGGGCAGCTTCTGGAGGTCGCCGACCGTGGTGGACATCTGGGAGCCCAGCGAGGACAGCGGCTTGTCGGCGTCGTGCATGACGATCTGGCTGCTGTAGCCCCCGGCCTGCGGATCGTGCTCTTTCAGCACGTCGAGGCCCTTCGTGGACTGCACACCGGGGAGGGTGAAGTTGTCGGAGTAGGTGCCGCCGTAGGTGCGGCTGAGGGCCTGCAGGGCGACAAGGGCGACGAGCCAGGCGATGATCACGATCAGGAAGTGGTGGGCGCACCACTCGCCGAGCCGCCGCAGAACGCCTCCCGCGGGCTTTCCCTCTTCCCCTGTGCTGACGCGCGTACGTGCCATGGGCCTCGGCCTTCTCTGCCGGGCCGGGCGCCCGACACCCCCATTACACGTCGGCCTGATCTTCCCGGCATCTCGGGATCCACGCGTCCAGGGCCTCGCGGAAGGGTTACTCGTCGGCCGGAGAGGTACTCCTGCGGGTACGGAGCGAGCGGCTCCGGGGCCGGGGCCGTCCGTCCTCCGGATGCACCGCGCGCTGCCGCGTTGAATGGTGTTAGTGGGCCCGATGGCAGTACCGGGCCGATTCAGCCCTCCGACCCGAGGAGCGGAGATCATGCCGACGTCACAGCCCGACGCGTCCCAGCCTTCCCAGGACCGCGCCACCCCGGACCACCTGCTCCACACCCGGACCGGCACCGAGGTGTCGCCGGAGGACGTGGTCCTCGCCACCGGCCGGGACATCACCCCGCGCAACCTCGAGTGGGCACGGCGCAAGCTGGCCGAGGAGGGGCCCGCCGTGATCGAGAAGCTGCTGCCCTAGAAACACCCCTGGGGTCCGGGGCGCGCCTCGGGCTCCGGGCCCTGGCGGCACGGCTCGCCGGACAGGCCGTCTCCGCCTTCCCCGCCACGTCCTGCCGTCCGGTTGATCACGTTCGCCTCATGGTTCTCTCCCTGTGGAGAAGGCAGGGACGTGGACCGTCCCGCGGGGTCCCGAAGCGGCCGCCATGGGCCCCGGCGGAATGGTTCAGGCAGGGCTGATCCACAGCGGCCGGTCGGTGGTGGGCCGACTGCGCCGGCTCGACCGCATCGGGGACCGACCGGCCCGCTCAGGGCTCCTCGGCGTCGAGATCGTCCCGGTTGTCCAGGTCGTCCGGGACGATGTGCACGGCGGCCTCCTCGGCGCCTGCGGCTCCGGCGTCGATGCCCACGTCGTCGGCGACCTCTTCCTTGGTCGTGTCGGTGCGCAGGCCCTCGTCCGGGGCGACGAGGCGGCCGGCGCGGGCGCGGCCCGCCTCGGGGTCGACGGGCTCGCCCTCGCCGTCCGGGAGGTCGCCGACACCGTCCCCGGGGGGCGCGGTCACGTCGGGCTGCTCACGGGCGAGGCGCTCGTCGAGGGTCTCGCCGTCGTGCTGTTCGGCGGCCGTGGTGCCGTGCTCGGTGACGCCGAGCGGCTTCTCCGGCGGGGAGTAGCCCTCGTCGAGGGTGTCGTCGTAGGTGCGCTCGTCGACGGCGTCCTGAAGGTCCAGGGGCGCCGCGTCCTCCTGCTCCTCGTTGGTCCCGGTGGGCTGGTAGGCGTCGTCCGCCATCGTCGGCTCCGTGCCCATGACTGCCTCCTCTCTCTGCGGTGTCCGGTCTCGGGTTTCCCCTCGGACGCGCTCCAACCTCGTGGGTGGCTGTGGGGTGACTGTCATCACTCGCGCACTCACTGCTACGGTCCCGTGAACTGCGCGGGAAGGGGGCCGGGGTCATGAGCGGCGGGCGTGTGGCACTGCTCGGCGGGGGCTTCTCCACCGACACCGACGGACTGCTCGACGACTGGCTGCTCGGGCACGCGCGTGCCCCACGGCCCCGGGTGTGTTTCCTTCCCACGGCCAGCGGCGACGCGCCCGGGTACGTGGAGCGGTTCCTCGCCGCCTTCGCGGCGCGGGACTGTGAGCCGTCCGTGCTGCCGCTGTTCAGCCGGAAGCTGGACGACGACGCCCTGCGCACCTCGCTGCTCGCGCAGGACGTCGTGTACGTGGGCGGCGGCAACACCGCCGACATGCTCGTGGTGTGGCGCAGACACGGCGTGGACCGGCTGCTGGCGGAGGCCTACGAGCGGGGGACGCTGCTCTGCGGGATCAGCGCCGGCGCCAACTGCTGGGCCGAGCGTTCCGTCACCGACTCCTTCGGCCCGCTCGCCGTGCTGTCGGACGGCCTGGGTCTGCTGCCCGGTTCGGTCTGCCCCCACTACGACAGCGAACCGGACCGCCGGCCCACCTACCGAGACGCCGTGGCGACGGGCGCCCTGCCCGCCGGCTGGGCGCTGGACGACGGCACCGGAGCCCTCTTCGAGGACGGCCGGCTGACACGGACGGTCACCCGCACTCCGCAGGCCCGGGTGTACCGGGTGGAGCCGGACGGGCGGGGCGGCTCCGAGGAACGGGCACTTCCCGGCGAAGTCCTCGGCGAAGACGTCCGCGAAGACCTCGGCGAGGCTCTCGGCCAGCCCCCCGGGTGCGGCTGAAGCGCCCTCCTCACACCTCGCCGACCGGCTCGAAGCCGGCCTCCGCCAGTAGCGTGGCCGCCACACCGCGCCCGATCCGGGCGAGCCCGACGAGCAGGTCGTCGCAGTCGATCCGCGCCGAGCCGCGCTGCTCGGCGCGGTCCTCGGCGAGGGCGATCGCCTTGCGGGAGTACGGGGTCCAGGCGATGCGCTCGGCGGCCTGCGAGGCGCCGAGGCCCAGTCGGGTGCCGACGCTGCGGTGGACGTCGTCCGCGACGACACCGGAGGTCTCCAGGAGCCGGGTGGCGCTGTTGCCCTGCGCGGTCAGGCCCCACAACAGGTGCTCGGTGCCGATGTAGTTGTTCCGGTGGGCGACGGCGGCCTGCTTCACGTGGACCATGGCGTCGCGGAGGTCGTCGGACATGGTGTCCGGGCCGTAGCGCTTGTGCGGTGCGTGGAAACGCTGCTGCACGGCCTGCCGGGTCACGCCCAGGGCGGCTCCGATGTCCGTCCACGAGGCACCGTGCATCCGGCAGTGTTCGACATAGTCCTCGACCAGGTCGTCGGCCAGGGACTGCAGTTGGCCCGCGAGGCCTGCGGCGCTCGTCAGCAGCGCCAGCCAGTCGGGCTGTTCCTGCCCGCCGGGGCGGTGGGCGGTGTCGCAGGTGCGGTCCACCTCGGCGATGAGGTCGTCCAGATCAGGTAAGGCCATGACGCAAGTAAGCCTTGACAGTTCAAAACTGTCAAGGCGAACTTGCCTGCAGGGGAACCGGGTTACGGAGCCGCGTTCGGTCCGTCCGGTCGGCTGTGGCGCTGTTCGACCATCTCCCGGCTGAGCTCCTCCGTCTCCCGCTCGGACAGCCGCTCGAAGCCGTCCTCGGTGATGACCGAGACGATGGGGAAGATACGGCGGTTGATGTCCGGGCCGCCGGTCGCGGAGTCGTCGTCGGCCGCGTCCCAGAGTGCCTGGAGCGCGGCGAGCGCGGCCTCGCGCCGGGGCATGCCCGGCCGGAACAGCTTCTTCAACGCGCCCCGGGCGTACGGCGAACCGGATCCCTCGGCGTGGAAGGCCGCCTTCTCGTACATGCCGCCGGTGACGTCGAAGCCGAAGATGCGGCCCCTGACGCCGGCGGAGGCGGTGACGTCGTAGCCCGCCAGGAGCGGTACGACGGCGAGGCCCTGCATGGCCTGGCCGAGGTTCTGCCGGATCATCCCGGCGAGCCGGGTCGCCTTCGCCCTGAGGGTCATGGGGATGCCCTCGACCTTCTCGAAGTGCGTGAGCTCGACCTGGTACAGCTTCACCATGTCGAGGGCGAGTCCGACGCTGCCGGCGAAGGCGACGGCGGTGTGGTCGTCCGCCGGGTGCACCTTCTCCAGGTCGCGCTGGGCGATGAGGTTGCCCATGGTGGCCCGGCGGTCGCCGGCTATGAGCACGCCGTCGCGGTAGGTGAGGGCCAGCACGGTGGTGCCGTGCGGGAACCGGCCGGGGGCGGCGCGCACCCCGTCCGGGAACGGGGCGCGCGTGGGCAGCAGCGCCGGGCGGTGCGCGGCCAGGAACTCCGTGAAGGACGAGGTCCCTGGCGTGAAGAACTGCTCCCCCAACCGGCCGTCGTGCTCACTCCCCGTCATGGCACTCCCCCATCCTCCGCGGGCCGACACCCCAGTACTACCTGTGGCGGACGGCCGGGAAACGCCCGGCGGGATCACTCACGGGCATTCGGCCTCCGGTGCGGGGGCTGTTCGGGAGCCTGCCGCTGCGGCGGCGCGGGGATGGGGCGCACTGCCGGGCCGTCGCCGTTCAGCCCCACCTCGTCCCCATGGTGACGGATCGTCAGCGGTGGTCCGGACAGCAGGGTGTACGTCGCCTTGTCCGGCCCTATCTCCACCCGCAGCCGCCGGCCGAGGAGTTGGAGGGAGAAGGCGAGGCGGCTGAACCGCTCGGGCAGGCGTGGGGCGAAGCGCAGGGAGTCGCCCTCGCGCCGCGTTCCGCCGAAGCCCGCGACCAGCGCCATCCACGTGCCCGCCAGGGACGCGATGTGCAGCCCGTCCCGGGTGTTGTGCTCCAGGTCGCCCAGGTCCATCAGGGCCGCCTCGGCCGTGTAGTCGTAGGCGAGCCGCAGATGGCCGGCCTGCGCGGCGACGACGGCCTGGACGCAGGCGGACAGGGAGGAGTCCCGTACGGTCAGCGGTTCGTAGTAGGCGAAGTTGCGGGCGACCTGGTCGGCGTCGAAGTGGCTTTCGCAGGTGTACATCGCCAGGACCAGGTCGGCCTGTTTGACGACCTGTTTGCGGTAGAGGTCGAAGTACGGGAAGTTCAGCATCAGCGGGTACTGGTCGGGGCGGGTGCCGGCGAAGTCCCAGCGCTGGTAGCGGGTGAAGCCGGCGTGCTGTTCGTGGACGCCGAGTTCGTCGTTGTAGGGGATGAACACCGCTTCGGCGGCGTCCCGCCAGGTCGCGCTCTCCTCGGCGTCGACGCCGAGCCCGGCCGCCTGCTTCGGGTGGCGTTCGACGGCGTCGACGGCCGCCAGCAGGTTCGCCCGGGCCATCAGGTTGGTGTAGGTGTTGTCGTCGGCGACGGCGCTGTACTCGTCGGGTCCGGTCACACCGTCGAGGTGGAAGGCGCCGTGGGCGTCGTGGTGGCCGAGCGAGCGCCACAGCCGGGCCGTCTCCACCAGCAGCTCCACGCCGGTGTCGCGTTCGAAGTCGGTGTCCCCGGTCGCGGCGACGTAGCGCACCACGGCGTCCGCGATGTCGGCGTTGACGTGGAAGGCCGCCGTGCCGGCCGGCCAGTACGCGGACCCCTCGGAGCCCTCGATGGTCCGCCAGGGGAACGCGGCGCCGCGCAGGCCGAGTTGGGTGGCGCGTTCGCGGGCGGCGGGCAGGGTGTTCTGGCGCCAGCGCAGTGCCTCGGCCACCGCGTCCGGAGCGGTGTAGGTCAGCAGGGGCAGCACGAAGGTCTCGGTGTCCCAGAACGCGTGCCCGTCGTAGCCGGAGCCGGTCAGTCCCTTGGCGGGGATGGCGCGTTGCTCGGCGCGGGCGCCGGCCTGCAGGACGTGGAAGAGGGCGAAGCGGACAGCCTGCTGGATCTCCTCGTCGCCGTCGACCTCGACGTCGGCGCGCGCCCAGAAGTCGTCGAGGTACGCCCGCTGTTCGTCCACCAGACCCGACCAGCCGCTCTGCGCGGCCGCCGCCAGTGCCGCCTCGACCTGGTCGCTCATCGCGGGCCGGGAGCGGGCGCCGGACCAGCCGTGGGCGACGAGCTTCTCCACGCGCAGCCGCTCGCCCGGCTCCAGGACGGAGGTGACCGTCAGCCGGGCCACGTCCAGGTTGCTCTCGCTGCTCGTGGAGGTCCCGTCGGGGCCGGTGACGACGTGGTCGGCGGCCGCGGCCACGCGCAGGCCGCTGCGCCTGGTGCGGTGCACGAGGCGCAGCCGCTTCCCCGAGGTGTAGTCCTCCTCGGGCTCCAGCGGCGACTTCAGCGCCCGGGCGGCGCGCGGGTCGCCGTTCGGCTCGGGCAGGCTCTCGTTGGCGACGAGCTCCGACTGGATCACCACGCGGGTGCGGCTGCCGACGGGCTCCACCTCGTAGGCGACGGCTGCGATCGCCCGCTGGGTGAGGGAGACCAGCCGCGTCGAGCGCACCCGTACCGTCGTCCCGGCCGGGGAGGTCCACTCGCAGGTCCGCTCCAGGACGCCCCGGCGCAGGTCCAGGGTGCGTTCGTGGGTGACGAGCCGCCCGTAGCGCAGGTCGAAGGGCTCGTCGTCGACGAGCAGCCGCAGCACCTTGCCGTTGGTGACGTTGATGACGGTCTGGCCGGACTCCGGGTAGCCGTAGCCCGCCTCGGCGTACGGCAGCGGGTGCAGTTCGTGCACGCCGTTGAGGTAGGAGCCGGGCAGGCCGTGCGGTTCGCCCTCGTCGAGGTTGCCGCGCCAGCCGACATGGCCGTTGGACAGCGCGAACACGGACTCGCTCTGGGCCAGTACGTCGAGGTTGAGGTCCGTCTCCCGCACGGTCCACGGCTCGACGGCGTACGACCGCTGACTGATCACGCCTTCCCTCCCAGTTCGGCGAGGTCCTTGACCACCACGTCGGCGCCGTGCCGGTACAGGGCGTCCGCCTGTCCGACCCGGTCCACGCCCACGACGTACCCGAAGCGGCCCGCGCGGCCCGCGTCCATGCCGGCCAGCGCGTCCTCGAAGACGGCCGCCTGCCTGGGTTCCACGCCGAGGTCGCGGGCCGCCGCGAGGAAGGTGTCGGGGTGCGGCTTGCCCGGCAGCTTCCGCTCGGCGGCCACCACGCCGTCGATCCGTACGTCGAAGAGGTGCTCGGCGTCGATGGAGCGCAGCACGTCCCGGGTGTTGGCGCTGGAGGAGACGATCGCGGTGCTCAGGCCCTGGGCGCGGACCGCCTCGATGTAGCGCAGGGTGCCCTCGTAGGCCTCGACGCCCTGGGTGCGGATCTTCTCCAGGAGCAGTTCGTTCTTGCGGTTGCCGAGGCCGTGGACCGTGGCCGCGTCCGGTGGGTCGTCGGGATCGCCCTCGGGGAGTTCGATGTCGCGGGAGGCGAGGAAGGTGCGTACGCCGTCGGCGCGTGGGCGTCCGTCGACGTACTCGTCGTAGTCGGCGCCCGGGTCGAACGGCCGGAAGTGCTCGCCCTCGTGCTCGCGCAGGAAGGCGTCGAACATCTCCTTCCAGGCGGCCGCGTGCACGACGGCCGTCTTGGTGACGACCCCGTCGAGGTCGAAGAGGCAGGTGACAATTCCTTCGGGAAGACCGAGATCCGTCATACAGGACACGGTTCCCCGCCAGACGGCGTCCACGGGGTGGCGCACGCCACACCGGTGCTTTTCGGTGTGCGCCGGTGACACACTCTGCGGTGTGCCGCTGACATTCGACGACCTGCTCCTGCGCGCCCGCACCCTCGTCCCGCAGGGGCGGCGCGCGCTGCTCGGCATCACCGGCAGCCCGGGCGCCGGCAAGACGACACTCGCCGAGCACCTGGTCCAGGAGCTGAACGGCGCCGGGGAGCCGTGGGTCGCGCACGTCCCCATGGACGGCTTCCACCTGGCCGACGTCGAACTCGACCGGCTCGGCCGCCGCGACCGCAAGGGCGCGCCGGACACGTTCGACGCGGCGGGGTACGCGGCGCTGCTGCGGCGCCTGCGAGAGGACGCTCAGAGCGAGGAGATCGTCTACGCGCCCGGTTTCGAGCGGGTCCTGGAGCAGCCGGTCGCCGGCGCGATCCCGGTGCCGTCGACGGCCCGGCTGGTGGTGACGGAGGGCAACTACCTGCTGCTGGAGACGGGCGCGTGGGCGCGCGTGCGGCCGCAGCTCGACGAGGTGTGGTTCTGCGATCTGGACGAGGAGGAGCGCGTCCGCCGGCTGGTCGCCCGCCACGAGCGGTTCGGCAAGGGGCACGAGGAGGCGGTCGCCTGGGTGCTGCGCACGGACCAGCGCAACGCCGGCCTGGTCGCGGCGACCCGGGAGCGGGCGGACCTGGTGGTGCGGGAAACGGCGCTGCCCGCGCCCCTGGGGTGACCGCATGGGCCTGGACATCAGCGTGTTGGCGCTGGACTGGGAGAGGTTGCAGGCCACGCCGGTCCGCGAGCGGCTGGGGCTGCTGGAGGACGCCGTCTTCCCCGACGTCGATCTCGACCGGGAGCGGGAGCCGGAGCGCGGGTGGGTGTGGCCGGCGGCACCCGGGATGCCGTGGTGCGCCCGGTACGAGTTCCACAGCACCACCGGTTCCTACAAGCCGCACTTCTGGGCGGGGCAGGCCTGGGAGGACGTCCGGGACTTCGCCGCGCCCGAACTGCGGGAGGACCTGGACGTGTTCCTGCGGGGTCTGTTCTGGCACGACGATCCGGTCGACCCGCCCCTCGGCGGTCTCCTCCCGCCCGATCACGGTCCCTGGCGAACGGGCCTGCTGGTCGCCTGCCCGCCCGGGACGGTGTCGGCCCTGGCCGGCCACTGGACCCGGGCCGAACCGCTGCTGGATGGGTTGCGCCCGGCCTACGACGCCCACGCCGCCCGCCCGGGACGGTGGATCGAGGACTTCGACGAGTTCGCCGTCCTGCTGCGCGAGTGGGCCGTGGCGGTGGCGGAGACCGAGCGGCGCGGCTGGGGGCTGCTCGGCCTCCCCTGGTGACCCTTCTCAGGCGTGCAGCGTCAGCTCCGGTTCCGCCCGGGCGTCGCCCGCCGGGTCCCCGATGACCGCGGTGAAGGCCTCCGTCCGTACGGTCAGGCCCTCCGTGCCGTGCTCGAACGCCGGGGTGAACGGTCCGTCGGGGCCGTAGCGCACCGCGAAGACGTGCAGGTCGTCCGGCGCGCCCGGCGCCGGGTCCGCCTCCAGGGCGGAGGAGGTGACCAGGTGCCGCCAGCCCTCGTCCGGGTTGCCGTAGCCGCGCGGGTCGAGGGCCAGGGCGAACGCCGCCTGTTCCTGGGTCCGTTCGGAGCGGGCGTCGAAGTGGTGGACGTCCTCCGCGTGCGGGTGCGTCAGGCGCACCGCGCCGGCCGACGTCACCTGGGCTTCCGCCGTGCGGCGCACCCGGTCGCCGTCGTCCGCCGCGTAGGGCAGGCCGGCCAGCAGGTAGGGCGCGCCGTCGAGGCGTTCCACGGCCACCGTCACCCACAGGCGCGTGCCGTCGGTCACGTACAGGGAGCGCACATGGCGCAGGACGTGGTCGCGGCCCACCACCGGCTTGGTGACCAGCTTGGCGGCCAACCCCTCGGTACGGACGTCGCGGACGCGGACCTCGCCCATCGGGCGGCACAGCAGGAAGCCGTCGACGACGGGCCCGAAGCCGTGCTGTCGGCCCACGGCCGCGGGCAGGTAGTACGTGCCGCCCGCCTCGATCAGCGCGGGGGTCAGGTGGCTGTCGAAGGCCACGGACACCGTGCCGGCGCGCAGTTGGTGACGGGCGGCCGAGGCGGACGGGGTGCGGTGCCAGCGGGTGTCGTCCTGGGTCTGCCAGACCAGCATCCACGCGAAGTGACCGTCGACCCCGCCGTCCGCCTTGACCGCGTGGCGGCCCCAGCGGGTGTCGCCCCGGTAGCGGCCCAGGTCGGAGCCGATACGGCGGCTGAAGTAGCGCAGTCCGAGGACCGACTCGAAGCCGGAGTGCTGCTCGCTGTAGCGCGGGCCACCGTTGTCGAAGCCGCCGCCCGTCAGGCGGGCGTCGATGTAGCGGGCGAGGGCGTCGCCGTCCTCCGCGAAGATCTCCTCGCCGCTGACCCGGTGGGCCTGGGCGAGGAAGGACAGGGAGATCGGGCCGTAGTTGTTGTCGTAGGCGCCGCCGTGCTCGGGGGGCAGCAGCGCGCCCCGGTCACGGACCCGGTGGGCACGGATCTCGTCGACGTACAGGCCGATCGCGCGCGAGCGGACCTGCTCCCGCTCTTCCGGCGGGAGGTGGCGGGCCAGCATCAGGCCGCCGACCACGCACCCGATGGCCTGGTTGCCCGCCTCCTGCGGGTTGAAGAAGGTCGCCTCCGTGAGCCGGCTCCAGTAGCCCCGCGCCACCTGGAGCAGCCGCCCCCTCTGTTCCCCGTCGACGAGCCCCTCGGCCAGGTCGAGGACATCGACCGCCTGGAGCAGCGCCCACACCGTGCTCGGCCAGTCGCCGATCGGGTGCGCGCCCGCCTCCAGGACGTAACGGGCGTACGGGAAGCGGGAGTTGCGGATTTTCAGATTCGGGTAGCCGGGGTTGTCCTCGACGTAGACCCGCTCGCGCAGATGGAAGGCGAGGCTGCGGTGGACCGCCTCCGGCAGCCGCGGGTCCTTGGTCCGCTGCCAGGCCAACGCCAGCAGCGAGGTGATCCCGAGGGAGGTGTCGCCGATGTCGTCCACGCAGTCGGGGTGTTCGAGGCTGCCTTCCGGCGTGATCCGCCGCAGGGCCTGCTCGACGACGTCGGCGAGGACGGCGTCGTACGCCTGAGGGGTGTCCGGGAGGTCGTGCAGCGGGCCGCGCTGGTGCGGGAGGTGCACGGGGAGGTGCGGGAGGTGCACGGGGATCAGCCCTTCATGCCTGAGGTGGCCATGGCGTGGGTCGTCGGGGTCACACGACAGGTGCGGGCCGGCGGGCGCGCAGTGCGACGGTCAGTGTGTGCGGGCCGAGTCCACCGATGTAGACGCGGTTCCCGGTCGTCGCATCGGTGCCGCCCACCACTGTGTAGTCCTGACCCGGGTCGTACCGCAGTACGTCGCTCCGGTCCGGCCCGGCCAGCGGTTCGCCTGCCTCGACGTCGGCCTCGATCCGGATCTCGTCGTCACCGGCCCGGTAGGTCATCGGCCCGGTCGTCAGGCACCAGCGTCCGTCGCCGATCGGTACGGCGCCCTCTGGCACGCCGCCCGGCCGGAAGGTCAGTTCGAGGGCCCAGGGCACCCGTGGTCCGCTGATGTCGATCCGCAGATCGGCACCGTCCTCCCTGAGGTCCACCTCGACGCGGGTCGTGTGTGAGACCTCGTCCCGAGGCCGGTCCGGGAAGGCCATCGCGGCCGAGAAGCGGCCCTCGTCCACCATCCGGTAGACGCCGCCGTCCCGCCGCCGTCCCGGCGGGAGCGGCTGGTAGTAGGCGGCCGAGAGGGTTTCGGTGAGCCGGTAGCGGCTGTCGGCGAGCCGTTGCATATCGGCGGCGCGGAACGGGCCCATGTCGAAGAACCCCCGCGTCAGACGGACCGCGTCGAGGACTGCGTCGCCGGCGAACAGGCGCAGAAAGGTGGGATTGCAGGCGAGGCCCGAGCGGATGCGCCGGTGCTCGGGCACGTCGGAGCCGCCGTACACCACCGTGTGCGCGGTGGCCGAGGCGCGTGCGGCGAGGCGCGCGCTGGTGATGTACCGGTCGCGCGGAAGTGTCTCCGCGGCCGGGGCCGGCAGGACGCGGCACAGGTCCGGAGTGAGGAGGGTCTCGGCGAGCAGGTCGGGGTCGTCGATGCCGCCGGCGGCCGCCAGCCGCGCCGCCCGGCTGAAGTCGGCCCGGCCGGTGCGGATCGCGAGCAGCCGGTAGTGCGGCAGGTAGGGCGCCAGCGGGAACGGGTGGTTCTGGTCCTGCCGTCGCGAGTGGACGGTCTCCACCGTGCCGTCCGGCCTGATCAGGTCCAGGGTGATGGCGAGGTTGCGTTCGACGGCGTACAGCAGGTCGGCGCGGCCGAGCACCTCGGCCAGCAGGAGCAGCGACGGGTTGGAGACGTGGGCGGCGTAGTTGGCGCTGCGTTCCGAGTACAGGCCCTCCGCGTCGATGTCGACGCCCTCGGCGAGCCACTCCTCGACGCGGTCGAGCAGCCGGTCGTCCGGGAAGGACCGGTGCAGCCGGGCCAGCGCCGCGGACAGCTCCCAGCGGTGGTTCGGGGTGTGCACCCCGCCGGTGAGGAGACTGCCGGTGGCGGCGCCGGCGATCTCGGCGAGCGCGGCCGTGACGTCGCGCAGTTCCGGCCCTCCGCCGGCGGCGAGGACGTGCGCGTCGCACACGTCGTTCACGGTGAAGCCGGAGTCCGGCGGTGACTGCACGTTGTCGCCGCCGGCGAAGAGGCCGGTGGCGGTCTGCGTGGCCCGCAGGGCGCGGAGGTGGGTCGTCGCGGCGGCGACGGCCTGTCCGCTGCCGTGCAGTGCGGAGTCCGGGGAACGGTATGCCGCGACCAGGGTCTTCACCCGGCGGGCCAGAACGCGGTGGGTCACACCGGCGGGTTCCACGTCCGGGCCGGCCGCCAGCGGGGCGGCCGGCCGGTCGGCCGCGCGGGCCACCGCGCGGACGAACTCGTGGTCGAGCGGGGTGGGCAAGGTCAGTCCTTCAGTCCGGCATTGATGTCGGCGCCCATGACATAGCGCTGGAAGACCAGGAAGATCGCGATCAGCGGGATCATGGAGATGACCGATGCGCCGAGCAGTACCGACCAGTTGATGTTCTGCGCGCCGACGATGCTCTGGATGCCGATCTGCACGGTGAACTTGTTGGGGTCGTTGAGCATCAGCAGCGGCCAGATGTAGTCGTTCCACCGCCACTGGAAGGACAGGATGGCGAGGGTCAGCATGATGGGCCGGGAGAGCGGCACCATGATCCGCAGGAAGATCGACAGTTCGCGGGCGCCGTCGATGCGTGCGGCTTCCACGAGTTCGTCGGGAACCGTCAGGAAGAACTGGCGGAACATGAAGCATCCGGTCGCGGTGAGCACGGCCGGGAGGATGATGCCGGCGAACGAGTTGTAGAGGCCGAGGTTGCGGACCACCAGGAACTCCGGGGCGAGCATGACCTCGGACGGCAGCATCGTGGTGGCCAGGATGCAGATGAAGAAGACCTTGAGCCACTTGTTGTCGTACTTGGCCAGCGCGTACCCGGTGCAGCAGCTGACTCCCACCGTGAGGATCGTCGTGATCACGCACACGATGGCCGTGTTGATGAAGTACTGGGAGAAGTTGGCGCTGTCCCACGCTGCCTTGAAACCCGACAGGGTGGGGTCGTGCGGAACCAGCGTCAGCGGATAGGAGAACAGGTCGCTGGCCGGCTTGAAGGAGCTGAGGATGAACCACAGCACCGGCAACCCGTACAGGCACGCCAGGATCCACAGCAGTGTCGTCGCGGACACCGCCTGCCGGAGCCCACCGGTGGCAGCCCTGCGGGGCCGCTTCTTGGAGACGGCCCGTCCGGGACCTTTGTCGACCGGGCGTGGCATGTCTGTGGTTGTCATCGGTTCTCCACCCGCCGGTTGACGATCAGCTGGATGATCGCGACGGCCATCAGGATGAGCATGAGCACGAATGACGCGGCGCTCGCGTAGCCGATCTGGCCCCGTTTGAAGCCGGTCTCATAGATGTACTGGACAAGCAGGTTGTTCGACGTGCCGGGTCCGCCATTGTTGAGGGCGACGAACACCGGGTATTCCTTCATCGCGTTGATCGTGTTGAGCAGGATGACGATGAACGAGGTGGGCGCGATGCTCGGCAGCGTGATGCTGATGAACTGGCGCCATGGGCCGGCGCCGTCGAGCGAGGCCGCCTCGTAGTACGACACCGGTACGTTCTTGATTGCCGCGATGAACAGCAGCATCGAGAAACCCGTCCAGGCCCAGGATGCCGCCATCACCACCACTATCAACGACAGGTCCGCGTTCGACTGCCAGGGAACGGCACTTCCGCCGAGCTTCTCGATGACGTAGTTGACCAGTCCGAAGTTCTCACCGAACAGCCACCGCCACAGGACACCCACGACGATGGGCGACAGAAGCCATGGGATGAAGAAGATGACGCGGGCGACCGACGCGCCCTTGGCGTGCTTGCTCACCAGCAGGTTGGCGGTGAGTAGCGAGACCGCGAAGTTCAGCGGTACGAAGAGCACGGCGTACAGCAGCGTCCGGGTCAGCGCGTCGTAGAAGGTGGAGTCCCCGAACAGGTTGTGGTAGTTGTCCAGTCCGATGAACTGGAACGCCCCCACACCCGTGTAGTTCGTGAAGGAGTAGACGAGCCCGATCACCGCCGGCCAGACGAAGAACAGCGCGAAGAGCACGACATTGGCCGCGATGAGGACGAGCGGCGCAAGGATGTACCTACTGCGTCTCCTGGGCGGGCTCGTGGACACGTCCGAGGCGCGTTTTGTCATCTTCCTGACTCCGTGCTGGTGGAATGGATTGCGGTGGCTCACGCCATGAGCCCGGCATCACGTGGGCGCCCAGGTCCGGGCGGCGGTGTCTCGACCCGCCGCCCGGGCCTGTGGCCTACGATGCGCCGCCGACCTGCTGGTTGTAGCCGGCCACGATGTTCTCCAGGGCCTTGTCCGCCGACTGCTGGCCGTTGATCGCCTTGCCGAGCTCCGTCTTGGTCGGGTCCTCGGTGAGGCTCTTGCCCTTCAGCACCCAGTTCGTCTGCGCGCCGTTGAAGTAGCCGGAGATCGGGGCGTAGAGCGGGATCGACTCGTTGTACAGCTTGAACGCCGCCTGCGCCGCCTCGGACTTGAAGGGGTACTTCGGGTTCAGACCGCTCTCGACCGGCAGGAACCCGGACGCCTCGCACAGGGCCTGGTAGTGGGCCGGCTCGTACAGCCAGGACAGGAACTTCGTCGCGGCGGCGGCCGCGTCGCCGTTGTTGTTGAAGCCCACCGTCATGCCGCCGCTGTTGACGTCGCTGGCCTGCACCGGCTGGGCGGGAGTCGGGACGCTCGCCCACTCGAACTTCTTGATGCTGTCCGCGAAGGCGGGAACCTGCCACACGCCGGACCAGTAGGCGACCACGTCACCGCTCTGGAACATGGCCGACGGGTCGGCGCCGCTGGTCCACACCGACTTCGGCATGGTCTTGTTGTCGTTCAGTCCGACGAAGTAGTTCACGGCCTTCTTGGTCGCCGCGTCCACCGAGAACTTGCCGGAGGAGTCCGCGTGGACGTACTGCCCGCCCATCTCGTACACCATGGCGCGCAGCCGGGACGGCGACTGGTCGAACGTCAGGGAGTACTTGGCGTCGGTCTTCTCCCGGACCTTGTCCGCCGCCTTGATGAAGTCGGTCCAGGTCCAGGTCTTCTGGGGCGAGGTCGGGAAGGAGACGCCGGCCTTCTTGAACAGCGTCTTGTTGATGAACAGGCCGGACGCGGTGACGTCCGAAGGGATGGACAGCACCTTCCCCGACGAGTCCTTGGCGAGGAAGTTGGCGTTGATGTTGTTGCTCTTCTTGTTGGCGATGGAGCTGAGGTCGATCAGCTTGCTCGACCAGATCGGGTCCAGCGCCGGCACGGCCGCCACGTCGGGCAGGGAGTTCGCCTGCGCGGCATTGTGCAGCTTCGTCGCGTAGCCGTCGTAGGGGATGTTGACGAGCTTGACGTTGACGCCGGTTTCCTTCTTGTACTGCGCCACCATCTTCTTCCAGCCCGCGTCCTGCCCCGGAACCGTGGAGATCCAGAACGTCAGCGACTTGGAGTTCCCGCCCGAGTCGGAGCCCGACCCGCAGGCGGAGAGCAGCAGGGCACCTGCCGTGGCCACGGCAGCGAGGGGAACCAGGCGGCGTATGCCGCCGCGGCCGAGTCGGCGGGAGCGCCGCACACCCACAGTGGTCATCTTCGATCCCTTTTCGTGGTAGGGGACGGAGCACGGCGCCGACCGAGGCGGCACGGGTGCATTTTGCAGGAAATTTCGCTTTCCGGGGGCACGGCCTCGCCCGGCCGCGTCGCTCCTTGACGGGTGGGATCCCCGGCCATGAGGGCCGTCGTCGCACAAGCACGCCCTCGTGCGGCTGCCGTACTTCGCGTACGGTCGGGAGGCTCATCCGGAGTCGGCGTCCCGGCCGACTTAGAAAGCGCTTGTCCGGACATTGGCAGATCGAGTCGGAAGCCGTCAATCCTTCGCCCCCGCGGCCTCGGTCACGGTTTGGACTCCTCGGGAGACCGCGAGCCGGGCGGCGCCCACGACGGTACCGAGATCGCCGACCGTGCTGCTGACGACTTCGGTGGGCCAGCTCAGCCGGGCGAGCTCGGCCCGGACACCGTGCAGGAGCTGCGGGTACGCGCCGGTGCTGCCCCCCAGCACGACCAGCCCCGGGTCCAGTACGGCGGTCACGGCGGCGGCCAGCCGGCCCACGTCCACGGCATGGCGGTCGACGACGGCGCGGGCGGCGGCCCGGCCCTCTCCGGCCAGGGCGAAGAGCTGCTCGGCGGTGCTGGGGCACGGCCCGTCGGTGGTCGGCCATGCCTCCGCGACCCGCCGCAGCAGGCAGCGGGCTCCGATGTACTCCTCCAGCGCCTCGTGACGGGGCTGGCTGCCGTCGGCCCACGGGTAGGGCAGCCGGGCCAGCTCACCGGCGGCGCCGTTCGCTCCGCGCAGCACCTGGCCGCCGACGACGATGCCGAGACCGATACCGACGCCGATCCGCAGGTAGCCGAAGGTGTTCCGGCCCCGGGCGGCGCCCTCGTGCAGCTCGGCCAGGGCGGCGCAGTTGACGTTGTTCTCGAGGTGGACGGGGACGCCCGGCGGCAGCGCGACGGCCACGGCGTCGAAGACGGGACCGGCCTTGGCGGTCGCCGGCCGCATCCCGGTGCCCTCCTTCTCCCGCGCCGTGACGTCACCGACCGCGACGACGATGCTCCGCAGCGGGGCGTCGGCGGGCAGCGCGTCGAGCGCCTCGCGCACGACGTCGGCGGCGCCCGCCCGGGGGCCGGTCGCCTCGGCCAGCAGCGTGCCGTCCAGGGCACAGGCGCGTACCCGGGTGAGGGCGGGGCCGAGGTCGACGGCGAGGACGGCCCCGGCAGCCGGCCCGAGCCGGTAGACGGCGGCGGAGCGGCCCGTGCCGCTGGAGGCGGTGCCGGAGTGGGCGGCGAGCCGCACGCCCTCCAGCTCCGCGACGGCGGCGGACACCGTCGGCTTGGACAGGCCCGCCAGGCTCGCGAGCTGCGGCCGGGTCGCGCTGCCCGCCCCGGCCAGCACGGCGAACACCGCACCCGCACTCTCGGTCAGGCGCGGGGCTCTTGCCACGTCGTGTTCCAACAGTTACCCCACACAGGTCAGGGGCCGCTCTCCCGGGCCGGTCGTCAGCGCGATCGGCTCCGCGGGATGCGGCGATGAGATTCCTCTTGACGCACTGTACTTCGTTAGTTAACTTCCTAACGAACGTCACGGTACTCGCCTGCCGTGCTCCGCCAGAAGCCCGTCCCGGGGCTTCCCTAGCACTTCAACTACCCGTCCTTCAGGCACGGTTCGCCCGCCGTCGCAGCATTGCGCAACGACGAAAGAGGATCCGTGCAGGACTTCGCGCCCCTCGTGGTCGGTATCGACGTGGGCGGCACCAAGACGCATCTCCGCGCCCTCGCGGGCGACACCCCCGTGGCTGACCACGTCCGCACGAGCAGCGGCTGGCGACCGCACGATCCGGTGGCCGCCACAGCGTGGCTGGCCGCGCTGGTCGCTGACGCCCTGCCGACGGGCGCACGCCCGTCGGCCGTGGCAGTCGGCGGGCATGCCTGCGAGACCCCGCGCCAGTGCGCGCAGATACGCACCGCACTGCAACTGCACTTCGACGCGCCCGCGCTGGTCGTGGGCGACGCGGAACTCCTGGTCCCCGCCGCCGGCCTGGACAAGGGCGTCGGCCTGGTCGCCGGCACCGGCTCCGTGGCGGTGGGGCGGCGGCCCGACGGCACCCCCGTGCAGGTGGGCGGCTGGGGCGCGGTGCTCGGCGACGAGGGCGGCGCGGCCGGTCTCGTACGGGAGGCGGCCCGCGCCGTGTGGGCGGCGCACGACCGGGGCGAGGAACCCGACCAGCTGGCGCAAGCGCTCGTGGCCTCCCTCGGTGTGTCCGAGGTACCTGCGCTCGGCGCGGCCCTGGAGCGTGCCACGGACGTCTCCGCCGAGTGGGGCCGGCACGCTCCCGCCGTCTTCACGGCCGCCGAGGCCGGCTCGCCGCTCGCCCGTGCCGTGACAGCGGAGGCCGGCCGCTCCCTCGCCGCGCTCGTCGCCCGCCTCGCGGCACGCGGGGTCCACGTCGACGACGTGGTGGTCGCGGGCGGCACGGTGCTGTCCCAGCCCGCGCTGTACGACGCCTTCACCGCCTCCCTCGCCGAAACCGTGCCCACGGCCCGCGCCCGGCCACTGCGGGTGCCTCCGGTCGAGGGCGCGGTCGCGCTGGCACGGACGCTGCTGTGAGCGGCGGGTGCCCCCACAGTCCCTGTGAGCCGTAGGTCCTCGTTCACCCGCGGGCCACGTTCCGGCCGCCGAACCCACGCCAATGGGACACAACCCGGCCGTAGATCTTCGCTCGTACGCACCATCTGACGCACGGGCCACTCAACTCCCCGTCGCATCAGGCAAGATCGCACGACCTTCCCAGGCCGCCACGGCCGAAGAACTGCCGAAGAACTGAAGAGAGGCACACCCATGCCGTCATCCGCCGGGCACCACTCCCCCTCCCTGAACCGGAGGGGTTTCCTCAGAGCCTCCCTGGGCGGCTCGGCCGCGCTCCTCGCCGCGCCGACGTTCGTGGGGTGGCTGGGGGCCGCGGACGCCAAGGCCGCCACCGTCCCCGCGGCGTTCGTCGACGACTACAAGAGCAACGTCCTGACGAACCTGACGCCCGAGACCAACGCCGTGGTGCGGATCCTCGGCGGCATGGCGGAGGTGTGGAAGACCGGCGCCGCCTGGAACACCGGCACACCGCTGCGCCCCGAGGTGCTGCGCGCCAACATGCGCTACTGCGCCCAGGTCACCTCCGCGCGCACCGAGGCGCAGGCGAAGGAGGCGTTCGTCTACGACCGGCAGCACCAGAGCTACGCGATGATCGCCGGCCTGGGCCCGCTGTCCGGCCTGTACAAGGCGGGCGCCAAGGCGGTCACGTCGATCACCGGCGCCCCTCAGACCACTCCCCCGACCACGATCAGTGACTCCGTACCGGCCGACGCGCCCGCCGGTTCCGCGCTGGGCGCCGGCTCGTACACCTCGGACCTGGGCCAGGTGGCCAAGCTGGTCGACACCGTGCGCGGCCCGTTCGCCTCGGGCAACCCCGGCAAGTACGCCTTCCAGTACCCGCGCCCGTGGCGCATGAACGAGGACAGCGAGGTCGTCGACACCGGCCGCACGGACGCGCTCGGCTACCCGGTGTACGACTCGAAGGTGGTCGTCGTGACGCAGCTGCTGCGCCAGCGCGGCACCTCCGCCACGGACGACGGCGGCTTCCCCAGCGGCCACACCAACGCCTTCCACCTGGCGGCGCTGGCGTTCGCCTACGCCGTGCCCGAGCGCTTCCAGGAGCTGGTGACGCGGGCGTTCGAGCTCAGCCACACCCGGATCATGTCGGGCATGCACTCGACCGTCGACGTCATAGGCGGCCGGATCATGGCCACCGCCCTGGCCGCCGCCACGCTCGCCGACCCGGCCAACGCCGACCTCAAGAAGGCGGCGCGGGACCAGGCGCTGGCGTACTTCACGGCGAAGACGGGCACGTCGGCCGACACCCTCTTCGAGTACGCCCACTCCGACGCGGGCGACGCGTACGCCGACCGCCGTGCCAACGCCCGCGCCCTCGAGCCGCGCCTCACCTACGTGCTCACCCGGGAGGGCCGTGACAAGTCGCTGACCGTACCCAAGGGCGCGGAGGTGCTGCTGGAGACCCGGCTGCCGTACCTGGACGCGGCGCAGCGGCGCGAGGTGCTGCGCACGACCGCGCTGCCGTCCGGGTACGTCCTGCTGGACGGCTTCGAGCAGTGGGGGCGGCTCAACCTGTTCGCCGCGGCGGACGGGTACGGCTCCTTCGACTCCGACGTGAGCGTCACGCTCGACGCGACGGCCGGTGGCTTCCAGGCGGCCGACGCGTGGCGCAACGACATCGGCGGCCGGGGCGGTCTGACCAAGAAGGGCACCGGCACGCTCACCCTGACCGGCCACAACCGGTACACGGGCCAGACCGTGGTGGAGGACGGCGTGCTGGTCTCCGCGTCAGGGCACGCGCTGGGCCACGGCGACGTGCGGGTGGTCGGCGGGACGCTGCGGGTCGACGAACCGGTACAGGTGCACGGCGTGTTCGCGCAGGAGTCCGCCACGCTGGAGCCGACGCTGCGCGCGGGCCGGCACAAGGAGGTCCTGACGGTGACGCGACGGGTCGTGCTGGGCCCGGGCAGCGTGCTGTCGCTGCGGCTGGACGCCGAGCGTCCGCCGGCCGTCGGGAGCACCGTCCGCGTGATCGGCGCCCCGGCGCTGCGCGGCCGGTTCGACCGTGTGGAGCTGAACTCCGACCGACTGCGGGCCGTACCTGTGTACACGGCGGAAGGTCTGTCGGTACAAATCCTGAAGCGGTGACACCCCGCGTGGCGGGAGCCGGTGCGGAGGGCCATGCGATGGCCCCCGGCTCCCTCCCGCCACCGCCCGGCCGGGTGTCGCCGCGGGGCGGATGATGGCGAACGCACAGCACACGGTTCTCGACCCGGAAACGCCGCAGACTTTGCCCCGGGTGCCCCTCTCGCGGTCGTCCGGCCGGCTCCGCGGACCGTGGCTCGTGCCGCTCCTCGTCGTGGTGCTGCTCGCGCAGATGGCCGTCGCCATGGTCACCACGGCCGTCCGGCAGACGCCGACCATCGACGAGCCGGTCTACGTCGGGGCGGCCGCCGACTCCCTGCACGAGCACCGGGTGCGCTACAACCCCGAGCACCCCCCACTGGGGAAGCTGGTCATCGGCGTCGGGGTGGCGCTCGCCGGTCCGCACCTCGATCCGTCACCGGCCGACACCCAGGAGGAGTTCGGGCAGCGGCTGCTGTACGAGTCGGGCAACGACCCCTGGCGGCTGATGCTCTGGGCCCGGCTGCCGGTGATCGTGCTGACGCTGCTGTTCGGTCTGGTCGTGTTCGCCTTCGCCCGCGATCTCGCCGGCCGGGCGGCCGGACTGGCCGGCCTGGCCCTGTACTCCTTCTCCCCCGACCTGATCGCGCACGGTTCGCTGGCCACGCTCGACGTCCCCGTGGCCGGTTTCCTGCTGACGTCGGTGTGGCTGCTGTGGCGGGCGCGCCGGCGGCCCCGCCTCCATGTGCCGCTCGCCGGGGTGGCGCTCGGTGCGGCCCTGGCCACCAAGATGAGCGCGCTGCCGGCCGCCGCGGTGCTGGTGGGGCTGGCCGCCCTGACCGCGTGGCGCGGGCGCGCCACGAACTGGCCGCGGGCGCTGCTGCGGGCGGTGATCGTGGCGGTGACGGCCGTCGCCGTCGTATGGGCGGTGTATCTGCTGGTCGACCCCAGGCTGCGGTGGGAGCCGCAGCAGCCCGTGCCCCTCGTACGCGGAAAACGCGCGTTGCTGGTGCAGCTGCTGCCGTTCCCGGAGGCCTACCGGGACGGTATGCGCATCCAGTTCTGGATGGAGAACCGGCCGTGGGAGGGCTTCCTGTTCGGCCGTCTGTACGACGGCTCGCGCTGGTACTACCTGCCGGCCGCGCTGCTGGTGAAGACCCCGCTCGGCATGCTCGTCCTGTGGGCGGCCGGTGCGGTCGCGATGGTGGCGGTACGACGGCTGCGGCCCGCGGCGCCCTATGTGCTGCTCCCGGCCGCGGTGCTGCTGGCGGTGGCCATGGAGGGGGCGCGGGACTTCGGCACCCGGTACGCGATCTTCCTGCCGATGTTCCTGGCGGTGGCGGCGGGGTCTGTGCTCGCGGTGCGGTGGCGCTGGGGCCCGGTGGTGGCGGGGGTGCTGATGGCGTTCGTGGCGGTCAGCTCGCTGCGGACCTTCCCGTACTACCTGCCGTACTCCAACGAGGCGTTCGGCGGGCCGGCGAAGACGCATCTGCGACTGCACGACTCCAACGTGGACTGGGGCCAGGACCTGGGCCGGCTGGCGGACCGGCTGCGCGAGCGGTACCCGGGCGAGCGGGTCTGGCTGGTGTACAAGGGCAGCGGTGTGCCGTCGTACTACGGCATCGAGGCGTCCGAGCCGCGCGGGGTGCCCGCGGACCGGGTGCGCGGGCTGCTGGTGGTGTCCGACACCGCGGTGGCCAAGGCGCAGGGGTGGCTGGCCGGGTTGATCGACAGCGCTCGTCCGGTCGACGAGGTGGGCCACTCGATCACGATCTACCGCAGGTGAGCGGCTGAGCTATGTTGAGTTCTCGTGGAAGACAAAGGAGGCGCACCGGTGCCATCGCCGCAGCAGGCACGCGCACAGGCATCCGCGATCACCTCGGGAAAGACGGTTCCGCAGGCGGAGGCCGCCCCGACTTCCCAACTCAGGGCGCTCTTCGACGGGCCCCATCTGTCTCCGGGTCAGCGGCGCATCGCCCAGTACCTGATCGAACACATCACCGAGGCGGCGTTCCTCTCCATCACCGACCTGGCCGAGCGTGTCGGCGTCAGCCAGCCCTCGGTGACGCGGTTCGCCGGGGCGGTGGGCTTCAGCGGCTACCCGGCACTGCGCGAGAAGCTCCAGTCGATCGCCCTCGGCAGCCTCGCCGGCGGGGGCGCGGCCGAGGAGGACAAGAGTAACGAGCTGCAGGCGGCCGTCGACGCCGAGATCACGAACCTGGAGAACCTGCGCCGGGACTTCGCCGACCCCGACCAGGTCATCGACACCGGCCGCAAGCTGTCCCAGTCGACCCCCCTGACCGTCCTCGGCCTGCGCATCTCGGCCTCCCTCGCCGAGTACTTCGCCTACGCGGCGCGCCGTGTCCACCCCGATGTGCGGCTGGTGAACCGGGGCGGCAGCGTCGCGTACGACGCCCTGCTGCAGTCCCGTGAGGCGGGCGGCACCTGGGTGCTGGCGTTCTCGATGCCCCGGCACGCCCAGGAGACGCTGACCGCGGTCCGGGTCGCCCGCAGGGCGGGGCTGCGGGTCGCCCTGGTCACCGATCTGGCGCTCGGTCCGGTGGCCGACGAGGCCGACGTCACCTTCGCCACCGGTACCGGTTCGCGGCTGGTCTTCGACTCGTACGCCGCCACGGGCGTGATGGCCGCCGCGCTGCTCCAGGCCATGACGGACGCCGGCCCCGAGCGTACCCAGGCCCGGCTCGAGGAGTACGAGCAGATCGCGGAGGAGCACCACTTCTTCCTCCGGGACTGAGCCCATCGGTGAGCAGCCGCATTGTTGACATAGGGTGCCTTCCACCTAAATCACGCATGAATGTTTTCATACGCCTTGCAAAGGCGACGGCATATATAAATACTGCTCACGGCCGCACCGCCCGCACAGGGCTCCACGACGAACGCCCGGAGCCGCCGTCCCTACCCACGTCGGCGCCATGGGTGTTCGGGGCATCGCCTGCGCGAGCGCCCTCGGCGGCCCCGGTCATCCCCTGGACCGGGGCCGCCCGCCCCGTCGGACCACCCCTCCGACCCGCACACCGGAAGCGACGAACATGGCACTGACGACGATCACGCGGATCACCCCGGACTGGCCGTGCCAGGTCAAGTCCCCCGGCAGCTACGACTGGGAGCGCTCGGCGGCCAAGTGGCTGCGCGAACTCGTGCCGGCCCGCTACGCCAGCTACCCCCTCTTCCTGCGCCATCCCGTGCTGCTCGCCCGTCACGCTCAGATCCAGGTCCAGCAGGAGATACGGGTCGCCCGCACCGCCCTGCAGACCGCGCGCGCCGATCTCCCGCGCCTCGGCCTCCCGGAGTCCGTCATCGAGCACACCATCAAGCTGTACGCGGCCGAGGTCATGCAGCTCCAGCACATCGCCCGCAGCGTCCGCGCGGTCAGCCAGGCCCTGATGGACCACGGCACCACCCGCTGACGGCCCCGGCCCCTACGGCACGACTGATCCGGCCCCGCCCGGCCACATCCGACCGCCCTCGCCCGGGCAGGCATGACCGCCGCCACGCGTGGCACCCGTGGTGAGCATGAGCACCACCACCCGACGCGAACCGGTGACCACCGTCCTGACCTGGCAGGTACGCCCCGGCCACGAGCACGAGTTCGAGGAGTGGACGCACCAGGTCACCCGCTGCGCCCTTCGGTTCCCGGGCAACCAGGGCGTCGCCTGGCTGCGCCCCGAGGACGGCGGCCACCGCTACCACGCGGTGATCCGCTTCAGCGATCCGCACCGGCTCACGGCCTGGCTGGAGTCCGACGAACGGGCCGAGTGGCACGCGCGGATCGAGGGCGTCGCCTCGGAGGTCAGCAGTGACCGGCAGTCGACCAGCGGGATGGAGACCTGGTTCAGCCTGCCCGGCACCTCGGTGCAGTCGCCGCCGAAGTGGAAGATGGTGCTCACCACCTTCCTCGGCGCCTACCCGTTCACGCTGCTGATCCAGTGGCTGGTGACGCCCCACACGGCGAGCTGGCCCCTGCCCCTGCGCGCCGCCGTCTTCCCACTGGTGCTGCTGCCGACGCTCACCTTCGTCGTCATGCCACTGCTCAGTCGGATGCTGCGGCTGTGGCTGTACCCGCCGCCCCACCGCTGAGAGGGCGGCTACGAGCCGGGGAAAACGGCACGTCCTGGCACGTGCGAGTGAATCGGAAGAAGGTCAAGGCAGCAGTCGATCGGGACTCCATGTGCCATGCTCGTCGCGTGACGAGCGAACCCGCCGTCCCGGCGGAACCGGGTGCCGTACCCGACCTGGTCGCGCTGACCAGAGTCGTGGCACGACAGCGCGCCGAGATGGACCGGCTCCAGGACCTCGCCGCCGTCTCGGCCGTGCTGGAGCGGGCCAAGGGCGCGCTGATGGCGCTGACCGGGTGCACCCCCGACGCGGCGCACGAGGATCTCCAGCAGCGCGCCAAGGCGGCGCACCGCACGCTCCTCGAGGAATGCTGGATCACGCTCGGCAACCTGGCGCCGCCCCTGCGCGCCACCCTTCCCGACATGGGGCCGAACGAGGCCGGAGCCGAGACCGCCGAGACCGCCTCCGACGCGTCGGACCCGGTCACGGACGACGACTCCGCCACGCTCGGCCGCCTCGCCCAGGCCCTCGCCCGGGTCGGCGGCACCCAGGATCTCGCCCGGTGCCTGCTCGAACACCTCGCGCCGGACACGGGTGCCGAGGCGGTCATGGTATACGCCCGGCTGCCCGCCGGCGGGCTCGAACTCGTCGGTCACGCCGGCATCGACGAAACCCTGGCCGCCCAGTGGCGCCAGGTGCCGCCGCTGAGCGGCATCGCCGCGCTGGACGCCCTGCGGACCGGTCGGGAGCGGTGGCTCGAGGACATCGAGAAGGACCGCGAGCAGTACCTGCTGATCGGGGACCCGCCGGAGCGGTGGGGGTCCCGTGCCTGGCTGCCCGTGCCGCCCGGCGGCTCGGCCGACCTCGTCCTCGGCGTCCTGCGCGGCCACGACGGGCCGTTCCCGCCCTCCGTCCGGGGGCAGTTGCGCGCCACTGCCCGGCTCTGCGCGGGCTGGCTGCGCGCCGTCGACGTCCGGCACCAGCCTCCCGGCGAAGGCGCCGCCGACACGGTTCAGGCGGTGTTCGACGGGCTGCCGGGCGCGGCCGTCCTGCTCAGCGCGCTGCGCGCCCCGTCGGGCGAGATCGAGGACTACCGCATCGACGCCGCGACCGCGGAGACGGCCGACGGCGTCGGCCGCAGCGGCCGCGAGCTGGTGGGCTTGCGGTTCCTCGAGTGCTGGCCGGCCGTGGCGAGCGAGGCGCTGTGGCAGGGTTGTCTGCGCGCGCTGGCCACCGGCGAGCCGTACGAGGGCCAGCCGTTCGCACGGCAGCACGTCGTGGCGGGCGTGACCGAACTGTCCACGTACTCCGTACGGGTGGCGAAACTGGGCGACGGGTTGATCGTCACGTGGATCCGGCACGAGCCCTCGGACCGGCAGGAGCAGCGGCTGGCGGACGTGCAGCGGCTGGGCAACCTCGGCTGGGCGAACTGGAACCTGGTCACGGACGAGGTCAGCTGGTCGTCCCAGGTGTTCGCCCTCTTCGACCGGGATCCCGCCGACGGCGCCGTCCGTCTGCCGGAGATGCCCTCCCTGGCCCTGCCCGAGGACGTGCCCGCGCTGACCCGCGCCGTCGCGGAACTCGTCGACGCGGGGCGGCCGTTCGACCTCCCCTTCCGCGCCCGCACCAGGACGGGCGTCCGCCATCTGCGGGCCGTCGCCGAGGCGGTGGCGGACATGCACGGCGTCCCGGTCGAGGTGCACGGGTTTGTTCAGGACCTCACCGCGCAGCGCAGCGCCGAACTGGCCCTCGTCGAGTCCGAGCGGGCGATCCTGACCCAGCACGGCGTGCTCCAGGCCGAACGGACCCTGGCCGCACGGCTCCAGCACGCGCTGCTGCCCCTGCCGAAGAAGGCGGTGCGGCCCGCCGGACTGGCCGTCGAGGTCGCCTACCTGCCCGCCCAGTCGGGGCTCAACGTGGGCGGCGACTGGTTCAGCGCCATCGAACTGCCCGACGGGGACGCCCTGTTCGTGGTCGGTGACGTCGCCGGTCACGGCATCGACGCGGTCGCCACGATGGCCCAGCTCCGCTTCACCGCAAAGGGCATGGTCATCACGGGCTCGTCGCTGACCGGCGCCCTGGCCCGGCTCAACACCCTGCTGCTGCACTCCCGCGACTCCCAGGGCACGGCGACGATCGTCCTGGCCCGCTACAACCCCGATGAGCGGCGGCTGATCTGGGCACAGGCGGGCCATCCGCCGCCGCTGCTGCAGCGGGACGGCGAGGTGCGCTACCTCGGGCGTCCGCGCGGCATCCTGCTCGGGGCGTGCACCACGCCGGTCTACGAGGAGGCGGAGTGCCGGCTCCAGCCCGGCGACCGGCTCGTGATGTACACCGACGGTCTGGTCGAGCGGGCCGCGGAGAGCATCGACCGGGGTCTGGAACGGCTGGCCCGGGCCGTGGGCGACCGTTCCTCGGACCGGCCGGGCGCCCTCGACCGGCTGCTGGCGGCGATGCTGGAGAGCGAGCAGCAGGACGACGTGTGCGTGCTCGACATCCGGGTTCCGCTGGATGCGGGCGACGACGCGGACGAGGCGTCGCCGTAGGCACGCGCGGGGACCGTTCATCGGCTCCATGATGACGCCCGGCTCTCCGTCGGTACCGCCGTTTTTCCCCGGCGTTGCCCGCCGTTCGACTCGGCGCGTCGGTCAGCTTCCACTCGTACGGGACTCCAGGTCACGTCGCGTGTCGTCGCCGTAGACGCCGGTCTCGTCGCCACGGATGCCGTACCAGAGCTGGAAGCGGGCCACGGCCTCGGTGAGGACGGTGTCGTAGCGGCCGTCGGTGGGGCCGTGGGCATAGACGTCGGGGATGCGCAGGAGGCGTTGCTGGAGGTCGGTGACCTCGGGGCCGGAGGCCCCCTCGCGCAGGGTGCCGGCGCCGTCGGGGTCGGTGGAGGGCGGCGGGGAGGTCGGGGCGGCCGGGGCGGGGGCGCTCGTCGTCGGGGGCGCGGGCGCGGCGGTGTCGGCGGTGCCGCCGCCGGGCAGCAGGAAGGCACAGCCGAAGCCGACGAGTGCCGCCGCGAGGACGCAGGCCGCCGCGAGCGCGGTACGGCGGGGTCGGGGGCGGTGGCGGGGTGGCGGTTCGCGGCGGCCGGTGGACACGGGAGGCAGCTCCTGCGTCTCGGCCTCGGCTCCGGGCGCCGGTTCGGGCAGTCGTACGGCCTCGTACTCGCCGGTGTTCTGCGTCAGCTCCTTGAACAGCTCCGCGAGGGCGTCCGTGCGGCGCAGCCGCAGCACGCGGATGGGTTCGAGGGGTGGGCGGTCGTCCGGCTCCCCGGGTTCCTCCGGTGTCGGCACGCTGCTCTCCTTCCGTCCCGTGGATCCCCGAGGAGAGATACGCGCGTGCCGCCGCCCTGGTTCAGTCGGGCCTCAGCCGGGCTTCAGCTGTCGAGAAAGCGCCGCAGGGATTCCTTCAGGGCCGTCACGAAGGCGTCGCGGCCCTCGTCGTCGAGGGCGTCCAGGGACAGGTAGGGGTTGAGGTCCTCGAGTTCGACCAGCAGCAGCTCGCCGCCGGGGGCGCGGCAGGCGTCGACGCGCTGCACGCCATGGCCGAGGCCGTTCCACTCGACGAAGCCGCGGGCGAACTCCAGGTCGTCCGGGGTGGGCGCGTACGGCTCCAGTTGCCAGCGCCGGTCGGGGTACGGGGCGTACAGGGCGTACAGGAATTCGTGGTCGACGAAGTAGAACGAGACCTCGTAGGCGAAGTCGACGCACGGCTGGACCAGGACGGTGCCGTCGACGAGGCCGGGCAGGCGGTCGGCGGTGACGATGCTCAGGCCGAGGGAGTCGGCGCCGAGTTTGGGCTTGACGACGTAGCGGTCGGTCTCCGGGAGGCGGTGCAGGTCCGCGAGGCGGTCGACGGTGGGTATCACCGGCCGGCCCGCGGCGCTGAGGTCCAGGAGGTACTGCTTGCCTGCCATGTCGGCCTTGCCGGTGAGCGGGTTGTAGACGCGGGTGCCGCCGCGGACCGCGCGCTCGCGGAAGTCCTCGTAGGCCGCCTGGTACGACAGTACGGGGCCGCTGTTGCGGACGACGACGGCGTCGAAGGCGTCCATGAGAGCGACCGCGTCGATCGGGTGGCACAGCGCCAGGTCGAAGTCCTCGCGGAGGCGGGCGGTGAGGTGGATGTCCTCGTCGCAGTAGCGGCGCCCGCGGGCCGGGTACGCGAGGTCGGTGACGTAGAGGAGGCGGGGGCGGGTCATGCGGGGTCTCCTCGGAGGCGCGGTGGGGGCACGGCGGGCGGATACCGCGGGGCGGCACGGCGCCGAAAGGTTACTTCGCCTGCGGGGCGGGCCCGGCGCGGGCCGTACGATGGCACATCGAGGGCCGGGGCGTGCGTGCCGGGTCCCGGACACCGTCGTCCTCCCCGGATCTTCTCCGCGTCCTCCTCCGAGTCTTCTCCCGAGTCTCCCGAAGGGTTCGCGACTCCCGTGACCACCGCAACACTGCTCGACGGTAAGGCCGCCGCGGCCGACATCAAGGACGAACTCGCCCTGCGCGTCCAGGCGCTCAAGGACCGGGGCGTCACCCCTGGCCTCGGCACCATCCTGGTCGGCGACGACCCGGGCAGCCGCAGTTACGTGGGCGGCAAGCACCGTGACTGCGCGCAGGTCGGGATCGCCTCGATCCGGGTGGAGCTGCCCGCCACCGCCTCCCAGGCCGACGTCGAGGCCGCGGTGCTCCGCCTCAACGCCGACCCGGCGTGCACCGGCTTCATCGTCCAGCTGCCGCTGCCCGCCCACATCGACACCCACGCCGTGCTGGAGCTGATCGACCCCGCGAAGGACGCCGACGGGCTGCACCCGGCGAACCTCGGCCGTCTGGTGCTGGGCATACCGGCGCCGCTCCCCTGCACCCCGCGCGGCATCATCGACCTGCTGCGCCGCAACCACGTGCCCATCACCGGCCAGCAGTTCTGCGTCATCGGCTGCGGGATCACGGTGGGCCGCCCGCTCGGCCTGATGCTGACCCGCAGCACCGAGCACGCCACGGTGACCCTGTGCCACGAGGCCACCCAGGACGTCGCCGCGCACACGCGCGTGGCCGATGTCGTCGTGGCCGCGGCCGGTGTGGCGCACCTGGTCACCCCGGACTGGATCAAGCCGGGCGCGACGGTGCTGTCCGTGGGCCTCACGCGCACGGTGGAGGGTGTCCTGGGTGACGTCCACCCGGATGTGCACGATGTCGCCGGGTCGTACGCGCCGCCGGTGGGCGGTGTGGGGCCGATGACCCGGGCCATGCTGCTGACGAACGTCGTGGAGGCGGCCGAGCGGTTCTGACCTCCAGCGGGTCATGAAGGGCACTCAGTTCCCCGTCGAGGGCGCCTGGAGGGAACTGAGTGCCATGGCTGCCGGTCAGGTGCTACGTTCCCGTTCATGAGCTCCAGCAGCAGCGCCGAGGCGGCGTCCGCGAAGCCGCCCATGCGGGACGCCCTGGTCGCAGCGGCCTTCCAGCTCTTCCTGGAGCGGGGCTACGAGCAGACCACCGTCGACGACATCGTGGCGCTCGCCGGCGTCGGACGACGCTCGTTCTTCCGCTACTTCCCCTCCAAGGAGGACGTGGTCTTCCCGGACCACGAGCGCTGTCTCGCCGACATGACGGCCTTCCTCGCCGCGAGCGACGAGGGGCACGAGCCGGTGCTGCGGGTGTGCGACGCGGCCCGGCTGGTGCTGGGGATGTACGCCGAGAACCCGGCCTTCTCCGTGCAGCGCTACCGGCTCACCAAGAAGGTGCCCGGGCTGCGGGCGTACGAACTGTCGGTGGTGTGGCGCTACGAGCGGGCCCTCGCCGAGTACCTGCGCGGGCGCTTCGCCGGCCGGCCCGACGGGAATCTGCGGGCGGACGTGATCGCGGCCGCCGTGGTGGCCGCGCACAACAACGCCCTGCGCTCCTGGCTGCGTTCGGACGGCCGCAGCGACGCGGGCGCCACGGTCGACCACGCCCTGGGATACGTGCAGTCCGCCTTCGGCACACCTCCCGTGAACGTCCACGTGGCGTCGCTCACCGACGAGCGGCCCGACGACGTGGTCGTGGTCGTCTCCCGGCGCGAGGCGCCCCTGTGGCGGGTGGTGCAGGAGATCGAGACGGCGCTGGGGCGCGCCTGACCCCGACGCGATCGGGGAAGATTAAGGGAACGCAGTGCCTTTACGACTGACACTCAGTGCCATACGCTGATGCCGTGCGCGGTGGCACGGTCGACCGCGCACAGGCGTGCTCGGTGGCCGTGCACGCGGGATTCCGCCCGAGCGCAGGGAGTTGACCAGCGTGTACCACCACTCAGGAAGCGCCGTTCAGCAGGCAGCCGGTTTTGCGACGGGCCTCCTCGATCCTCTGGCCCCGGGCTCGGTCTCGACCTCGACCTCGGATGCCATCCTCTTCCAGCGCTGCACGTGGTGCGCCAGCGCCATGTACCACCGGCTGCTGTGCCCCGTGTGCCGGGGCAGCGACCTGCGCACGGAGCGCAGCGAGGGCACGGGCACGGTCCGCCACTCCACCGTGGTGCACCGCAACACCCCCGCCGCGCGCAACGTGTCCCTGGTCGAGATGGCCGAGGGCTTCGTGGTGCGGGGCCGGGTCATGGGCCCGCCCATCGGCATCCACAGCGGTGACCGGGTACGCCTGTCCACGGCCAAGGACCCGGTCCGCGGCGAGCCGGTCTTCCAACTGCTGGACGAGCCGTACCGGGCGTGGCGCTGACGCCGTCGGCGACAAGGGCGCGGCGGCGGGCACAGTGGTCCGCGTCGACGTCTTGGGCTTCTCCGTGACGACGCGGCGGCCCGCCTTGGCTTGATCGTGTCGGTGGGTTCGGGCCTGCTTCCCCTCACAGGCAACCCACAGGGGCCTTCTGCCGTCATCCGGGACGCGTGAGGCTCCCTGGACCGACGGGGCCGCCCGCGCTCGGGGTTCGAGGAGGGGACCATTGATCCGTGCCCGGCGAATAGGTGTCACCGCCGTGGCGGTTCTGGCCGCCCTGGCGGCGTCGCCAGGACTGGCGCAGGCTCAACAGCCGCCCGGGGGTGCGCCGTTGACGACGGTGAGCGACAGCGAGGGCGGGCTTCCGCCGGGCTGGCGCATCACCGGGGAGGGTGACGCGCGGGAGTTGGTCTGGCGCGCACCGGAGCGCGTTCCCATGGGGGACGCGCGTGTGGAGTTCCATGCCGGGGGCCGCCTGCTGGGCGTGCCCGCACCGGAGAAGGACGGCCGGACCTTCCGGCTGGACCTCGCCGACGTCCACGCGACGAAGCTGACCGACCTTCAGGTGCTGGCGGCGGGGCGTCGGTTGGACGCCGACGAGAAGACCCCCGCCCCGCGCGAGCGCGACTCCCTGGCCGCCGCGCAGCCGCCGGCCCCGCTGCCCGCGGGCGCCGTCGACCCCGGCAAGCCGGGCTCGTTCCGTACGACGACCGGCGAGTACGACCTCGACTCCGTGAAGCTGCCCGGATTCCCCGCCCCGGTGGAGATGAAGGCCGTCGTGGTGGCGCCGAAGGGCGCCACCGGCAAGCGCCCGCTCGCCCTGTTCCTGCACGGCCGGCACGGCACCTGCTACAAGGGTGACGACGTGAGCGGGAACTGGCCGTGCAAGGCCGGCGAGAAGCAGATCCCGAGCTACCGGGGCTACCTGCGCGACCAGCAACTCCTGGCTTCCCAGGGCTATATGACGGTGTCCATCTCGGCCAACGGCATCAACGGCCAGGACTGGGACGCCGCGGACGGCGGCGCGCAGGCGCGTTCGTCCCTCGTGCGGCAGCACCTCGCCCGCTGGGCCGACTGGGCCGCCCACCCGTCCGCCGCCCCGGCGGTTGTGCGCAACGCGCCCAGGACGGACCTGAATCGCGTCCTGCTCGTCGGGCACTCGCGCGGCGGGGAGGGCGTGAACCGGGCCGCGATGGACAGCCTCTATCCGGCGCCCGCCGACCAGGACGGCTACCGCGGCCCCGTGCGCTGGCACGTGCGCGGGACCGTGCTGATCGGACCGACGATCTTCGGCCAGAATCCGGTCCCGGACGTACCGTCGGTGACGATCCTGCCCGGCTGCGACGGCGACGTCTCCGACCTCCAGGGCGAGGTGTTCGTCGACGGCACCCGCGGGGTCAGCCGTGGCGCGGCGCTGCACAGCGCGGTCTACGTGGTGGGCGCCAACCACAACTTCTTCAACACCGAGTGGACTCCCGGGCAGGCCAAGGCGCCCGCCGACGACGACTTCTACGAGGACGAGGAGCACCCCGACCGGGTCTGCTCGAAGGGCGCCCGGACCCGGCTGACCGCCGACCAGCAGCACAAGGCCGGCGCCACCTACATCGCCGCCGCGGCCCGGCTGTTCGTCGCCGGCGACGACCGGGCGCGCGAGCTGCTCGACGGCACGGGCAAGCGGGCCCCTTCGGCCGACCCGGCGCGCGTGCTCACGCACGCCGTCGGCGCGGGCCGGCGCGGCGGCCTGCTGCCCGACGGGCCGGTCACGGTGACCGGTGGCCGACTGTGCTCGGCCGCGGACCCCGCCCCGGCGGTCGCCTGCCTGGGCGAGGACGTGCCCGGGTCGTCGCCGCACTTCGCCCAGTGGTCGACCGAGCGGGAGACCGGCCGTCGCGCGGTGGCGCTGCGCTGGTCCTCGCCCGGCTCCGCGGCGCGCATCAAGCCCGCCACGCCGCTCTCCCTGGCCGGTGCCAAGAACCTCGCGCTGCGTGTCTTCGTGCCGCCGAACACCACCGGCACACAGCTGGACGTGTCTCTCACCGACACCTCCGGGAAGCGGGCCAACCTCGGCCGGATCAAGGTGGACGGGCTGCCCGGCAGCGACCGGACGTCCTCCTACTGGGCGCGTGAGGTGCGCGTACCGCTCGCGGCCGCCGCGCTGCGGGGCTTCGACCTGCGGCACGTGAAGACGCTGGAGCTGACGCCCCGTTCACAGAAGGGCCAGGCGTGGCTCATGGACGCCTGGGGCTGGCGCCCGGGCACTCCGGCCGTCACGGAGGCCGCGCTGCCGCGTGTCGACGTCGGCCGCACGACGGTCGAGGAGGGCGACTCCGGCGTCCGTACGTACCAGGTGCCGGTGAAGGTGTCGGGCCAGGGCAGCGGCAAGGTGCGGCTGTATGTGGTCGACCCGGCGACCGGCAAGGCGAAGGACCGTCTGGTGACGGTGCGGTCCGGCGGCCAGTCCGTCGACATCCCCGTCCAGGTGAAGGGCAACACGCGCTTCTCCTACGACGTGGAGCACTCCGTGCTGGTGAAGGCGGTCCAGAACGCGGTCGTCGGCTCGGACCACGGTGGGGTCGCCGTGCTCAACGACGACCCGATGCCCAGGATCGGCGTGACGCCGGTCGCGGACCGGGTGACCGAGGGCAAGCCGCTGACCTGGCGGGTGACCCTGTCCGAGGCCGCCGACGTGGATCTGTGGTCGGGGTTCACCGTGGCGCCGGTGTCGAGCGGTGCCGAGCTGTCCACCAAGGACGTCGACCCGCAGTGGCTCAGGGAGTCGTCCGGTGAGTCCCCGGACCCGGAGCGCGCGCTGTCCCAGCTGGAGTCGCTCTGGCTGTGGGGGGCCGTCCCGGCCGGACAGACCGGCGCGGAGATCACGGTGCCCACGGTCGCCGACCGGGTGACCGAGCCCGCGGAGTCCGTGCGTTTCGGGTACGTCGACGACTCCGGTGAGCCGCAGCAGGGCGGGCCGGAGCTGACGGGCACGGTGCTGGACGCGTCGTAACCCGCCTGTCGACAGGGGGGCACGGACCACGGGTCCGTGCCCCCCTCTCTCATGTCAGCCGCACGCGGATGCCCACGGTCCCCTCGGTACCCCGGCGCAGCCGGCTCCCGAGGAGCGTCAGCCGGCCGAGGATGCCGTACTTGCGCGCGACGAGCGTGCGGTAGTGGGCGGTGGTGGCCGCGTCGCAGATCTCGGCGGTGGCCGGGACCTGCTCGCCGGTCGGGTTGCCGCGCACGTCGCACGGCCCGACGAGGACGTCTGCGCGGGCCCGGATCCGCTTCACCTTCCAGGAGTCCGCGGCCGTCCAGACGCCGAGGGCGTCACCGTCGCGCACCACCCACACCGGGGTGGGCACGGTGGTGCCGTTCTTCCGATAGCTGGTGACCAGCAGGTACTTGCCCGCCGCGAGCCGGTCGAGCGAGGTGTCGTCCATGCCCGGCAGTCTAGGCACCGCCACTCTCACCAGCGAGGCAGCCTCCGTTCGTACTCCGGCTGGATCCGCCGCATGTAGCCGGTGTCGTCGCGGCCGCGCATCCCGGAGTCGACATAGCGGCGGTGCAGCCGGTCCAGGGCGTCGTGGTCGAGTTCGACACCGAGACCGGGGCCGGTGGGGACCTTCACCTCCCCGTCGCGCAGTTCCAGGACGCCGGGGACGATCACGTCGTCGGCGGAGTTCCACGGGTAGTGGGTGTCGCAGGAGTGGTCGAGGTTGGGGATGGCCGCGGCGACATGGGTCATGGCGGCGAGGCTGATGCCCAGGTGCGAGTTGGAGTGCATGGACAGGGCGATCCCGAACGCCTCGCAGACGGCGGCCAGTTCACGGGTGCGGCGCAGGCCGCCCCAGTAGTGGTGGTCGGTGAGGAGCACCTGGATCGCGTTCTGCTCGATCGCGGGCCGCAGATGCTCCCAGGCGATCACGCACATGTTGGTGGCCAGCGGCAGCGGCGACTCCTTCGCCACCTCCGCCATGCCGTCGATGCCCTGGGTGGGGTCCTCCAAGTACTCGAGTACGCCGTCCAGTTCACGCGCGACGTACTGCGAGGTCTCCACCGTCCAGGCCGTGTTGGGGTCCAGGCGCAGCGGCTGTCCGGGGAAGGCCTCCGCGAGCGCCCTGATCGCGGCGATCTCCTCGTCCGGCGGGAAGACGCCGCCCTTGAGCTTGAACGAGCGGAAGCCGTACCGCTGTTGCATCAGCCGGGCCTGCTCGACGATCCCGGCCGGGTCCAGGGCCTCGCCCCAGTCGTCGCCGATGGCCGGACGGCCGTCGAGGGCGGGGTGTTCGGCCCACTTGTAGAAGAGGTACGCGGCGAACGGCACCGAGTCGCGGACCGTACCGCCGAGCAGGTCGCTGACCGGGCGGTCCAGCAGTCTGCCCTGCGCGTCGAGGCAGGCGACCTCCACGGCGGAGGTGGTCCAGCCGCGTTCGTGGGAGCTGGGCACGGTGGGCAGCAGGGCGGCGTCGATCGCGGCGGTGACGGCCGTGGTGTCGAAGACGTCCAGGCCGACCACCGTCTTGGCCGCGGTCAGCAGCCGTTCGAGGCGCACCTCGCCGCCGGGCGACTCGCCGAGTCCCACCGTGCCGTCCTCCAGGACGAGTTGGAGAATCACACGCAGCGCGAGGTGCTCGTGGACGCCATTGGAGTTGAGCAGCGGCGGGTCGGAGAAGGCGATGGGGGTGACGACCAGTTCCCGGATCCGGGTGGCGGAGGTGCTCATGCGCCGACCACCTCCAGGCCGTGGTCGATGAGTTTCGCGAGCCGGGCGACGTGCTCCGGCGTGGGATCGAGCAAAGGCGCCCGTACGCCGCCCACGTCCAGGCCGCGGATGGTCACGCCGGCCTTGACGAGGGACACGGCGTATCCGGGAACCTCGTCGCGGAGTTCGACGAGGGGGCCGTAGAACTCGTCGAGGAGGGTCGTCACCCGGGTCTCGTCGCCGGTGGCGAGCGCCCGGTGGAAGGCCAGAGCGATCTCCGGGGCGAAGGCGAAGACGGCGGAGGAGTAGAGGCCCACGCCGATGCCCTGGTAGGCGGGCGCGGTCATCTCGGCGGTGGGCAGGCCGTTGAAGAACTGGAAGCCCTCGGTGCCCGGCACGGCGCGCACCGCCCGGACGATGCGGTGCATGCGCTCGATGTCGCCGATGCCGTCCTTGAGCCCGACGACCTTGGGCAGGGCGGCGATCTCGGCGGCGGTGCTCGCGGTGAGGCGGGCGGTGCCGCGCTGGTAGAAGACGACGGGGAGGTCGGTGGCGGCGGTGGCCTCCTCGACGTAGCGCACCAGGCCCTGTTGGGGTGCGGTCACCAGGTACGGCGGCAGCAGCAGGATGCCGTCGGCGCCGGCGCGGGCCACACGGGCGGCCTGGTCGCGGGCGACGGGGGCCGGGCCGCCGGCGGCGGCCAGCACGGGCACGCGCCCTGCGGTCGTCTCGACCGCCACGCGCGTGGCCCGTTCGATCTCCTCGGGCGTCAGGGCGTGGAACTCGCCGGTCCCGCAGGCGACGAACACGCCGCCCGCGCCGGCCGAGACACCCGACTCGATGTGCTGGGCGAGCCGTTCCTCGTCCAGTGAGCCGTCCGCGGAGAACGGCGTGACCGGGAAGAACAGCACTCCTTGGAACTTCATGTCTCCCTCTGGGGGTGTGGGGGATCAGCCCTTCGTGGCGCCGGCGGCGATGCCGGTGACCAAGGAGCGCTGGAGGAGCAGGTAGACGATCAGGCTGGGGACGAGTGCGATGACCGCGCCGGCGAGGACCACCCCGGAGCCGACCTCGGGGTCGGTGCGCAGGATGGACAGGGCGACGGTGACCGTGTAGTCGGTGGGGTCCTTGGCGGCGATCAGGGGCAGGAGGTACTGGTCCCAGATCATGATGAAGCCGAGCACGCCGGCCACGCCGAGCGCGGGCTTGCACAGCGGCAGGATGACCTGCCACAGCATCCGCAGCTCTCCGACGCCGTCGATGCGGGCGGCTTCCTCGATCTCGGTGGGGATGTCCTTCATGAACTCGGTCAGCAGCATCACCGAGAAGCCCCAGGCGCCGAGCGGCAGGATCACCGCCCAGACCGTTCCCTTCAAGTCCAGCCCCACGACCGGGACATGGCCGAGGACCAGGGACAGCGGGATGGCGATGACCTCCTCCGGGAGCATCATCGTCAGCATGAACAGGGTCAGGATCAGGGCCTGGCCGCGGAAACGGTGCCGGGCCAGTGCGTACGCGGCGAGCACCGAGACCACGAGCTGGAGCAGCAGCCCGCCGCCCGCGATGACCAGCGAGTTGGTGAAGTAGTCCCAGATGCCGCGCTCGCCCGCCACCTTGATGTTCAACAGCGTGGGGTGATGCGGGAGGAAGGACAGCGAGGAGCCGCTGGGGTTCGTGCTGAACGCGCCCGAGATGATGCTGAGAAGCGGCGCGGCGAAGATCGCCAGGGCGATCACGCAGAGCAGGATGCGCAGGGCCAGGCCGAGACCGGGCCTGTCGTTCCAGCCGAGGGCGGTGTCGAAGCGGGCGGGGGTGGTGCGGGCTCGCTTGCCGGTGCCCTTCGACGCGGAGTGGGAGACCTCGTCGGACGGTGTGCGGACGGGGTCGAGGGCGGGTGCGCTCATCGCACGTCTCCCCTCTTGCGGAAGTAGTTGACCGTGACGGTGAGCAGCAGCGTCACGCAGAGCAGCACGACGGAGGCCGCGGACGCGCCGCCGATGTCGTTGCGGGTGAAGCCGAGGGTGTAGGCGCGGGTCATCCAGACCTCGGTGGAGCCGGCGGGGCCGCCGCCGGTGAGGACGTACACCTCGGTGAACACGCGCAGTCCGCGGATGGCGGCGAGCGTGAGGACGATGCCGAGGGCGGGGCGGATCGCGGGCAGCGTGATGTGGCGCAGACGCTGCCACAGGGAGACGCCGTCCATCGCCGCCGCCTCGTACAACGAGCGGTCCACGCCTGCGAGTCCGGCAAGGATGATCACCATGTTGTACGGGGCGGCCATCCAGATGCCCATGACCATGGTCGACCACAGCGCGGTGTCGGGGTTGTCGAGGAACGGCACGGGACCGATGCCGAGGAAGCCGAGGCCGGTGTTGATGAGGCCGTCGCCGGTCGGGTAGTACATCAGCCGCCACAGCTCGCCGACCACCGCGGTCGCGGTGACGACGGGCAGGAACACGGCCGTACGGACGAACTTCAGGGAGCGTGCCTGGCCCTCCAGGATCAGGGCGAGCAGGAAGCCCACGAGGATGGCGCCCAGCGAGATGCCGATGCCCAGGACGAGGGTGTGGCCGATCGCGTCCTGGAAGCGTTGGTCGCTCAGCACGCGCGTGTAGTTGTCGAGGCCGACCCACTGGTCACCGAGGAAGGGCCGCACCTTGAAGAAGCTGAGCCAGATGCCCTTGCCCATCGGCACGAACTTGAAGACGAGGGCGAGCAGCAGACCCGGGGCGAGGAACAGCCAGGGCAGCACTGCCTTCTTGTTCAGCCCTCTGCGCCCTGCGGGCGTGGTCACGGTAGCGGTCATTTCAACAGGTCCTGGTCCTTGAGGTCACCGGCGAGGGTTTCGTTGAGCTCCTTCAGGCCGGAGCGGACGTCACTGCCGCAGTACGTGAACAGGGCGTTGAGGCTGTCTGCGGTGTCCTGCTTGATGGGGGCGAAGTCCGGTGCGTTGGGGAACTGCTCGGAGGTGTGCTCGTACGCCTTCTGTACGACGCTCCAGCGCGCGTCGTCCCGCACCTCGGCCGCGTCCAGGGTGGAGTTGGTGGGGATGCGTACGACGGGCTGATGGCCGTCGACGCTGGTCATGGCGATCTTCTGGCCCTCGGAGGAGACGAGGAAGGCGGCAAGTGCCTGTTCCTGCTCGGTCTTTCCGGTCTTGGCGCCGAAGTAGACGTTCTCGCCGTCGGCCAGCACGTCGGAGCCGGCCGGGCCCGCGGGGGCGGGCACCACCTCGTACTTGTCCTTGCCGACCGTCCCGTCGAAGGTGGTCATGTTGTAGGGGCCGGTGAGGTACATACCGGCGTTGCCGTCCTGGAAGTTGGTGGCGGTACCGGTGATGGCGGTCACGGCGCCGGGCTGGACGACACCCTTGACGCCGCAGAAGAGGTTGTCCTTCATCCACGTCACGGTGCGTACGGCGGCAGCCGAGTCGATGACCGGGCGGTAGCCGCCCTTGCCGTCCGGCTCGATGATCTTCGCGCCGCCCTGCCACAGGAAGTTCGCGCCCCACCAGGCCGCGTAGCCGTTCAGGGCGCTGCCCGGGACGACCATGCCGTAGGTGTCCTTCTTGCCGTCCCCGTCCGGGTCACGGGTGGCGAAGGCCTTGGCGACGGTGAGCATCTCCTGCCAGGTCGTGGGCGCCTTCAGCCCCAGCTTCCGCAGCCAGTCCTTGCGGATCATCAGGGTCTGTGCCTGCCGCGAGTACGGGATGCCGTAGTGCTTGCCGTCGATGCCCACGGTGGAGGACCAGCTCTTGGCGGTGATCTGGTCGTGCCCCGCGATCGAGGCGGGATCGATCGGCTTGAGCAGACCCTGGCTCTGGTAGCTGCCCATCAGAGCCGTGTCGTTGATCATGACGTCCGGCAGGTCCTTGGTGGAGGCCCGGCTCTGCAACTGCTGGTCGAAGTTGACCACCGGCTGATAGTCGATCTTGATCCCGGTCTTCTTGGTGAAGGCGGCGAAGACACGGTCATAGGTGGCCGCGGAGTCCGGATTGCTCCGGGTCCACACCTCCAGGGTGTTCGGGTCGCTGCTGCCGGCGCTGCCGGAACCGGAGCCGCAGGCGGCCGTTCCGAACATCAGCCCCGTGACGGCAAGCGTGGCGACCAGGTGGCGGCGTCGTCGGCGATGCCCCATGGACACACTCCGTTCATATCCGTGAACTTGCTTCACGAATCTAAATCGAGGCGCCCAAGCTACGAACGGTTTCAGCCGCATGTCAATACATGGCTGGAAGATTGCGCGGAGGTCACACGTTCCCGACGGACCTCTCACGAACGGGTGCGGTCGGGGTGGGCGGGGTCGAGCGTGAAGAGGGTGCCGTCGGGGGTGTCGACGATCAGCGCCCTGCCGTTGAACAGCACCGGCCGGTACAGCCACCACAGGTCGCCGTCGGGTGCGCGCGCGGCCGACTGCCACCGCCGGCCGCCGGTGCGCGGGTCGAGGGCGAGCACACGTCCGCTCGCGCCGACGAGGTACAGCGTGCGACGGTCCGGTGAGAGCACGGGCTGCAGCATCTCCTCACCTGTCCGTACGGTCCACAGGTGTCGGCCCGTCTCCGGTGACACGGCGGTGACCACGCCGTCGGCCGGTACGAAGTAGAGCGTGCCGTCGAGGAGGGTCGGCTGGCCGACGGCCTGGTGGGCGAGCTTCACCGTGGTCTCGGAGCCGTCGTCGGGGTCGCTCAGCACGACGTGGGTGTGTACACCGGTGTCGTCCCAGCCTCCTCTGGTCCCGGCGGACCCGTCCTCCATGCGCCAGCGGGTGAAGACGAGACGGCCCTTGTGGGTGCCGAGCAGATCGGTGGCGGGAAGGGTGCCCAGGGAGCGCGGGGTTCCGTCCTTCCGGTCGAGGACGAAGCCGAGGGCGGGAAGTTTTTCGTCCTCGTTCGGGTCGCAGAGCACGTAGAGGGTCGCGGCGTTCGGGTAGATCAGGCAGTAGGCGTCCGCCGGCACCGTCGTGGTCCAGCGCTCGGTCCCCGTGTCCGCCGCCCAGGCCGTCACCTTGTCGCCGTCGCCGGTGCGGGCCACGACGAGGTCGCCGGACAGGGTGACCACGGAGAACATGTCGTTGAACACGAGGTGCTTCCAGTGCCGCGTGCCGGTGCGGGGGTCCAGGGCGACGACGCTCTTCTCGTCGCCCTCCTCGCCCAGGAGGTTGGAGGCGGTCACCTCGACGAGCACGGCGTCGCTGCGCGCGCCGATGACGTGTGCGGCGTAGTCCACACCGTCCGGTGCGAGGGGCACTGAGCGCCACAGGGTTTTGCCGGTGGCCGCGTCGATCCGCACGGGACGGATGTTCTCGCCGCCGCAGTAGACCGAGCCGTCGTGCAGCGCGCAGTCCGTGGCCGAGCCCCGGTCGTCGTCCCGGCTCCCCACGGCCTTCTGACCGGCGGCCGTCCGCTCGTACAGCGACGTCTCCCACGGCCGCCACCCCGCAGGCAGCACATCACGACGCGCACTCGCAGAGGGCGACGGCCCCGCCTTCCCTCCGGCCCGGTCCCCCTCCGGAACGCTCAGGTACACGGCCGACGCCAGGACCACCGCTCCAGCAACAGCGGCAGCCGCGGCCACGGGGTAGCGCCGCCACCTCGACCACCCGCTCGTGTACGACGAGGCGGTAGGGCCGGCGGAGGGCTCGGGGGCGGGATCCGAAGCGGCGGGAGCAGGGTCCGGAGCGGCGGGAGCGGGATCCAGAGCGGCTGGGGCAGGGCGCGAAACTGCGGGTGACGGGTCGGCTGCCGACGGGGGCGGACCCGCTGCCGACGGGGGCGGGTCGGCTGCCGCCGGGGCCAGGGACAGCTCCGCGTGATCGGGGGCATCCCCGGCAGGGAACGGCTCCTCACGACCTGGGCGCCATGTTGCCGCGGGCACCTCCCCTGCCGCCCAGGCCGCAGACCGCCCCGCGTGATCGGGGGCATCCCCGGCAGGGAACGGCTCCTCACGACCTGGGCGCCATGTTGCCGCGGGCACCTCCCCTGCCGCCCAGGCCGCAGACCGCCCCGCGTGATCGGGGGCATCCCCGACAGCGAACGGCTCCTCACGGCCCGGACGCAACGCCGCCGATGGGGAGTCCGCTGCCGACGGGGCCGCATCCGGTGCCGTCCGAGACGGATTCGGCACCCCGGAAGTCGGGCTCGACGACAGGGAGGCAAGATCCGGCGGCGCTGGGGGAAGGCCGACCGGCGCGATGGCCACGTCCCGTTCAGCAGCGGCAACGTCCCGCACGGCGGAGGCGGTATCGGAATCCGCAGAAACCCCACCCGGCCCCGCGGATTCACCGCCCGACGCCGCAGGGACGGCACCCTGCCCCGCAGACTCGCCACCCGACGCCGCAGGGACGGCACCCTGCCCCGCAGACTCGCCACCCGACGCCGCAGGAACAGCACCCACCCCCGCAGACTCACCACCCGCCCCCGCAGAGTCGCCGCCCACACCCGCAGAGCCCCCATCCAGCCCCGCAGGGACAGCACCCCGCCCCGCGGAGGCGAAGTCGCTCTCCTCCAAAGCGGAGTCCGTCTCCCTCGAAGCGGCCCGCGTCGTTCTGCCCGGTGAGAGGGTCGCTCCGCCCGGCCGCTCCTCCGCCAAGGGCTCGAACAGGCGGGCCAGGGCGTCCAGTCGGGGTCGGTCGTCGGGGGACTTGGACAGGCAGCGGGACACGACGGCGCGCAGGGGGGCATCGAGGCCGGTGAGGTCGGGCTGCTCGTTCAGGACCCGTTGGGCGGTCATGTACGGGCCGTCCGCGTCGAAGGGACCGTGGCCGGTCGCCGCGTAGACGAGGGTCGCAGCGAGGGAGAACACGTCCGAGGCCGGTCCGACGGAGCGGGAGTCGCGCAGTTGCTCGGGGGACATGAAGGGCGGGGTGCCGATGACGTGGCCGGTCTCGGTCAGGGGCTGGTTCTCGGCGGCACGGGAGATGCCGAAGTCGATGACCCGGGGACCGTCCGACGCCATCAGCACGTTCCCCGGCTTGAGGTCACGGTGCACGACCCCCGCGCGGTGCACCTCGTGCAGCGCCTCGACGAGCCCGAGGGCCAGCCGCGCCAGCTCCACGCCCGCGAGCGGCCCCTCGTCACCGACCCGGTCGGCCAGAGTGGGCCCCGGCACGAACTGGGTGGCCATCCAGGGGCGCGGGGCGTCCGGGTCCGCGTCCACGACCGGCGCCGTGAACGCGCCGCTCACCTTGCGGATCGCCGCGATCTCCTGGCGGAACCGGGTCCGGAACTCCGGATCGTCGGCGTACTGCGCGTGCACCACCTTCACCGCGACCTGCCGCCCCGAGCGCGAGCTGCCGCGATACACCACGCCCATCCCGCCGGCCCCCAGCCGGTCGGTCAACGTGTACCCGCCGATCGTCCGCGGGTCCTCCCTGCCCAGTGGCACCGCCCGCACACCTCCCCCGGCAGCGGTCCTTGCCGACCACGGTAAGCGGCGCCCGGTGCCCGCCAGGGGGCGTGAGCAGGGGCGTGCGTGCGGCATCGGAGGCGGTCGTGATTCGGTGCGCGCCGCTAATCCCCGGTTCGCCGGACGCCTTGTGCGGGATGCTGGTCATGAGCACAGGACAGGGGGCCGTGGTGTGACCTGGAAACGTGTGAACGCAGCGGGTGCGGCGGGCGCGAGCGCGTTGCTGGAAGTCGCCTGCGACGAGTCGGGATCGGACGGCGAGAACCTCACCGGCGGGAACACGGACGTGTTCGCGCACGCGAGTGTGCGGTTGACCGTGGAATTCGCCGCCGAACAGGTGCGGGAGATACGCCGCCGTATCCGCTCCCCCGCCGAGGAGTACAAGGCGAACCATCTGCTGCGGGAAAAGCACCGCGCGGTGCTGGAATGGCTGCTCTCACCGTCGGGACCGCTCCACGGCCACGCCCATGTGCACCTCACCGAGAAGGCCTTCTACGTCGTCGACCGGGCCGTCGACCTGCTGCTGGGCGACGGGACGCAGGCCGTCGTCCTGTACCGGGAGGGGCGGCGCACCTTCGGGGACGAGGGGTGGAGGGAATTCCTCGAAGCCGCCAACCAGATGCTGCGGGTGCGTTACTACGGTGATCCCGACACGCCCGTCGACGCGTTCTTCCGTACGGTGGATTCCCTGGTGCGTGCGCATTCCGGTTCCGACGCGGCGATCGTTCTGGGACGCCTCGCCGAAGCCCGGCCCCGGGCGGTTTCCTATCGCGCGCGGATCACGAACGGACCGGGCCTGCTGATTCCCGTCCTCAATCCGCTGCTCCCCGCCATTGTCCGCACGGCCGCGCACTGGAGCGCCGGCTGCCCGCCGGTGACCCTCGTGCACGACCGGCAGAACATGCTGACGCCGGACCGCATCGCCTGGATCGAGGAGACGGCCCGGCTGCACGGCGTGCGCCTGGCCGGGTTCCGGCTCGTCGTCGCCCGGGAGGATCCGCGGGTGCAGCTCGCCGACTTCCTCGCCGGCATCGCCCGCAAGATCGCCTCCGACGAGCTGAACGGCCGGGGCGACCCGGTCCTCTCCGCCCTGCTGCGCCCGTACGTCGGCGCGGCGTCCGTCTGGGGCGACGAACACAGCTGGTCGCGGCTCGGCCCGGCGGGTGAGGACACCGGGTGCCGGACGGATTGGACGGACCGGAGAGAAATGACGGCGTGATCGTCGCGCGGTGAACACCGAGGACCTTTGGCCCGTATGAGAAGAAGGGCGCTCAACGACCGGAGGGCCTCGCGGTGTTGGCACCGCACGTTCGGGGTTCGGGAGCCATTCATGAGGCACGTACGACGACGGATCGTCCGGCGAGTGACACGGCTGGCGGCCGTCGGCGGAGTCCTCCTCGGGGGGTTGATGGTCACGCAGGCCATGGCGAGCGAGACGCCCGGCACCTCCGCCGTCCCGCGCAGTGCCGCGCAGTCGGCCGGGAGCAGCGGCGCGGAGCTCGTGTCCCGGCTCGGCACCGCCCGTACGGCGGGCAGTTGGGTCGACGCCGAGGGGCGGCCGGTCGTCGCCGTCACCGACGAGGAGACGGCCGCCGAGGTCCGGGAGGCCGGGGCGCAGGCCAAGGTCGTGGGACACAGCATGAACGAGCTCAAGTCGGCCGCGGCGACGCTGCGTTCGGCCCCGCGGGTGCCGGGCACGGCGTGGGTGATGGACTACAGGAACAACCAGATCGTGGTGCAGGGCGACACCACCGTGTCGTCGGCCGACTGGTCGAAAATGACGCAGACCGCGGCCGGCATCGGCAGCTTCGTCCGGATGGAGCGCACCGGGGGCACCTTCACGACGCGGCTCAATGGCGCAGAGCCCATCCTGTCGACGGGCGGGCGCTGTTCGGCGGGCTTCAACGTGACGGACGGCCAGAGCGACTACATCCTCACGGCCGGGCACTGCGGCCCCACCGGCTCGGTCTGGTTCTCGGACAACCGGGGCAGCCAGCAGCTGGGCAAGACGGTCGGCGGCAGCTTTCCGAGCGACGACTTCTCCCTCGTCCAGTACAACGACGGGAAGGCCGGGAACGGCGCCGACGTCGTGTCCGTCGGCAACGGCAAGGGCGTACGGATCACGGGCGCGGGTGATCCGGCCGTGGGCCAGCGGGTGTTCCGCAGCGGCAGCACGAGCGGGCTTCGTGACGGTCAGGTGACCGGGCTCAACGCGACGGTGAACTACCCGGAGGGCACCGTCAGCGGGCTCATCGAGACGAATGTGTGCGCGGAACCGGGGGACAGCGGCGGGCCGATGTTCTCGGAGGGCATCGCGCTCGGGGTGACCTCGGGGGGCAGCGGTGACTGCAAGACGGGCGGCACGACGTTCTTCCAGCCGGTGACGAAGGCACTGACCGCGCTGCGGGTCAAGCTGATCGTGTCGGCGCAGGCCGGCGGGCAGGGCGCCGCGCCGTCCGGTGTCCCGGCACCGTCCGCCTCGGCCACGCAGAGCGCGATCGCCCCGGGGGCGGCCTCGCCGGGCTCGTCGGCCCCGGTGACGGGCGCCGCGGGCGAGTCCCTCGCGGCCCGGATCACCGATCCCCGCAACGTCGGCCCCGGGCTGCTGGTCATCGCGGGCAGCCTGGTCGCGCTGGCCGCCAGCCGGTACATCCGCGCGGAGAAGGACCGCAACGCCTACCGCCGCACCTACTCGGCGACGTGGAGCTGATCCCCTCATCCCAGGGTCAGCAGCACGGTGGCCACGGCCGCGCCCAACAACCCCAGGGTCTGCCCTCGGGTGACCCGTTCGTGCAGCAGGAGGAGCCCGAGGATCACGGGGAGGGCCGGATAGAGCGAGGCGAGTACGACCGCCACCGCCAGCATCTGTCGTTGAGAGGCCAGTTGGAACAGCGTGAGGCCGAGCGCGGCCCCGGCTCCGACCGTCACCGCCCCGGCGCTCAGTGCCGTCGTCGTGCGCCGGGCGTGACGCGCGGCGGTCGGCAGCAGTACGAGGACGGCGGCGGACCGGCCCGCCGCCAGAGGCCACAGCCCGGCGGCCGGGCCCGCCTGGGCGAGTGCCAGGTACTGCGCGGCGACCCCCAGGCTGGCGAGCAGACCGTCCCGTACGCCGCCGCCTTCTCCCGGCCGGCCCCCGGCGACCAGCCACAGCGCGGGCACGGTGAGGACGATGCCCGTCCAGGCCAGGCTGCCGGGACGGTCACCGAGGGCCACCCCGCACAGGACGGACAGCGCGACCGACGTGACGGCGCTCACCGGCACGACGACGCTCATCGCGCCGTGGCTCAGGCCACGGTTGAGGAAGTGCATGGCCGCGCCGCTGCCGATGCCCGACAGAGCGCCCCACAGCAGATCGCCGGGGCGGACGGCCCCGGCGGGTACGACGAGTGCGGTGAGGGAGGCGAGCACGAGCCCGCCCACCTGGCCGAGGAAGGTGACGGTCGCGAAGTGGGCTCGGCGGGACAGGATTCCGCCGGCGAAGTCGACGATGCCGTAGACGACGGCCGAGGTCGGCGCGAGGAGGGCACCCATCCGGTACGGGGTGCCCAGGGACGGCGCTCCGATGCCGGGCGGCGACCCGGGTCAGGTGACGCTCAGGCCGCCTTCACCGGATGAGGGGCCGCGGTGGCCCACTCCATGACGAGGCGCTGGTACTCCTCGCGCTGCTCGCCGGTCAGTGTCCCGCCCGACCGGAGCCACAGGGCCCGGATCTCCTCGTTGACCTCGGCAGCCGATCGATCGGAGACGGGTTCAACAGTGGTGGACATGGTGTGAATCTTACGGCGGCAGGGGTGAAGGCCACGTGAGTAAAGACGACTGATACGGACATTTCCGACGTGTTACTGATCACGTCCAACTGTCAACCCGCGTCGCCCGGTTCGGCATCGCCGCAGCTCACGCCTCCGCCGCGCCCAGCACGAGGACCTGAATCGCCAGGACGGCGGCCCCGCGCGCCCAGTCATGGAAGTCGGAGACCTTGGTCTCCAACTCGACGGGGGCGGCCAGCGGATGCCGGTGGGCGCGGATGGTGTCCTCCACCACTTTTCCGGAGACGTCCATCAGACCGACCCCCTCTCCGGCGAGGAGGATCTTCTGCGGCATCGCGAAGTTGGCGATCTGCGCCACCAGCGTGCCCAGGGCGCGGCCGGCCTCCCCAATGACCCGGGCGGGCATGGGCTCCCCCGCGGCGGCGAGGGCGAGGATCTCCTCGTACGTCCGGTCGCGGCCGGTGGCGGCCTGGACCTGGTAGCGGATGTTGGGGATGGTCAGCAGCGAGACGGCGCTGCCGCGCTCACCGTCGGGGGTGAGCGGGCCGCCCGGGTCGAGGATCCAGTGGCGGCCGAAGCCGCGGTCCTCCTCGGCGCAGGGCACCCGCTTGCCGCCGAGCACCAGCCCGTAGCCGATGCCGGCGCCGATGGTGAGGACGACGAAGCGGTCGAGGCCGCGGCCGGCGCCGAACCAGGTCTCGGCCTCGACGAAGGCGGCGACGTCGTTCTCGACGACCACCGGCAGCCCCGTGCGCTCCTCGACGAGCGCGGCCAGCGGCATGTCCCGCCACTGCAGGAAGGGCGACTCGGCGACCACGGCCCGGTCCTCGACGAGGCCGCCCACACCGATGCCGATGCCGGCGAGCCGGGGGTGCGCGCGGGCGAGTTCCTCGGCCATCTCCCCCAGAACCTCCACGACTTCGTCGGGGTCGTGCGTGGCGAGCGGGCGGTCGTGGCGGGCCACGATGTCACTGCGGAGGGTGGTGACGACGCCGTACACCATGTCCTCGGTGATCTTGAAGCCGATGAAGGAGCGGGACTCGGCGACCACGTCCAGCGGCTGCGAGGGGCGGCCCTGGCGCGCCTCCGCCGGGGTGCCCCCTTCGGGGACCTCGACGAGCAGGCCCGACTCGAGGAGCGGCTTGGTGAGGCGGGTGAGGCTGCCCGCGGAGAGGTCCAGCCGTCGCGCGAGTTCGGTGCGCGACAGCGGGCCGTGGACGAGCACCTCGATCGCCACCGAGCGTTCCCCGGGGCTCAGCGGCAGCCAACTGGCGGCACCTGCGGTCATGAAGGTCAGACTCCCACATGATTTCTTTTGCCAGGAAAGTAACAAGGTCACTGTAGGCAGGTTGAGACCCCTCTCGCAAAGATGTTTACGCGACCCTTGACGCCTGGATTCTTTTGCCACAAAAGTAAGTGCCCGAGGACGAGCCGCCGCAGACGAGGGAGTCTCCCGATGACCGTCGCCTCCAGCAGTCCTCCGTCACGTCTCCCCCTGGACGGCGTCACGGAGTCACGGACCAAGCCGAGGACGAGCCGGGCCGGCGCCCGGGAGGGGCAGGGTGACGGGCGGCTCGCCGCTGTCTTCGTCGCCCCGGCCCTGCTGGGTTTTGTCGTCTTCCTCCTCTGGCCGACGCTGCGGGGGATCTATCTCAGCTTCACCCGCTTCAACCTGCTGACCCCCGCGGAGTGGGTGGGTCTGGACAACTACGTCCGGATGGTCCACGACCCGATCTTCTGGGACTCGATGAAGGTCACCGTCGAGTACGTGTTGATCAACATCGGGATACAGACGGTGTGCGCGCTCGCGATCGCCGTGCTGCTCCAGCGGCTCACACAGTCGGCGGTGCTGCGCGGGATCGTGCTCACGCCGTACCTGATGTCGAACGTGGTCGCCGGCATCGTCTGGCTCTGGATCCTCGACACCCAACTCGGCATCGGCAACGAGATCCTCGCCGGGCTCGGCCTCGACCGCATCCCGTTCCTCGCCGACGAGACCTGGGCGATCCCGACGATCGCGCTGATCAACGTGTGGCGGCACGTCGGCTACACCGCGCTGCTGCTCTTCGCCGGGCTCCAGGCCATCCCGAACGACATGTACGAGGCCGCGAAGGTGGACGGCGCGAGCGAGTGGCGGATGTTCTGGCGGATCACGATGCCGCTGCTGCGGCCGGTGCTCGCGGTCGTGCTGATCATGACGGTGATCGGTTCGTTCCAGGTGTTCGACACGGTCGCCGTCGCCACCCAGGGCGGCCCGGCCAACGCCACCAACGTGCTCCAGTACTACATCTACGGATCGGCCTTCGGCCGCTTCCAGTTCGGCTACGCGTCCGCGATGTCCGTGGCGCTGCTCGTCGTGCTGAGCGCGATCACCATTCTCCAGTACCGGCTCACCCGTGCCGGTCAGAGCGACCTCGGCTGACCGGGAAGGAGTCGACATGGCTGCTGTGACCGCCCCGACAACGCAGACGGGCATACGACCCGTACGCCGCCGCCTCTCCCCCGGCCGGATCGTGGCCTGGGCGGCGATGGCCGCGATCATCCTCGTGACCCTGCTGCCGTTCTACTGGATCCTGCGCACCGCGCTGTCCACCAACACCGCGCTCGCGTCCCACCCCGGCGACCCGCTGCCCGTCGGTCTGACGGCCGGCGGCTTCGAACGGGCCCTGGGGCTGCAGTCGACCAAGGAGGCGATCGCCCAGGGCGGCGCGGGCGGCGGGCTGAAGTTCTGGCGCTACCTGATCAACTCGGTGGTGGTGTCCACCCTGATCACCGTCTGCCAGATCTTCTTCTCCGCCATGGCCGCGTACGCCTTCGCGCGGCTCAGGTGGCGCGGCCGGGACAAGGTGTTCGGGCTGTTCCTGGCCGGGCTGATGGTGCCCACGATCTTCACCCTTCTGCCGAACTTCGTGCTGATCAAGCAACTCGGCCTGGTGGACAACCTGTTGGGCATCGCCCTGCCGACGATGTTCATGACGCCGTTCGCGGTGTTCTTCCTGCGGCAGTTCTTCATGAACGTGCCCCGGGAGGTCGAGGAGGCTGCGCTGCTCGACGGCGCCGGGAAGATCAGGATCTTCTTCCGGGTGATGCTGCCCATGGCGTCCACCCCGATCCTCACGCTGGGCGTTCTGACGTACATCACCGCCTGGAACGACTACTTCTGGCCGTTGATGGTGTCCTACAGCGACAGTTCGCGGGTGCTCACCGTGGCGCTGGCCATCTTCCGGGCACAGACCCCGCAGACCGGCTACGACTGGTCCGGCCTGATGGCGGCCACGCTCATCGCCGCCCTCCCGATGCTGGTGCTCTTCGGCTTCTTCGCGCGCCGCATCGTCAGCACCATCAGCTTCACCGGCATCAAGTAAGGGGATGGCAATGCGATTTCGTACGGTCGCTGCGATGACCGGGGCGCTGGCGCTGTCCCTCGTGGCCGGGTGTGCCCAGGGCGGCACGGCGGGAGCGGGCGGTGGGACGGTGACGTACTGGCTGTGGGACGCCAACCAGCTGCCCGCCTACCAGGCCTGCGCGAAGGGCTTCGAGAAGGAAAACCCGGGTCTGAACGTGAAGATCTCCCAGTTGGGCTGGGACGACTACTGGACCAAGCTCACCGCGAGCTTCATCGCGGGCACCCAGCCGGACGTCTTCACCGACCACATCCAGAAGTTCGGCCAGTTCGCCGACCTCAAGGTGCTCGAACCGCTCGACGACCTGGGCGTCGACGACTCGGCCTACCAGTCGGGACTCGGCGCCAACTGGCTGGGCCAGGACGGACACCGCTACGGAGCCCCGAAGGACTGGGACACCGTCGCCCTGTTCTACAACAAGAAGCTGGCCGACGCCGCCGGGCTCACCGGGGAGCAGCTCAACGACCTCTCCTGGAACCCCAAAAACGGCGGCACCTTCGAGAAGGCCATCGCGCATCTCACCGTCGACAAGAAGGGCCGACGCGGCGACGAACCGGGCTTCGACAAGAACAACGTGAAGGTGTACGGCCTCGCGACGGGCGGCGGCGGGGACGGTGACGGCCAGACGCAGTGGAGCAACTTCGCCGCCTCCGCGGGCTGGACCTACACCGACAAGAAGCGCTGGGGCACCAAGTACCAGTACGACAGCAAGACCTTCCAGTCCGTGATCAAGTGGTACTTCGGACTGGCGAAGAAGGGCTATATGGCCCCGCTCACGGACTACAGCGCGGGCGCCAACCCTGCCAACGCGCAGGTCGCCGGGGGCAAGGCCGCCGCCGCCTTCGACGGCGCCTGGATGATCTCGACGTACTACGGCACCAAGGGCCTGAAGGTCGGCACCGCCTTCACCCCCGTCGGCCCCACCGGCAAGCGCGCCACGATGATGAACGGCCTCGCCGACTCCATCACCAAGAACGCCCACAACAAGGCCGGCGCTAAGAAGTGGGTGAAGTACCTGGCGTCCGACGCGTGCCAGAAGACGGTGGGAAGTTACGGCATCGTCTTCCCGGCCACGCCCGACGGCACCAACACCGCGGTGGCCGCGTACCGGAAGAAGGGCATCGACGTCACGGCGTTCACGAAGCCGGTCGCCGACAAGAAGGACTTCACCACCTTCTCCTATCCGATCACCAACTACGCGGCGGACATGTTCGCGCTGATGCACCCCGCCATGCAGGCCATCTACGGCAACGGCAAGTCCGTGACCAGCCTCGACCAGACCACCGACCAGATCAACCTGATCCTCGACCAGTGAATCGACCAGTGAAGGGCATGCCTTACATGACGTTCTCCCTCGGCATCGTCGGCGCCGGCCAGTTCTCCGGCCAGTTCGCCACGCTGTTCCAGGCCCACCCCGGCGTCAGTGACGTGTACGTCACCGATCTGCTGCCCGAGCGGGCCGAGCAGCTCGCCGCCGCCCAGGGGCTGGCCGGCACCTTCCCCTCGTACGAGGCCATGCTGGAGTCGCCCGCGGTCGACGCGGTGGCGATCTTCACGCAGCGCTGGACACACGGGCCGCTGGTGCTCCAGGGCCTGAACGCCGGCAAGCACGTGTACTCCGCCGTCCCCATGGCGATCACCGCCGAGGAGATCGCGGCGATCATCGAAGCGGTCAAGGCGACCGGGCTGACCTACATGATGGGTGAGACCAGCCAGTACAACCCCGCCACCGTGCACGCCCGCAACCAGATGGCCGAGGGCTCCTTCGGGCGGCTCTTCTACGCCGAGGGCGACTACGTCCACGACATGGATCTGGGGTTCTACGAGGCGTACCAGTACAGCGGCGGGGAGAACTGGAAGGCGACCGCCAGCTATCCGCCACTGCTGTACCCGACGCACGCGGTGGGCGGTGTGCTCGGGGCCTGGCAGACGCACGCGGTGAGTGTCTCGGCCATCGGGGTCGAGGACGACCGGGGCGACGGTGTCTTCGACAAGGACGTCAGCCAGTTCGGCAACGACGTCTCCAACGCCACCGCGTTGTTCGAGGTGGCGGGCGGCGGCTCGTTCCGTACGAACGAGTTCCGGCGGGTGGGATATCCGTCCCACATCCGGGAGTCGCGTTTCCGGTTCTTCGGGACGGAGGCGAGCATGGAAACGCTCGCGACGGTGGCGCTGTGGCAGGACAAGAAAGGCGTGAAGGACATCAGCGAACTGCTGGAGCCCAAGCCGACCATGGCTCCTGATGATCCGTCACTCCAGCACATCGCGCCGGAGCTGCGGGCCGCCTTCACCTCCGGTTCGGCGCCGGTGCACGACCGCGCGCGGCTGCCGCGGGAGTTCGACAACCTGCACAACGGGCACGAGGGCAGCCATCACTTCCTGGTCGACGACTTCGTGACCGCGGTCAACACCCGCACCCTGCCGTCGGTGAACGCGTGGGTCGCCGCCCGCTACACCCTGCCGGGCATCGTCGCGCACGAGTCCGCGCAGCAGGGCGGGGTCCGGCTGGAGATCCTGGACTTCGGGGACGCGCCCGAGCTGTGACGCCGGGGCCGGGCGCCTGTGCGGTATCAGGTGCCCGGCTTGCGGCCGTACACGAAGACGTCGTCGTTGGTCCTCAGCAGCGACCAGTACTTCTTCGCGGCGGTCTTCGTCATGTTGACGCAGCCGTGCGAGCCGGGCGGGTTCCACACGCTGACGCCGACCGAGTGAAAGGCCTGCCCGCCGTCGAAGAACTGGCTGTACGGCATGGGCACGTGGTAGATGCTCGACACGTGGTCGATGTGCCGCCAGTAGATCTTCTTCAGGCCGGTGCGGGTCTCGTACTTGTCGCGGCCCGTACGCACCGGCACCGGCCCGTAGACGAGCCTGCTGCCGTCCTGGATCCAGCTCAGCTGAAGGGTCAGGTTGACGCAGGCGATGCGGCCCTTGTTCGTCGGGCACTTGCCGTCCCTGTTGGGGTTCGTGCCGACGGCCTTCTGCTTGTTCATGAGGTCCATCACGCCCCAGGTGACGGGGCCCGCGTAGCCGATGTTGGGCGTGATGCCGTGCTTGTTCTGGAATGCCCGGATCGCCGTGCAGTCGGCGGACGACTGCCTGCCGTCGACCGGGCGGCCCAGGAACTTCTCCACCTGCTTCTGGTACGGCCCGGCCTGCGTCGTGCAGCTCCCGGCCGCCTGCGCGGGCGCGGCACCCAGGGCGAGGGTGAGCGGCGCGATCAGTCCGGTGATACCTAGTGCGACGGCGCTTCGTCTGCGTATGTCCCCCATGTCGGGCTTCTCCTTCACGTGTCCCGTGCGGTCTCTGAGTGTTGGACCGGCACGCGGGCCGTGCGGTTGTATGCCCAGTCAGGCTGTGACAAAACGGTGAACTTCCTGGCCACGGAGTCGTCCGGCGGGCAGTCTGCGCCCGTACGCCACGAGCAGGAGGTCCTGTGCGGCGCCGTGCAGGGGTGTGCCGGTGCCGAAGCTCCAGTCGAGGTCGTCGGCGTGCAACTGGACGCCGGTGAGGTCGACACCGAAGAAGCCGAAGGCCCTGGGGTTGACGCCTGCCAGGACGTGGCGCAGCCGGTCCTCGGGGACGCGGCGGTCGAGGTCCATCGACGAGCCGCTGTTCGCGGCCGTGGCCCCGGGTGCACCCGTTCCTCGAAGCGCACTCCGGCCGTACGACCGTGTCGCGCGCTGCGCGGGCGGCCGCTGATCAGCCTGCCGCGCGGGACCGGGGTGCGCGCCGTACTCGACCGGCTGTGTGCCGAGGCGGGCTTCCAGCCACGCATCGCCTTCGAGGCCGCGGCTCCGGAAGCGCTGGCACGGCTGGCCGCGCGAGGGCTCGGCGTGGCCGTGGTCCCGGCGCCGTGGGATGCCTCCGGACTGCGTGCGCTGCGGATCGACGACGAACGGGCGCGGGGGCGGATCGCACTGGCCTGGCGGACGGACGGGCCGGTCGGCCCGGCCGCGCGATCACTGCTAAGACGGTTCCGTGAGGCACTCGCGCAGTAGGCGCACCGCGCGCGTGAGGACGTCCGGCGTCGCCGTGAAGGGCAGGCGCAGGTGGTGGGTGAGGGTGGCGCCGTCGGCGGCGAAGAGCGGCCCCGGCGTCAGGGCGAGGCCACGCCGGGCCGCCCGGGCCGCCAGCTCCACCGCCGACAGACTCGCGCCGAGTCGGAGCCACAGCGACAGGCCACCGCCTGGGATCGTGTACGTCCATCCGCTCCCGTCGAGGAGCCCCGCGAGGTGGTCGCGCTGGGCGCGCAGCCGGGCGCGGCGGTCGGCGAGGACCTCGTCCAGACCGTCGCCGAGCAGTTCGGCGGCGATGAGCTGTTCGAGGGGCGGGGGCGACAGCTGGGGCTGGAGGGGGTTGCGCCGCAACTGTCGTACGAGATCGGCGGTCGCCCGGATCCAGCCGATCCGCAGTCCGCTCCAGAGGATCTTGCTGGCCGAGCCGATCTGGATCACGCCGGGACCGGCCAGGTGGCGCTCGGTGCCGGTCGGGGTTCTGAGGTCGAGGTCGCGCATGGTCTCGTCGGCGATCACCGGCAGCGGGAGGCGGGCGATCTCCGCGCGGGTCGCCGCGCTCATGTGGGCGCCGGTCGGGTTGTGGAAGTCCGGGATCAGGTAGGCGAGTTGGGGGTTGTGGCGGTGCACCGTGGCCGTGAGGTGGTCGGTGTCCCAGCCGTCGGCCGCCGACACGGGCACCGGCAGCAGGCGGGTGCGGCGGCCGCGCAGCACGGCCAGCGCGCCCGGGTAGCTGGGGCTCTCCACGGCGACCGGTCGTCCGCGGTCGGTGTGGAGGTGGTCGACGAGCAGGGTGAGTGCGGCCTGGGCGCCGGAGGTGACGAGAATCTGCTCGGGGCGCGTGGGCAGGCCGGTCCGGGTGTAGCGGTCGGCGAGGAGGTCGCGCAGGCGCGGCAGGCCGGCCGTGGCGACGCCGGAGTCGACGAGCAGGGCGGCGCTGCGCCCGGCGGCGCGGCCCAGGGCGGCGAGGTAGGCGTCGTGCGGGGCGGCCGTGACGGCGAGGGTGAGGTCGAGGCCGGCGTCACCGGCTCCGCCCCGGTCCAGGGACCAGGGGGTGGTGCGTTCGGTGAGGCGGGCGGGCAGCCGTACGACGCTGCCGCTGCCGTGCCGGGTGTGCAGCCAGCCGTCGTCCCGCAGCCGGGTCAGGGCGGTGACGACGGTGCCACGGCTGAGCCCCAGGGTGCGGGCGAGTTCCCGTTCGGACGGCAGCCGGCTCCCGGCGGGCAGGCGGCCGTCGACGACCGCCTCACGGACGGCCGCGGACAGCGAGTGGGCCAGCGGTCCCGTCCGGTCGCGCCAGGCACCCAGTGCGGCGGCGAAGCCTGTTTCCATTGATCCAGTTTCCCTCAACTGGACCAGTCGTCGGCCCCGTGCACCCGCCTAGGCTCCCGCCATGCATCGCACACTCGCCGACGATCTCTCCCGGCTTCCCGAACTCCTTCAGTCCGCCCGCGATTTCGCCACCCGCGAGGTGACGGGGCTGGCGGAACGTCCCGTGGTCCAGTTCGACAAGGCCCCCGCCCGCGATCCCCTCCCCGCCGAGGGTGCCGGTGCGCAGGGCGCCCTCGCGCGGTTCGCCGAGCGGTGGGCGCCGGGCTTCTCCGGCTCGGCGGGCCCGCGCTACCTCGGCTTCGTCACGGGCGGCGCCACGCCCGCCTCGGTCGCCGGGGACTGGCTGACCAGCGCCTACGACCAGAACGCGTCCGGGTCGGCCGGGTCCTGGGCGGCGGCCCTGGAGCGGGAGACAGTGGCCTGGCTGCGGGAGCTGTTCGGGCTTGGCGAGGAGCACTCCGGGGCGTTCGTGACCGGTGCGACGGTGTCCAACACCGTGGGTCTCGCCGTCGCCCGCGAGTGGCTGGGCGAACAGCTGGGCGTGGACGTCTCACGCGACGGCGCCGCTGCCCTCGGGCCGGTCGACGTACTGTCCGGCAGCCCGCACTCCAGCACCGCCAAGGCGCTGTCCGTACTGGGCATCGGCCGGGACCGGCTGCGCCGCGTGCCCGTGCTGCCGGACAACCGCGAGGCCGTCGACGTGGCCGCCCTCGACACCGCCCTGGCCGCGCTCGACGGTCGGCCCGCGATCGTGGTGGCGAACGCCGGCACGGTGAACACGGTCGACTTCGACGATCTGCGGGCGATCGCGGCCCTGAAGGAGCGGTACGACTTCTGGCTGCACGTGGACGCCGCGTTCGGCGGCTTCGCCGCACTCTCCCCCGCGTACGCGCATCTCGTCGACGGGCTCGACGCGGCGGACTCGGTCTGCGTCGACCTGCACAAGTGGCTCAACGTGCCCTATGACGCGGCCGTCCAGTTCACCCGCCGCCGGGACCTCCAGGTGCGGGTCTTCCACAACGCCTCGCCCTACCTTGGCCTGCCCACCGGCGAACCCGACTTCCTGCATCTGACCCCGGAGAACTCCCGGCGCCTGCGCGCCCTGCCCGCATGGTTCTCGCTCGTCGCGTACGGCGGTACGGGGCACCGTGAGATCGTCGAGCGCAACGTCACGCTCGCCCGTCGGCTCGGCGAGGGCGTGGCCGCGCTGGACGGGCTGCGCCTGCTGGCGCCGGTCCGGCTCAACGTCGTCTGCTTCACCCTCGCCGACCAGCCGACGCAGGAACGGGTGAACGCCCTGGCCCACGCTGTCGCCGCCTCCGGCGAGGCCTTCCTGACACCGACGGTGTACGGCGGGGTGCCGGCGCTGCGAGCGGCGTTCAGCAACTGGTGTACGTCCGAGGAGGATGTGGAGCGGGTGCTGACGGCCGTGGCTGCGGCGCGGATCGACTGAGCGCCGCATGGACGGTCAAGCGTCTCCACGTTGTTCGAGTTGTCCGAGTTGTCCGGTCGCCGCCCGGAACCCCGTGTTCACCGCCGTCAGCCCGCCGTCGACGCACAGGGACGTGCCGGTGATCCAGGACGCGTCACGCGAGGCGAGGAAGGCGACGGCGGCCGCGATGTCCTCGGGCTCGCCGACACGGCCCAGGGGATACAGCTCGCGGATCACGTCGAGTTCGGCGTCCCGCCCCTCCCACGCGGTGGTGCGGACCGTGCCCGGCACCACCATGTTGACCCGCACCCCGCGCGCCGCCGCGTGCCCGGCGAGCGTACGCGTCAGCGAGCCCAGACCCGCCTTGGCCGCGCTGTAGGCGTGGTTGCCGAAGTCCTGAAGGCCGTTGACGGAACCGATGTTGACGATCGCGCCGCGCCCGGAGGCCGCCAGGTGGGGCAGGGCGGCGCGACAGCAGCGGTAGGCGCCGGTCAGGGTGAGGTCGACGTCGCGAGTCCACACCTCGTCGGGCTCGTCCTCGAAGAGCGGGGCGTCGGGGGTGCAGCCGTAGGCGTTGTTCACCAGGACGTCGAGGGAGCCGAAGGCGGCGACGGCGTGGGCGACGGCCGCCTCGACCAAGGCCCTGTCCCCCACGTCGCACCCGAACGCCTCGGCGCCCAGCCCCTGTTCGCGCAGCGCCGTCGCCGTCCGCTCGGCCTCCGGCAGGTCGAGGTCGGTCACCAGGACCCTCGCGCCCTCCCCGGCGAACCGGCGGACGGTGGCGGCGCCGATGCCGCGGGCCCCGCCCGTGACGAGAACTCCGTACCCCTCGAATCGCTTGGTGTCCGTCATGGGGCCGACGGTAGTGCCCCGACGATCAACCGGGCAGCCACCGTGCGTCCATGCCGGCATTCCTGCAGCAACTCTCCGCTCTCATCGGCGTCGTGATCGGAGCACTCGGCTCCCAGGGCCCCGTCCGACCTCAGCGGTAGCCGGTCGTGTCCGCCGGTTTCGCCGCGTCCTGGACCTCGACGAGGTACCGCCAGGCGTCCGGGCGGCTGCCGTCGAGGTCGGTGAAGCCGTACTCCCGGGCGAGGCCGCCACTGGAGAGGGAGCGGCCGTTGAAGCGGGACACGTCGGGGTCGGTGGCGAGGGCGGCGACGGCGCGGCCGACGTAACGCGGGGTCTCGGAGATGGCGAAGTGGGGGACGCGGTCGAGGGCGTCGCGCCAGTTGTCCTCGGTGACGCCGAAGGCGTCGAGCATGATCTCCGAGCGCAGCCAGCCGGGGGTGAGGGCGACGGCGGTGGCGTCGCGCGGGCCGAGTTCATGGCCGAGGGCGAAGGCCATGCGCAGGACGGACGCCTTGGCGAGGTCGTAGAAGAGGTTGTTGCGGTAGGTGTCGCGGTTGTACTCGGCGGTGCCGTCGGTCACCTCGACCACCAGGCCGCCGGGGTGGCGCAGCAGGAGGGGCAGGGCGTGGTGGCTGGTGATGGCGTGCGTCTCGACGGCGAGCCGGAGCAGCCGGAGCCCGTTGTCGAGGTCGTGCTCCCAGACGGGGGCGTCGAACTCGAAGAGTTTCTCGCCGCCCCAGATGTCGTTGACGAGGACGTCGAGGCGCCCCTGCTCGTGGGCGATGCGCTCGACGAGGGTGCGCACCTGCGCCGGTTCGAGGTGGTCGGTGGGTACGGCGATGCCCTCCCCGCCGGCCTCGGTGACCAGGTCGGCGGTGTCCTCGATGGTCTCGGGGCGGTCGTACTCGGAGCGCTGCTCGCGGGTGCTGCGGCCGGTGACGTACACGGTGGCGCCGGCCGCCCCGAGTTCCACCGCGATCCCCCGCCCCGCGCCCCGTGTCGCTCCGGCGACGAGCGCGACCCTGCCCTTCAGTGGCCCTGACATGTCCGGCCTCCCGTTTCTCGTGGTTCCCGAGTGCTGTCGCCTTCGAGGGTGACGGGAAAGCCGGACATCCTCTGTCGCCTTTCAGGGAGGAGTCACCGTCAGTGTCCCCGGGCGATCCACTCCTGCAGTTGCGGGGCTTCGGCGCCGATGGTCGTGGAGTCTCCGTGGCCGGTGAGGACCTGCGTGTCGGGCGGCAGGGTGAGCAGGCGGTCGCGGATCGAGTCGATGATCGTCGGGAAGTGGGAGAAGGAGCGGCCGGTGGCGCCGGGGCCGCCCTTGAAGAGGGTGTCGCCGGTGAACACCGTGCCCAGGCCGGGATCGTGGAGGCAGACCGCGCCCGGTGCGTGGCCGGGTGTGTGCAGGACCCGCAGGTCGGCGCCGGCCGCCTCGATCACCTGGCCGTCGAGCAGCCACGCGTCGGGGTCCCGGCCGGGGTGGGTCTGCTTCCACAGCGGCAGGTCGTCGTGGTGCAGCCAGATGGTGGCTCCGGTGCGCTCAGCGAGCGCGGGGGCGGCGTCGATGTGGTCGTTGTGGGCGTGGGTGCACACGATCGCGGTCAGTCGCCGGTCCCCCACCGCCTCGGCGATCGCGTCGGCGTCGTGGGCGGCGTCGATCACGATCACCTCGTGGTCGTCGCCCACGATCCACACGTTGTTCTCCACGTCCCAGGTCCCGCCGTCGAGGCTGAACTGCCCGGCGGTGACGAGGCGTTCGATGCGCGCGGCCATCACAGCACCACCACCGAACGCAGCACGTCGCCGTGGTGCATCCGCTCGAACGCCTTCTCCACCTCGTCGAGTTGGATCGTCTCCGTCACGAACGCCCCCAGGTCCAGGCGGCCCTGCAGATGCAGGTCGATCAGCATCGGGAAGTCCCGGCTCGGCAGGCAGTCGCCGTACCAGGACGACTTCAGCGCACCGCCCCGCCCGAACACGTCCAGCAGCGGCAGTTCCAGCTTCATCTCGGGGGTCGGTACGCCCACCAGGACGACCGTGCCGGCCAGGTCCCGGGCGTAGAAGGCCTGCTGGTAGGTCTCCGGGCGGCCGACCGCCTCGATGACCACGTCCGCACCGAACCCGCCGGTCAGCTCGCGGATCGCCTCCACCGGATCCGCCGCACGCGAGTTGACCGTGTGGGTGGCGCCCATCGTGCGGGCGGTCTCCAGCTTGCGGTCGTCGATGTCGACGGCGATGATCTTCGCGGCGCCCGCCAGGTTCGCCCCCGCGATCGCCGCGTCCCCCACCCCGCCGCAGCCGATCACGGCCACGGTGTCACCCCGGCCGACGTTGCCGGTGTTGATCGCGGCACCGATGCCCGCCATCACCCCGCAGCCCAGCAGACCGGCCACCGACGCCGACACCGACGGGTCGACCTTGGTGCACTGACCGGCCGCGACCAGCGTCTTCTCCGCGAACGCACCGATCCCGAGAGCCGGGGACAGTTCCTGCCCCGTCGAGGCGAGCGTCATCCTCTGCTTCGCGTTGTGCGTGTCGAAGCAGTACCAGGGCCGCCCGCGCAGACACGCCCGGCACTGCCCGCACACCGCACGCCAGTTCAGGATCACGAAGTCACCCGGCGCGACGTCCGTGACGCCCTCGCCGACCGACTCCACCACCCCGGCCGCCTCGTGGCCGAGCAGGAAGGGGAACTCGTCGTTGATCCCGCCTTGCTTGTAGTGCAGGTCGGTGTGGCAGACCCCGCACGCCTGAATTTTCACCACGGCCTCGCCCGGCCCCGGATCCGGGATCACGATCGTCTCGACCCGTACCGGTTCGTCCTTCCCCGGTGCGATCACGCCGCGCACTTCCTGCGCCATGGTGCTGCCCCTTCCTTACGGCGGCTCTCCGTCTCCCTCCCGACCCTAGACGTAACTGATCAGTAACGGCGCCTGCGCCGGCCACAGGGACAGACTCGAGCTCATCACCCTGGAACCGCGATTCCGCCTTCCCTCCTCTGCATACCCTTGGGGGTACCCCGACCAAGGAGCACCGTGAGCATCGTGGAGACGGACACCGCCGCGCCCCCGTGGCGACTGCTGCTCGGCTACGTACGGCCCCACCGGTGGACCCTGCTGCTGGGCGCGGTGCTCTCGCTGCTCACCGGGGCCACCGGGCTGCTGCTGCCGCTGGTGGCGCGGGGTCTGATCGACGACCTGGGGCACGACCGGGCCATCACCGGCGCGCTGCTCACCATGTCGGGTCTCGTCGTCGCCAACGCGGCGCTGGGGGCGCTGGGTTCGTACGTGCTGCGGCGTACCGCCGAATCGGTGGTGCTCGGCGCGCGGCGCTCGTTGTCGTCGTATCTGCTGCGCCTGCGGATACCGGCCGTCGACCGCAGCGAGCCGGGCGATCTGATGGCCCGCATCACCTCCGACACGACCCTGCTGCGCGAGGTCACCACCGACTCGCTGGTGGGCCTGGGCACCGGCGGGCTCACGCTGGTCGCGACGGTGGTGATGATGGGGCTGGTGGATCCGGTGCTGCTCGGGGTCACGCTGGCCGTGATCCTGTGCGCGGGTGTGGTGCTCGGTCTCATCGTGCCGCGCATCAACCGGGCGAGCCGGCGGGCGCAGGACGCGGTCGGAGTGATGGGCGCCTCGCTGGAGCGGGTGCTGGGCGCGCTGCGCACGGTGAAGGCGTCCGGTGCCGAGCACCGGGAGGAACGGACGCTGCACGGCGCGGCCGAGGAGTCGTGGCGGCAGAGCGTGAGCGCCGCCAAGTGGTCGGCGGCCGCGGGCAACACGGCCGGACTGGCGATGCAGATCGCCTTCATCACGGTGCTCGCGGTGGGCGGGGCACGGGTGGCGACCGATGCCATCGACGTCGGCACGCTGGTCGCCTTCCTGCTGTACGTCTTCTACCTCATGTCGCCTATCCAGCAGGTCGTCGGCGCGATCACCCAGTACCAGACGGGCGCGGCGGCCCTCACCCGGATCCAGGAGGCGCTGAGCCTGCCCGCCGAACCCCCGGTCCGCGCCGTCGAGTTGCCGTCGGCCGACGCGCCACCGGCCTCCCTCGCCTTCACCGACGTGCGCTTCCGGTACGCCGACGACCTGCCGTACGTGCACCACGGGGTGACGTTCGAGGTGCCGGCCCGCGGCATGACGGCCTTCGTGGGCCCCTCCGGTGCGGGCAAGACCACCGTCTTCTCCCTCATCGAGCGGTTCTACGACCCCGAGTCCGGGTCGATCACCCTCGACGGCCGGGACGTCACCGACTGGGAGCTGCACCGGCTCAGGGCTGCCATCGGCTACGTGGAGCAGGACGCGCCCGTGCTGTCGGGCTCGCTGCGGGACAACCTGCTGCTCGGCAACCCGGGGGCGGACGACCCCACGCTCACGCGCGTGCTGAAGACGACGCGTCTCGACGGGCTGGTCGCCCGGCTGCCGCAGGGGGTCGACACGCTCGTCGGGCACCGCGGTACCAAGTTGTCGGGCGGCGAGCGTCAGCGCGTGGCCATCGCGCGCGCCCTGCTGCGCCGGCCCCGGCTGCTGCTGCTCGACGAGGCCACCTCGCAGCTGGACGCGGTGAACGAGGCGGCGTTGCGCGACACGGTCGCGGATGTCGCCCGTACGACGACGGTGCTGGTGGTCGCCCACCGGCTGTCCACGGTGACGATGGCCGACCGGATCGTCGTCGTGGACGCGGGCCGGGTCCGCGCGGTGGGGACGCACCGTGAACTGGTGACGGGCGATCCGCTGTACGCGGAGCTGGCGGCCACGCAGTTCCTCGCCACCGCGGAATGAGCTGCCCAGGTCGCGCAGCGGCCTGGGGGGCGTCGGCCGTGCTGCGCTTGCCGAGCCGGTTGCGGCGGAGGAGTCTCGAAGGTGAGGCCGAGACGGCCCGTCGTCCCCTCGGGCCGCGAGTCTTGGAGGAGGTCATCATGGGCACCGCGGCAAGCTCCACCTTCGACCGCCAGACCCTGCGCCGGGCCATCGAAGGCGATGCGTCGACCCTTCTGTCGCTCTACGCGGACGACGCGGAACTGCGCGTCGTGGACCACAACACCCAGCCCAGCCGCCCCCGCGTCCTGCACGGACGCGACGAGATCGGCGAACTGCTCACCGACGTCTACAGCCGCGACCTGTCGCACAAGCTGGAGGAGTGCATCGTGCAGGGCGACCGCGCCGCCTTCAGCGAGTCCTGCCAGTACTCGGACGGCGTGCGTGTCCTCGCCGAGTCGATGGTCACGCTGCGGGACGGCAAGATCGTCGAGCAGACCATGATCCAGGCTTGGGACGAGTAGGGAGGAAGCCCCCGGTTCCGGCCACCGGCGGCTGACCTGGACCTCTACGGTGCGTGCGGCGTCGGAGCGGTGGCCTCGGGCCCGGACTCCGCCGCCGGCACCGGCTTCCGCAGCAGGCCGGCGAGCGTCTGCTTCTCGTCGGCGGTCAGTACGGCGAGCAGCGCGGCCTCGCCCGCCTCCTCCGACGCCGCATGCCGTTCGAACGCCGTGTGTCCGGCGCCAGTGAGCCGTCCGATGAACTTTTCGCCGCTGCCCGGGAGTTGGGGCGGGCCGGGCGGTGGGACACCTCGACGCGCCTGCTCGCGGCGACGACCTGCCCCGCGAGGCCCTGCGCCACCTCGGCGACCACGACGCCGACGCCCGCGCCCTGGACCGCAGGCGTCGGGCGACGGCGCTGGCCGCCCGGTCCGGCGCGGTGGTGGGCACGCTCTCGCGGCAGATGCTCCTCGCGGTGCCGGCCCGGGACGCGGGCGACGAGGCGGGGGACGGGGCGCCGGCGGCGGAGGGCGCCGGCTGGACGGAGGCCGTGGGAGCCGTGCGCCTCGCGGCGCAGGCGAGCGCCTTCCTGGCCGGGACGGTTCCGACGGCCGCCCCGCCGTCGGAGAGCGTCTCGGACAGGTCGTAGGCTGAAGGCGGGCCGTGACTGGCGCTGAGGTGGAGCACCACCGGGGAGCGGCCCCCGCAAAGCGGATGCCGTGCGCCTGGGCGACGAGACCGATCGACTCAGGAGTGGATCATGTCGCAGGCCCGGCTCATGGACGGCACCGCCCTCGCCCGGCGGATCGTCGAGGACACCGCCAAGTTGGCTGCCGACCTCACCGACCGCACGGGCGTGACGCCCACCCTCGCTACCGTGCTGGTGGGCGAGGACCCGGCGTCCGTCACGTACGTCCGTATGAAGCAGAACCGCTGCCGCAAGGCCGGGATCGGCTCCCGGCAGGTGGCGCTGCCCGCGGCCACGACCACCGAGGAGCTCGTCGACGCGCTTACGGCGCTGTCCGCCGACCCCGCGGTGCACGGGATCCTGCTCCAGCATCCGGCCGGTGAGCACGTCGACGAGCGGGCCGCGTTCGAGGCGATCGCCCCCGAGAAGGACGTCGACGGCGTCACCTTCGCGTCGTTCGCGACGATGAGCTTCGGTCTGCCGGGCTTCGTGTCCTGCACGCCCGGCGGAATCATGCGGCTGCTCGACGCGTACGACGTCGACCCGGCCGGGAAGCGTGCCGTGGTGGTGGGCCGCAGCGCCATCCTCGGCAAGCCGGTCGGGATGCTCCTCCTCGCCCGGGACGCCACGGTGACGTACTGCCACTCCCGCACCCGGGACCTCTCGGCCGTGGTGCGGGAGGCGGACATCGTGGTCGCCGCCGTCGGGCGGCCGCGGCTGATCAAGGGGCAGGACATCAAGCCCGGTGCCGTCGTGATCGACGCGGGATACAACCCCGGCAACGTCGGCGACGTCGACTTCGACACGGCGATCGAGCGGGCCTCGCTGCTCACGCCGGTGCCGGGCGGCGTCGGTCCGATGACGATCGCCACGCTCCTGGAGCAGACCGTGGCCGCCGCCGCCCGGCAGCTGGGGCTGTGACGCTCGGACGTCACAGACCGGAGTGACCGCTAGGTCAGGGTCCACTTCTGGTTGTCGCCGCCGTTGCAGGCCCACAGCACCATCTGGGTGCCGTTGGCCGTGGCCGCTCCGTTGGCGTCGAGGCAGAGACCGGCGCCCACGTTGGTGAGGGTGCCGTCGCTGCCCACGTTCCACTTCTGGTTGTTCTGGCCGGTGCAGTCCCAGATGACGACCTTGGTGCCGTTGGCGGTGCCGTGGTTGTAGGCGTCCAGGCACTTGTTGCCGTAGACCACGAGCTCCTTGCGGGAGGTGTACGTCCAGGCCTGGTTCTGGCCGCCGTTGCAGTCCCACAGCTCGGCCTGGGTGCCGTTGGTGATGGTGTTGTTGAAGAGGTCGAGGCAGCGGCCGGACTGCTTGCCCACGGCGAGGGTGCCGTTCGCGCCGGGCAGGGGCTTGACCGTGATGTCGGCGAGGGTCGGCGCGTTCGTGAAGGACAGCGTGTTCGCCGAGCCCTTGGACAGGGCGACCAGGACGGAGATCGTGCCCTGCGAGGAGCCCGTCGGCGGGAAGGAGACCGTGGTCGCCGTCTGGCCGTTGACCTTCAGGGTCGCGGTGCGGGCCGAGGAGGAGGTGTTGGTGTAGGCGACGTCGACGACCTTCAGGCCGGTGTCGCCCGCCACCACGCCGGAGAAGCTCGACGTGCCGGTGTACGTGCTGCCCGACGCCTCGGTGCCGCCCGTCACGGTGAGCATCACCGAGCCGCCGGCCGGGACGTTGGCGGTGTAGCTCGTGCCGAACGAACCCACGTCGGCCCGGGCCCACAGGTCACGGACGGTCGCGGAGGCGTTGGTCAGACCGAGGTCGGACCAGCGCACCGTGATGTTCTGGGCGGAGGAGGTGCGGTTGAGCAGGACGACCGCGCGCTTGCCCGTGCCGGCCAGGACCTTGCCGTACACCTGCGCTCCACTGGTGTCCTCGGCGACCTTGACGCCCTGGAGGCCGCGCGGGTCCTGGTCGACCGCGATGACCTCGGGGTTCTTCAGGATGTTCGCGGTCTCGGCGGTCATGGTGCTCAGGTCGTTCCCGGCGAGCAGAGGGGCGCCGGAGATCGCCCAGAGGTTCATGTGAGTGCGGTTCTGGGCGGCGGTGAAGCCGTCCATGCCGACCATCAGCATGTCGGGGTCATTGTAGTAGCCGGTGTGCTGGGCGGTGGGGTGCACGTTCCTGTCGTAGTTGGTCAGCAGGTTGGCCATGGACGGCTTGTTGCCGAAGAGGATGATGTCGTCGTTGGTCCGCCACATCGCCCCCTGCCCCGGGGCCCAGTTCCACGGGTTCTGCCTGCCCCAGTTGCACAGCGACAGGGTCATCGGGCGGCCGGTGGTGGCCGTGGCCTTGGTGATCGCGTCGCTGATCGCCTGGTACGTCGTCTTCGCGTCGAGACCCTCGGCGTCGCCCCCGCACCAGTCGACCTTCACGAAGTCGAAGCCCCACTGGGAGAACTGGAGCATGTCCTGGTCGTAGTGGCCCTCGCTGCCGCTGCCCGGTGCGGCGGGGCGGCCGGTCGGGAAGTAGTAGCCGCAGCCGTCCTTGCCGGCGTCGGTGTAGATGCCGGCCTTGAGGCCCTTGCTGTGGATGTAGTCGGCGATGGCGCTCATGCCGCCGGGCCACTCGGACTCGTCGACGGTGATGTTGCCCGCGCTGTCGCGGGTGCCCTGCCACCAACCCTCGTCGATGTTGATGTACTTGTACCCCGCCGCGGGCAGACCGGCCGCGACGAAGGCGTCGACCTGCTTCTTGATGACGTTGTAGTCGATCTTGGCGGCGAAGCTGTTCCAGGACGCCCAGCCCATCGGGGCGGTGGGCACGGAGATCTGCCGCGAGGTGGCGGCCTGGGCCCCACCCGGTTGGGCGAAGAGCAGCGCGGCCGTCGCGGTCAGCGCCAGGATCAGGATGCGGACGACGGCGTTTCTGCGGCGCCGGACCGGTCTCGGGCGGGGTGGGGGGTTCATGCGGCTCCTTCGTGCGACAGGGCGACTCGACACATTCGCCAGATCCCAGAGTTCGTGATTTCGAACATGGATCGGTTTTCCGAACGTGTCGCGGGCCGAAGCTAGAGCCGCGCGGGGCCGAAGTCAACGGATGTGACCGGCGTGAATTGGCCGCATCCCACGGGTCGTTCCCTCGTACCGCCCGCGGTGCGGCCATACTGACCGTCGTGCGAGTGGCGATCATGACGGCCGGCTCCCGGGGTGACGTGGCCCCCTACACGGGACTTGGGCACGCGCTCCTGCGTGCGGGACACGAGGTCACCCTGGTGACCCACACCCGTTTCGAACCGCTGGTGACGGGCTCGGGGCTCGGCTTCCACGCGCTGCCGGTGGATCCCCGCGCCGAGCTGGAATCCTCACGCGGGCGCGGGCTGCACCGCAGCGCGAGCGGCGTGGGCAAGCTGGTGCGCGTGGCCGAGATGGCGCGGACCCTGGTCGGGCGGATGACCGACGACCTCGTGGCGGCCGCGCGCACGAGTGACGTGCTGCTGCTGTCCAGCTCCCTCGCACCACTGGGGCACACCATCGCCGAGGGCCTGTCCCTGCCCAGCCTCGGCGCCTTCCTCCAACCCCTCGCGCCCACCCGGGAGTTCGCCCCGCCCGTGCTCGGGGTCGGCTCCTGGGGAGCCGTCGGCAACCGGTTCGCCGGGCACGGTGTGGGCCTGGCGGTGGAGCGGATCTTCGCGGCGGCCGTGCCGACGGTGCGGGCCCGGCTGGGCCTGCCCCCGGCCCGTCGCCCCGGTGCGGCACTGCGGGCGCGCGAGCGGCAGGGGTGGCCGGTGCTGCACGGTTTCAGCCCCCTGGTGGTGCCGCGGCCGCGCGACTGGCGTGCGGGACTCGACGTCACCGGCTACTGGTGGCCGTACGACCACGGCAGCCGACTCCCCGCTCATGTGCGGGACTTCCTGGACGCGGGGCCCGCTCCGGTCTTCGTCGGCCTGGGCAGCGCGACCGTGCCCGATCCGGGGCGGCTCAGCGCCGACGTCGTTCGGGCGTTGCGCCGGGCCGGACTGCGCGGGGTGATCCAGCGGGGCTGGGCCGGCCTGGAGGCCTCCGGCGACGACATCCTCACGATCGACGAGGTCCCGCACTCCCTCCTCTTCCCGGAGATGGCCGCCGTGGTCCACCACTGCGGCGCGGGCACCACGGCGGCGGGCCTGCGCGCCGGTGTCCCGGCCGTGCCGGTCCCGATCCAGTTCGACGAGGGCTTCTGGGCCGCACGCCTGGCCGCCCTGGGCGTGGCACCACGTGTCGTCCCGCTGCGCCGGCTGACCACCGAGACCCTGGCCTCGGCACTGGTCCGGGCCACCCGTGAGCCCGGGTTCCGGCAGCGGGCACAGGAGTTGGGCGTGCGGGTGCGGGGGGAGGACGGGGCGGGTCCGGTGGTCGACGCGGTGAACCGGCTGGGCCGTTAGCGCGCACGGGACCGCTGTTCAGTCGTCGCCCGTTCCCCAGCCCACCGGTCGCAGGATCCCGAGCAGTTGCCGCACCAGTTCCTCGACGACCTCGTCCAGGGTCGCGTCCACCCAGCCCGCGCTCCAGTCGTGGAGAAGGCCGTTGACACTGCCGATGAAGGCGGCGGCGGGGAGGCGGTAGTCGCGGGTGACCGCTTCTCCGCGTTCGGCGGCGGAGGTGGCCTCGGCGCGGATGAGGTCGACCCAGCGGGCGCGTCGGGCCAGGCGCTGTTCCTCGAGGCGGGCGCTGACGCCGATGATCTCGACGAAGGTGATGCGGATGCGGCGGGGGTCGGAGGTGACGTTGCCGGCGTAGGCGCGGAAGATCGCGGTGACGCGGTCGGCGAGGGGCAGGCCCTGTGCGGCGGCGAACGCGGTCAGGACGGCCTGCTCCGCCCAGTCGTTGACCTGGAGGTGCAGGGCGGCCAGGACGTCCTCGAGGGTGCGGAACTCCTCGTAGAACTGCCGGGTCGACAGTCCGGCCGCCTCGCTGAGGGCCGCGACGGTCGTGCCGCGGTAGCCGGGGGTGTCGCCGAACAGCTGGAGTGCCGCGTCGAGGAACCTGCGGCGCCGCTCGGCCTGCCGCTCCTCGGCGGTCTTGCCTCCGTACCGGCCCGTCGGCGTTCTGAGCCTGCCCGCCACTGACCCCACCCTCCGTAGTCGACCCGAACTCCGGCTCCCCTCCGCCAATTTTGTCGCGTACGCAGTCTTGTGGCGAAGGGGCCCTCTTCCTTACTTTCCAGTAAGTACAGTCTGAACGCATCGGTATTCAGATTCGCACCGCTTACTCGGCATGCCCCCACCCCCCCCAGCGTTCCCCAGCAGCCCAGAGGAGAGAGCACTCATGCCTGCCTTCAGAACCAGGCACCTTTGCTCCGTAGCCGCCGCCCTCGTCCTGACCGTCACCGCCCCCGCGACCGCCGCGAGCGCCGCCTCCGGCTCCGCCGCGCTGCGCGAGGTGATGTTCGTCGGGAACAACTGGGACGGCACCGCGGACGTCATCAAGTCGACCGGTGACTTCGCGAAGGTCGGCCGGATCAATGTGATTCCGGACAAGGACCAGCGGATGGCGGAGATCAACGCCGACCCCATCTGGTGGATCGCCTTCATGACCATCCGCAACAGCGTCGGCGAGGGCCACGACCAGTTCGTGGACGACATGTACTCCACGCCGGACGGGAAGTCGGTGGTCGTCTCCCGGCCGAGCTTCGGCGACGTCGTCTCCATCGACCTCGCCACCGGAGCCGTCAACTGGCGCTTCCGCGTGTCGGGTTACCGCTCCGACCACATGGCCGTCTCCCCCGACGGCACCCGGGTCGCCGTCTCCGCGTCGACCGCCAACACCGTGCACGTCCTGGACATCAACACCGGCAGGCAGCTGGGTTCGTTCGCCACCGGCGACAAGCCGCACGAGAACATCTTCTCCAAGGACGGCAAGACCATCTGGAACATGGCCATCGGTGACGTCAACACCGCGCTGGACGCGCCGTGGCTGGACTGGACGAAGGGCGACCGGCGCGTCACCGTCGTCGACGCGACCACGTTCAAGCAGGTCAAGTCCGTCGACATGCGGGAGCGGCTGGACGCGATCGGTCTGAAGGACTACTCGGACGCCGTCCGCCCGGCCGTGTTCTCGCCCGACGAGTCTAAGCTGTACTTCCAGGTCTCGTTCTTCAACGGTTTCTTCGAGTACGACATCGCGACCGACAAGATCACGCGGACGAAGACCCTGCCGAAGAACTCGGCCACCAGCGACGACCGGACGACGTTCGTCAACGACTCGCGCCACCACGGGCTTTCGATGAAGCCGGACGGCACGAAGCTGTGTGTCGCGGGCACGATGGACGACTACGCGACCGTCGTCGACCGCGCCACCCTCCAGGAGGGCCCGCTCGTCCCCGTCTCCAAGCCCTACTGGGCCACCGTCAGCGGCGACGGCAAGAGCTGCGTCGTCTCCGAGAGCGGCGCCGACCAGGTCACGGCCATCGACTTCGCCACCGGCAAGAAGACGGTGTCCGTCGCGGTGGGCGACCACCCTCAGCGGGTCCGGCTGGGCCACGTGGCGGCGGACTGGACGAGTCCGGCCTCCTGACCCGTCCTCGACGCACGATCCGGCCCGACGACAGCGGCACCCTCAACGCGCCATCCGTTCCACGGCCTTGAGCACCTGGCCCGCTCCGTCCTCGGCCGCCAGGTGCCGGGCCGCGGTCGCGGCGGCGCGGGTGTACGACTGCTGCCGTACGGCACGGCCGAGCACCTCGGCCAGCCGTTCGGCGGTGAGGGACGGGAACGGGACCGGGGCGCTGGCGGCGCCGAGCGCGGCCAGCCGCCCCGCCCAGAAGGGCTGGTCCGCCGTCACCGGCACCGGAACCGCGGGCACTCCGGCGCGCAGCGCGGCCGCCGAGGTGCCCGCACCGGCGTGGTGGACCACCGCCGCGACCCGCGGGAACAGCAGCGCGTGCGGGACGTCCCCGACGGTCAGGACGTCGTCGCCGCCGTCCGCGGTGAGCCCGGCGGTGCCGGCCTGGAGCACCCCGCGCAGCCCGGCGGCACGCAGCGCCCGTACGACGATCTCGCCGAGCCGCTCGCCCTCCCCGGGCGCCATGCTCCCGAAGCCGACGAACACCGGGCGCGGTCCGGCCGCCAGGAAGTCCTCCAACCGTGCGGGCAGTCGCTCGCCCTCGTTCAGGTACGGCCACCAGGTGCCCGCCACCTCCAGACCCGGCCGCCAGTCGGCGGGGCGGGGCACGAGCGCGGTGCTGAACCCGTGCAGGACGGGCCAGTCGGCCCGCTCCTGGCGTCGACGCATCGCGCCGGGGCCGAGCGGGGGCAGGTCGAGGCGGTGGCGCAGGGCGGTGACAGCGCGGGTGTAGACGCGGTCGGCCATGTGCAGGGCGAGGTGTCCGGCCGCGCGGTTGCCGAGGCGGCCCAGGGATCGCGTGCCCATGACGACGGGCGGGAAGTCGCCCGTCGGGGCGGTCGGTTGGAGGTACACGCCGATGCCCGGGATGCCCGTGGCCTCGGTGACGTGCCAGCCGAGCGGGGCCGTGGTGGCCGACAGCAGGAGCAGGTCCGTGCCCTGGGCCACCGCGTCGGCGAACCCGTGTCCCAGCTCGGTGACGAACGCGACCGCGCTCCGCATGAGTGCGCGCCGGTCCGTGAGACCGCCCCGCGCACGCGGCCGCCCGGGAAGACTCCGAAACTCCAGCCCCGCGCCACGCACCAGTGGCTCGAAGGCGTCGGTCGCCGCCAGGGCGACGTCGTGCCCGGCCCGGCGCAGCTCGGCACCGAGGCCCGTGTACGGCGCGACATCACCGCGCGACCCGGCAGCGGCGATCAGGATCCTCATCGGTGCGCCTCCGGCTCGGTACGGCGCGCGGCATTCGCGTGGACCGCCTTGCACAAGTACGCGGCGAGGCCGTGCCGTTGCTGTGACGGTGGTACGACCAGGGCGAAGGCGCGGGGGTCGGCGGCGAAGTCGTCGGCGATGCGGCGGTGCATGGCGGGGTCGCAGGAGGTGAACCAGCGGGTGATGTGGCGGCGGTGCCGCTCGGCGAGGTGCAGGGCGCGTTCGCCGTCGCTCGGTTCGCCCCGGTCGAAGGCGGCGAGCAGCTCCGTACGCCAGTCGGCGGCCTCGGCCATGAGCCGGCGCCAGTCCTCCTTGCTGTGGGCGGCCGCGCGGGCCATCGCCTCCCGCTGCCCCTGCGAACCGGCCCATTTGAACTGGGCCTCGGTCGCGTAGCTGAGGTCGAAGATGATCTCACCGAAGACCTCGAAGCGCTCCTCGGGAGTCAGGGGCACCCCGGTCTGCTGCACTTCGATGGCCCGTTCGGCGACCTCGGTGAGCCGCTGGAGCCGGGCGATCTCCTCGTGCAACCGCCGCTGCCGGGCCCGCAGGTGATCGAGCGCGTTCGCCTGCGGGTCCTTGAGGATGGCGGCGATCTCGTCGAGGGAGAAGCCGAGTTCGCGGTAGAACAGGATCTGCTGGAGCCGGGCCAGGTCGGTGTCGTCGTAGAGCCGGTAGCCGGCCCGGCTGCGGCCGCCGGGGGTGAGCAGGCCCGTCCTGTCGTAGTGGTGCAGCGTGCGCACCGTCACACCGGCGAAGGACGCGACCTGCTTCACGGAGTAGCTCATTCACCTGCCCTTTCGTCGGGGTCCAGCGTGAACCCTGACGTGAGGGGAGGGTCAAGCGTGCTCAGCCGCCGGTCTTGGCCGCCCAGGCCGTCAGCTCGGCGCGGGCCGCGGCCAGCAGGTCGGCGGACGGTGCCGTCGCCCCGTTGGTCACCAGCGCGTAGTGCAGGACGCCCGCGTCGGAGTCGGTGAGCAGCAGTCGGCGGCTGCCGGTGCCGCCGGGCTCCGGCCCCACCGCGACCGGGGTCGTGTTCGTGTACGCCGGCGGGGCGTACGCCGTGCCCAGGTCGGAGACGACGGTCGTCGTCGAGGTCGGGAAGGACGCCGGGAGGTGCAGTTCGGTGGGCGCCGAGCCGCTGCCCGACCGCCACAGCTGCAGGCCGTACTGCCCGGAGCCGACCAGTCGTGCCACGTTCGGCAGGGAGCTGGGGACCGGGTTCCAGGTCAGGGTGCTGGAGCCGTCGCGGGAGCGGTCCTCGTAGGTGAAGGCGACGGTCGTGCCGGATGTGGCGCTCGGGTAGACGCGGTCCAGGAGCCGGGCGTCCTGCCGCAGGGCCGCCTTGCCCGAGTCGTCGAGGCGTACGGCGGAGAGGTCCTCGTCGTTCCAGGCGTCGCCGGAGGTGAGCACCTTGTCGGGGTTGCCGTTCATCAGCTCGTGGTGGCGGCCGTTGTAGATGTCCCACTGCCACTGCGAGCCCGACAGCACCGGTCCGCTGGTCGCCGTCTTCGTCCACCAGGTGGAGCCCGGGAGGCGGGAGTCCAGCGCCTGGTACATCGCCTTCAGCACGGTCGGGGCCTTGTCTGAGACGGTCCCGGCGAGCGGGTGTCCGAACTCGCTGACGACGGCCGGGGTGCGGGTCGCGGCGGCGCGGTCACGGACGGTCCCGAAGTCGCCCGCGTACTGCCCGTCGGCCGCCTTGCCCCACATGAAGACGCCGGAGATGGCCTTCTGGTCGTAGAAGTGGGTGTTGAAGACGTAGCGCGGGCCGAGCGTGCCCGCGTCCAGCAGGCCGCCCTCCTGCTTCTGGAAGTCGATGTTGGAGTTCCAGAAGAGGTTCGGCTCGACGAACGCGGGCTTGTCCTGCCAGCCGGCCGCGTCCATCCGGGCCCGGAACTTCACGTAGAAGGGCCACAGCACGTCCCGCTCCCAGGTGCGGCTGGTCTGCCCCGAGTCGTAGACGCCTGCGTGCGGCTCGTTGTAGGGGTCGAAGCCGACGACGCCCGCGAACTGCTCGGCGGACAGGTGCTGTTCGACGTACGCCATGGTCTGCTGGGCGGTGGTGAGGAAGGCGTCCTGGAGGCCGTGCGCGTTGTGCCAGAAGTCGTACGACGCCCGCTTGACCGCCTCGTTCTGGGTGATGTTCTGTCCCCAGAACAGGCAGATCCCGCACGACTCGTCGGGGTAGTTCCCGGCGTCCACGGCCCACTTGGGGGCGCCGTCGCCGGTGTACCAGCTGTCGGGGTCGAAGAGGTGGCGGGAGTAGAGGTCCTGGTGGAAGTCGGGGTAGACGCGGATGCCGGCGTCGAGGAAGGCGCGCATCTGGTCGGTGGCGGCGGCCAGGTAGGCGGTGTCGACCTGGCCGCGCGCGGGTTCGGCGTGGGCCCAGGAGAGCAGGAAGCGCACGGAGTTGCCGCCGCCGAGGGCGCGCAGCGCGGTCGCCGACTTCTTCGCGTCGGCGACCGAGGCGAAGGGCAGGCCGCCGTTCTCCTCCAGCTTGGTCTCGCCGGAGACGTTGTAGCCGCGCAGGACGACCTCGCGGCCCTGGCCGTCGGTGAAGCGGCCGTTGGACACGGTCAGGGGTGTGCCGTCGAACCAGAGGGAGGCGGGGAGAGGGGCGGCGGTGGCGGGGCCGGGGCCCGCCACCGTCAGGAATCCGCTGAGGACAACCAGAACAACGAGGAGACGAGCCCGGATTTTCGTCATGTCCACTACAGTCCGGTGATTTCAGGACAGCGTCAACACCACTGACTCACGAGTAAGTTCGAAGTCGTGCGGGCTCCCCTTGTGCGGTACGCCGGACGGGCGAGCGCCCCCGTCCGAGGACGGGGGCGCTCGCGGATGTCAGTCACTGTTGCGGCTATGCGTGAACGTGCCGGTGCCCACGCCCGTGCCCGCGGTTGGCGATCAGGCGGTACAGCGCGAGGAGGATCACGGACCCGACGATGGCCGCGACCCAGGTGGACAGGTCGAAGAAGCCGTCGATCGAGTCGACTCCGAAGATCACCTTGCCGAGGAAGCCTCCGAGCAGCCCTCCGGCGATGCCGATGAGCATGGTGATGATGATGCCGCCCGGGTCCTTGCCCGGCATGAGCGCCTTGGCAATGGCCCCGGCGAGCAGACCGATGACTATCCACGCGATGATGCCCATGGCAGGTCTCCTTGCTGTCGCTTCGGCGGACGGGTTGCCCGAGAACCCGCCCCGAAACCAATCCCGCCTTCCGACCGTCTCCTCCACCGGGGTTGTGGACGGAAGCCTGGTGGTGGCCGTCTCCCTCATCCTGGTCAACCGGCGTTCCAGGGCTCCCCGTTGGGCGCGCGCCAGCGCGATCTGGGCGTCGATCGTGGGCGTGCTGGTCCGGTCGGTACGCCGTTCAGGCTCCGAAGCGTGAAGAGCCCAGAGTGACCTGGTGGCCGACGAGGCTGATCTCGACGCCGTTCGCGGTGGCCCGCGCGGCGGTGAAGCCGACCCCCTCCGGGAGACCGACCCGCCACGCGGTCGTGGCCCGTTCGGCGCCGGGAACGGTCAGGGAGAGCTCTGTGCCCTGCGCCAGGAGCGTTCCGGTACTGTCCAACGCCCTCCCGCCCGCCGTGCCCGACACCTTCACCCGGGCAGCCTGACCGTCCGACCCCGGGGCCTGGGAGACGCGCAACGGCCCGCCGCCCGCCAGCCGCGTCACCACCCCGGACAGTTCCTTGTAGGAAAGGGTCAGGGTCCCGGTGGCGAGATTCGCCTCGGCGCTGCGCGCGGTCAGCGATGTCACCTTCACGTCGCGCAGGTCGAGACGGAGACGGTCTATGTGCAGATAGCCGCCCTGCGCGTTGGTGGTGGTGTCGACGTAGAACCTTCCCGCGGTCAACGTGACGTGGCTGAAGTCCCGGCTCGCCGCCTGGGTCAGGAACGGGAAGCCCTCGATCCCCACGTCCAGGTATCCGTCGGTGGTGTTCCCGTAGCCGTACTTCTCCTTCGCCAGCTGCGCGGCCTCCTGGTTCGCATAGTGCACGGCCACCCGGTCGGCAACCGTGAAAAGCACGGCGAACACCGCCACCGTGACCGCCAGGACCTTCACCCATCGACGTCTCACGTCGATCCCTCCACACTGTTTCCGCACGAGCTCTGCCGACGTGATCATGTAAGACGTACCGTGCTCCGGAAACCCGCTTTGCGAAGGGATTGCCGCGCCCGCGAGTTGCGGGTCGCGGCAGCACGGCCGCCGGGGACGCCCATACGGTGTGTGGCATGAGCGACAGCGACAACTATTGGACTTCGCCGCCGGATCGCATGGTGCACGGCGGGATGGGCCGCTGTGACATCACGGTCCTTCAGCCCCCTTTCGAGGTGGACGCCCGGGGCCTGCCAGGCAACGACCCTGCCCGGGCACGCGAGTTCGCCCGGTCCTTCGGCGCGGTTGATGAGGTGTTGGAGGAGCTGGGCGTAAGGCCCGCGAGTGAGGTGCTGTATCCGTCGGAGCGGGCGGATCTCGATGTGATCCTGGCCGGGGCGTGGGGGAACGTGCTGGGAATCAGTGACCCCGCGCTGGCCGACAACGGCAACAACACGCCGCTGCTGTATGAGGTGGGCAGGCTGCGGGAGCGGTATCCGGATGCGCGGATCGTCGGGCGGGTGGAGGTCGACTGCGGCGAGTCCCACACCGAGGACGTCGTGTGGCTGCCGGACGGTGCCATGTTCCACGCCTCCGGCTGGCCCGGTATGGACCCGTGGGAGCTGACCGGCGACCCTCACGCCGTTGCCGCCACGCTCGGGATCACGGATCAGATGCTGGAGGACATCGACGTCGACCTGGACGCCGAACCCGAAGAGGTGGAGTGGGCCGACTTCGTGTCCCTGGCCCTGGGGGAGGCCGACCCCTGGCCCTGGCCCCAGCCCGAGGTGAGCGTGTTCCGGGTCCGGCACACCGAGACCTACACCCGCCGCATGGAGCGGCTGTTCATCCCGGGCGACTGACAACTACGCACTGCCTCAAGCGGGTTGACTTGACGACACGGCCTTATCTCCTTCTTATCTGTCGGCGTGGAGGTCTAGGGTGAGGGCGGGCGGCGCTCACGTCACGGGGGCCTCATGCGCCGCCCCACACCCCCCTCAACGCCCCCCACAGCGAGGGAAGACAGATTTGAACAGAGTGCTGCACATACCGAAACGGTGGCGGCTGGTCGCCCGCTTCACGGCCGCCCTCGGTCTGGCCGGGGCCATCACCCTCACCGGGCTGCCCGGCGTCCCGGTCGAGGACGCATCCGCTGTTCCCACGTCGGCCAAGCTGAGGTCGGGGACCGGGAAGCGGTGCGACACCAAGCACCTGGGGAAGACATACGACAAGACCCCGTCGAACTCCGGCTTCCCCACGAGCGCCGGAACCAACTTCGACAAGTGGAACGGGGACCCGAAGAACTTCAACTACCCGTTGCCGGGTAAGGCGTTCGACGGACTGAAGGCTCCCACGGCGGCGGAGAAGACCAAGGCGCTGTCCAAGGACCCGGATCCGGAGAAGAACGTCGACGCGTGGGAGGCGCAGGCCAAGGCGTCGGGGAATCCCGCCGACAAGGCGATGGAGATCTACGCTCGTTACCTGTCCAAGTCGCGCACGCAGAGCTTCGAGCGCTGGTTCGACAAGACGTACATCCGCAACGAGATCAACCTCAACAAGGGAGCCTCGTTCGAGAGCCGTCTGGTCAAGGACTTCCAGCTCATCGGTCCGGACTGGCTGTGTGAGGTCTACGTCGACATCTTCGACGAGAACGGCAAGCGGATCGGGTGGCGCAAGTACGACGCGTACAACAAGGCCACCAAGGAATTCAACGAGTTCAAGTCCAACAGCTTGCTGAGGAACGGCCAGCTCGCTCAGGACCGGATCGTCGCGAAGTCCCTGCCCGACCACACCTTCCGATACACCGGCGCGAAGAACTTCACCAAGGGCCAGCGCGACAAGATCGACGCGTTCAACCGTGAGGTCGAGCAGATGCGGCCGGGCAAGACGAACCAGGTCCGCGGCTTCCAGCGCCAGTACAACGCGATCCCGCAGACCAAGCCGATCCGCGGTTACTCCCGCTACGACACGTGGTTCGCGCCCGGCTGCCAGGGCGGACCGGCTGGACAGGTACGGCTCGCGGCTGCGAGCAACTGCGGCACCCGCGGGCCGCTCAACGACCGTGTCAACGGGTCGGGCCGCACCCTGAACGAAGCCAAGCAGATCCAGGCCGAAGCCCGCCGTCTCGACACCCGCGGCACCCTCCCGCGCGGCGGCCCGGGCGGCGTGGACTTCACCACCTTGGAACTGCGCTACGTCGGCGGCCTGGCCAAGGGCAAGGGCATGCAGTACTCCATGAAGGCCGACATGACGCCCGACCCGGACGAGAACCCCAGCTGGGGCGGGCAGTCGAAGATGCAGCTCGCGTCCGACGCGATGTTCACGTGGCTGGCGCTGACGCCGGACAAGTTCTGGGTCAACCTGAACCCCGACGAGCCCGACCGCATCATGGACTCCACGTTCGCCTCCACCGACGCCGGCCGGGTCCTGCTGGAAGCCGACCTTCAGATGAAGCACGACTTCTACAAGGCCATGGACCCCAAGACCGACCTCGGCAAGCGGTACTGGGCGGCCCTGCCCAAGGAGAACGGCTACCCGTGCATGCCGGGCCTGCGGAACTGGATCGAGCCCAAGCCCGCCACGGTGCGCGAGCAGGACGGCGGCATCTACATCCTGGACGCCCCGCTGGCGCTGAAGTCGACCGCACAGAAGACCGTCACCCAGGGCCCCGGGGAGCCGATCTGCGACCCCGACGAGGCGGAGATCAAGGCCGCGCAGAAGGTCATCGACTCGATGATCGTGCCCGAGGTCGAGAAGACCATCAACACGGCCCCGCAGTACGCCGACCTGCGCCGCGTCTACACCTCCCGCATCGCCGCGGAGTACATCCGGCAGCAGGACGCGAAGAAGGCGACCGACTTCCGGTCGATCATCGACAGCAATGACGTGAAGCGGTGGCCGCTGCGCGCCCCCAACCAGAACTGGGACAAGAACGAACTGTTCCAGCGCTACCGGAAGATCTACATCAACGGCGAGTTCACCTACCAGATCGACACCGACCACGGTGTCCAGGTGTACATCGTCGGCGGCGTCGACTTCTCCAAGCAACCGGAGCAGAACATCAGCCGCGTCCGCTTCAACGTCGAGAACCGCACCCTGGACACGACCACCCGGACGTCCATGCAGTCGGACGACACCTCCTACCGGGACACCGACACCCTCTACCTCGGGGGTGACTCCTCCGGCGACACCAGTGGCGGAGGCGGAACCGACCCGTCCCCGACCCCGACCCCGACCCCGACGTCCCCGCAGCCGACCGGGCAGCCCACCCCCAGTGGGACCCCGACACCCCAGCCGTCGGCCGGCCACTCCGGCGGCCACACGCCGGCACCCACCGAGACCCCGAAGGACCCCGACGGCGACCTCGCCCACACCGGATCCGACACCCCCGTCGGCCTGATCACGGGCATCGCCGCCGCTGTGTTCGCCGCCGGTGCGGGCCTGGTGTGGTGGATGCGCCGCCGCAGGTCCGCCACCGAGTAGTCCGCCGAGGCGCCCGCCTCACGAGTCAGGGCCCCACCCTTTCGCATGCTATTAGCACGTTAAGGGGGTGGGGCCCATACCGTTCTGTAATCGTTCCCGTTCACCCCGTTGACACCCCGCGCACCCCCTCTTAGTGTCGCGCCAGCGTTCCGACCGTGTGACGAAATTTCGAACGGCTGAGAGGCGAGTGCCCTGCGCATCACCGGACTCAGCACACACGTGGCCGGAACGCCGTGGCGCAGCCTGACGTACGTACGGCTGCACACCGGCGAAGGGGTCACGAGCGTCGGCGATCCGCGGGACACCGCGGCGCCCGGGCACCGACTCGAGCAATGTGCCGGGCGACCCGACCCTCCCTCACTTCAGCGCGATCCGCCGGCCGTCCACTCGCCCTGAAACATATGCACCGTTCGGTCTGTTCACGGCGCCCGGGAGCTACCCCTACGGCGCCCATCTGCGGGACCTGCCCCCCGGGAGACCACCAGGGAGCGGGTCACACTCTCAACGACGAGAAGAACAAGGAACGAATCACCATGCGTACCCGAAGAGCCGCCCTCGCCACCATCGCCGGAGCCGCTTCCCTCGCCCTCCCCCTGTCCGCCTGTGGGAAGAACAGCGAGAGCAGCTCCAAGGGCCGCACCATCGGCATCGCCATGCCGACCCAGGCGTCCGAGCGCTGGCTCACCGACGGCAAGAGCATCGTCAAGGATCTGCAGGGCAAGGGGTACGAGACCAAGCTGGTCTACGGCGAGGACGACCCGAAGACCCAGGTCTCACAGATCGAGGACCTGGTCAAGCAGGGCGTCGATGCGCTGATCATCGCGGCCATCGACAACAAGTCGCTGAACGACGTGCTCAAACAGGCCGCCGACGCGGACATCCCGGTGATCTCCTACGACCGGCTCATCCTCGGCACCAAGAACGTCGACTACTACGTCTCCTTCGACAACGAGCAGGTCGGCCGGCTCCAGGCCCGCTACATCGTCGAGAAGCTCGGCCTGGAGGACGGCAAGGGCCCCTTCAACATCGAGCTGTTCGCAGGCTCTCCCGACGACAACAACACCAAGTACTTCTTCGACGGCTCGATGCACCTCCTGCAGCCCTACCTGGACAGCAAGCAGTTGGTCGTCCGGTCCGGCCAGACCGCGCTCAAGGAGGTCACCACCCTGCGCTGGGACGGCCCCACCGCGCGGAAGCGCATGAACAGCCTCCTTGCCAAGTCGTACAGCAGCAGGACGGTCGACGCGGTCCTGTCGCCGTACGACGGCATCTCCATCGGCATCCTGTCCGCGCTGAAGTCGTACGGCTACGGCTCCGCCGGCAAGCCCCTCCCGATCATCACCGGTCAGGACGCCGAACTGGCCTCGGTGAAGTCGATCATCGCGGGACAGCAGTCGCAGACCGTCTACAAGGACCTCCGCCAGCTCGGCGAGGTCGCCGCAAACATGGTCGACGACATACTCAACAACAGGCCGCCGAGGGTGAACAGCAGAAGGGCCTACAACAACGGCGCCAAGCCCGTGCCCGCCTACCTGCTGCAGCCGACGAGCGTCGACAAGGCCAACTACAACTACGTTCTGGTCCTCGGCGGCTACTACACCGCTGCCGAGCTCAAGTAGCCGCACGACGGCCCGAGATCCTGCGTCCTGTCCGGGATCAGGACGGCGCGTGCCGTATCCGGGTCCGGCGCCCGGCACAGCACCGCCGTCCGACCCGCTCAGTCGGCTCGCCTGCCGTCTCCGTAGTGCCGCCAGGGGCGCTGCACCCGGATGGCCTACCCCGGCGTCATGAACTTCGCCGCCCGGCTGGAGCGGTCGGGCCGGGCGCGGCCCCTGGCACGACCGGACTCCCCGGCTGCGTGACCTGAAGCGAGGCGAGCCGCCCTCCACGGATGCCTGGCGTCGTCCCCGAGCCGAGATCACGAGCCAGGCGTAATGTCTACATAAAGGGATCAACTGCGCTACGGCGCAGTCCGGACGAGCGTCTGGGAGGACCCATGGCTGTCGAGATCCCGCCTCTCATCAAACCCTCTCGGCTCAGGCGCCGAGGAGGTCTGTGGGGCGAATGCCTGTCAGAGTTCCTTGGAACGTTTGTTCTCATCTCATTCGGTTGCGGTGTCGTCGCCATGGCGGTCGCGGCACTGCCGGGGTCCGGTCGCACGGAGGGACCCACCGTCATCTTCCTGGCCGCCGGGGACTGGCTGCTGATCACCTGGGGCTGGGCCATGGCCGTCGTCATGGGCGTGTACGTGGCCGGAGGAGTCAGCGGCGCACACCTCAACCCGGCGGTGACCCTGGCGTTCGCGGTCCGCCGCAAGTTCGCCTGGGCCAAGGTCGTCCCGTTCTGGCTGTCGCAGCTGGCCGGTGCCTTCGCCGGCGCCGCGCTGGTCTACTGGGTCTACCACGACGCGATCAACGCCTTCGACGACGCCTCGAAGGGGCCGAAGACCAATGGTCACACCCTCGCGTCGTTCTCCATCTTCGCGACATTCCCCGCTCCGTACTTCAACGGCGGCATCTGGGGACCGCTGATCGACCAGATCGTCGGCACCATGTTCCTGGTGCTGCTGATCGTCGCAATCGTCGACTTGCGCAACACCGCCGTCAAAGCGAACCTCGGCCCCTTGATCGTCGGATTCGCCGTCGCGGCGATCGGCATGTCGTACGGGGCGAACGCCGGCTACGCCATCAACCCGGCCCGTGACCTCGGGCCACGCCTGCTCACATGGGCCGCAGGCTGGCAGGATCTGGCGATGCCGGGGACTTTGTCAGGGGCATTCAGCAGTTACTGGTGGATCCCCATCGTCGGTCCGCTGATCGGCGGGGTGATCGGCGTGCTGGTGTATGACCTGCTCATCGGCGACGTCCTGCACATTCGCGCCCAGCAGGAAATTCCGGCGGAGGTCGGTCGGACGAGGCCCGAGAAGGGCACGGACGAGGAGTAACCACAAGGCTCGTCTCGTCTCCTGGCCTCGTCTGGAGGTGCCCACGAGGATGCGTGAGATTCTTGCGGTGCTCGGTGGGTGGTACGGCGCAGGTGTCCCGTTCGGGCTGGCCACGGTTGTCGGGGTGAGTCGGAGCGCGCCGCGTGATCCAGGGGCCGCAATGGCGGTGGGGCCGGGCGGCGAGGTGGCCGGGAGTGTGTCCGGGGGCTGCGTCGAGGGCGCGGTGTTCGAGCTCGCGCAGGAGGTCGTGGCGAGCGGGGAGGCCCGGCTGGAGAGCTTCGGGTACAGCGACGAGGACGCCTTCGCGGTGGGGCTGACCTGCGGCGGCGAGATCACGTTGTTGGTCCGCCCCGTCACGCCCGAGCGCGATCCGGCCTTCGGCGCGGTCGCGGAGTCGGTCGCCGCGGGTGAACCGGTGACCGCGGCGACGGTGCTCGACGGTCCCGCCCCGCGCGGTGCCGCCCTGGCCGTCTGGCGGGATCGCGTGGCCGGCACGCTCGGCGCGGCCGGCCTGGACGTGGCGGTCACCGCGGACGCGCGCGGCGAACTGGCCCTGGGTGCGACGGGCGTACGGCACTACGGGCCGCACGGGGAGCGGCGCGAGGACGCCGTCTCCGTGTTCCTGCACTCCTTCGCGCCGCCGCCGCGCATGCTGGTCTTCGGCGCGATCGACTACGCGGCGGCCGTCGTCCGCGTCGGTGACTTCCTCGGCTACCGGGTCACGGTGTGCGACGCGCGCCCGGTCTTCGCCACGGCGAAGCGGTTCCCGCCGGGCGTGGAGGTCGTCGTGGAGTGGCCGCACCGGTATCTGCGGGAGACGGACACCGACGAGCGCACGGTCGTCTGCGTCCTCACCCATGACCCCAAGTTCGACGTACCGCTCCTGGAGGAGGCGCTGCGCCGGCCGGCCGCGTACATCGGCGCGATGGGCAGCCGCCGTACGCACGACGACCGGAGGAAGCGGCTCGTCGAGGCGGGCCTCACGGACCGCGAGCTGTCCCGGCTGCGCTCCCCCGTCGGGCTCGACCTCGGCGCCCGTACGCCCGAGGAGGTGGCCGTGTCCGTGGCCGCCGAGATCGTCGCCCTGCGCTGGGGCGGCAGCGGCACCCCGCTCACCGTGACGGACGGGGCCATCCATCCCCAGGGGCGGCCTGGCTGAGAGAGCCCGCCTTCGCCATCTCTTCGGGGCCGCGTGACGGGCCTCCCCTCCCCCTCGCTCACCCTCCGTAGCGGCGATGGTCCGTGATGACCGCCTCCAGATGGCGCAGCGCCGCCGTGACCCGGGTCGGGTCCTCGCGGAAGAACGGGTCCTCCGGCACCGGGAGTGATCCTGCGAGGGCCCAGCCCCTGCCGCGCGCCCAGGTGGCGTCGTCGGTGTTTACGGCCTCGCGGAAGGCGGGCAGTGCCGTGGCGGGGAGGAACATCCAGGCGGGCAGCAGGTCCACCGCCGGGTCGGCCACGGCCAGCGTCCCGAAGTCGATGACCGCGCTGAGCCGGCCGCCCCTGACCAGGAGGTTGCCGGTCGCGAGGTCGCCGTGGATCCACACCGGGGGCTTCTGCCAGGCGGGCGCGGCAAGGGCCGCCTCCCACACCTCCGTCACCGCCTCGACATCGACGAGGCCCGTCTTCCGCAGCGCCTCGATCTTGGGCCGGACCCGGGCGTCCGCGGCCAGGGAGTCGCGGGCGTCCCCCATCGGGACACCGCGGAAGGCGTTGCTCTGCTCCGGGCCGGGCCCGCCGGTGGCGTCGACGCCCTGGAGCGCGGTGATGAAGCCGGCGAGGTCGAGTGCCGTCCGGACGGGGTCGGCGAGGTCCTCGGTGGTCGCCGTCTCGCCCTCCAGCCAGCGGTACACGGACCACGGGTACGGGTAGCCCTCGCCGGGTTCACCCTGAGCCACCGGCTCCGAGACGGACAGCGGCAGGTGCGGGGCGAGGCGGGGCAGCCAGCGGTGCTCGCGCTCGACCTGGCCGGCCCAGTGGGCATAGCGCGGCAGCCGTACGGACAGCTCGTCGCCGAGCCGGAAGGTCGCGTTGTCCATGCCGGACCGCGGGACCGGGGCGACGGGGAGGTGCGCCCAGCGCGGGAACTGGGCGGCGAGGAGACGGCGGACGAGAGAGGCGTCGATCAGCACGGGGATCATGCCAGCGGGTCCGGGGCGGCGCGTCCACCGAATTTCGCCGCGTCCCCTCGCCTTTTCGCCTCGCCGTACTTCTTCGGAATTCGCCGCGTTTCCACCCGGTTCCAGGGATTGGGGCGGGCCGAGAGGGGTAGTCACGCCTCAATGGAACAGGCGGGTCCGCCTGCTCCAGACCACCCCTCACCCAGGGGAAGGAGGTCCGTTGACAAGGCACCAGTCGCGAAGCCGGGCCGCTTCCGGGCGAGAGGAACCGGAGCGGCCCGGCCCCTGTCTGTGCCTCCGGGGCCAGGGTCCGGCGGATCATGCCGCAGACGCGGGGCCTGGCACGCGCGGCGGCAGCCGGTGCAGTTCCACGTCGGTGAGGCGGCCGTCGGTCAGCGTGGCGGTCATGTACGTGCAGTGGGGCTGACGGCGGCGGTCGGTCGGTGAGCCGGGGTTGAGCAGGCGCAGGCCGGTCGGGGCGGCGGTGTCCCAGGGGATGTGGCTGTGGCCGAAGACCAGCACGTCGAGGTCGGGGAAACGGGTGGCACACCTGGCCTCACGGCCCTGGGCGGGGCCGGTCTCGTGGATCGCGCCGAAGCGCACCCCGTCCAGCTCGGCGTACGCCACCTCGGGCAGCCGGGCGCGCAGCTCGGGGCCGTCGTTGTTGCCGTACACCGCGATCAGCCGTCGGCTGCGGCTCTCCAGCAGGTCGAGAGTGGCCGTGTCGACCCAGTCCCCGGCGTGGAACACGACGTCGGCGTGCGGGAGCGCGGCGAGCAGAGGTGCGGGGAGTTCCCGGGCGCGCTTGGGGAGGTGGGTGTCGGACATCAGGAGCAGACGCACGAGGCCAGGGTAGGGGCCACGGCCACAGCGTCGCGATCCGGCCACTCCCTCCCCCGTGGCCGAAAAGGTGGACATCTTCTCCCCCAGGGTTAGCATCGGGCCAGGCGCGCGCCCCAGCAGTCACGCGCACGGCAACCGACCCGAGGGGGCCAGGAGCCCATGCCGGTCAAGGTCAGCGTCATCGTTCCCGTGTACAACCCCGGGCCGTACATCGAGGACTGTGTGGCGTCGCTGTTGCGGCAGTCGATGCCTGCCGACGCGTACGAAGTGATCTTCGTCGACGACGGTTCCACCGACGAGACGCCGGCCCGGCTCGACGCGCTCGCGGCCGAGGACCCCCGCTTCCGGGTCGTCCACCAGGAGAACTCCGGCTGGTCGGGCAAGCCCCGCAACGTGGGCATCGCCGCGGCCCGGGGCGAGTACGTGATGTTCGTGGACAACGACGACCACCTCGGCGACGAGGCCCTGGAGCGGATGTACGCCTACGGCGTGGCCAACGGCGCCGACGTGGTCGTCGGGAAGATGGCCGGCAAGGGGCGTGGCGTGCCGGTGGAGCTGTTCCGTACGAACCGTCCGCGCGCGAGCGTCGAGAACGCGCCACTGATCGACAGCCTGACCCCGCACAAGATGGTCCGCCGGGCGTTCCTGGAGCGCATCGGTCTGCGCTTTCCCGAGGGCAGGCGGCGGCTGGAGGACCACGTCTTCGTCGCGGAGGCGTATCTGCGCGCGGAGAACGTCTCCGTGCTGAGCGACTACGTGTGCTACTACCACGTCAAGCGTGACGACGAGTCCAACGCGGGCTTCCGGCGCTTCGAACCTGCGGGCTACTTCAAGAACCTCCGGGAGGCCCTCGACGTCGTCGAGCGGTACACCGAGCCGGGGCCGCTGCGGGACAGACTCTTCCGGCGCTGGCTGCGCGTCGAGATGGTCGAGCGGCTGCGCGGACGGCGCTTCCTCAACCTGCCCGAGGACTACCGCAAGGAGCTGTTCGAGGAGATCCACGGGGTCGTCGTCGAGCGGTTCGGGCCGGGCGTGGCGGCGGGGCTGCCGCCCGCGCAGCGGGTCGTCGCCGCGCTGGCCGCCGCCGACCGGTTCGACGACGCCGTGGCCTTCGCTGAGTGGGAGGCCACCCTCGCTCTGCGGGCGGAACCGCAGGACGTGGAGTGGCGGGACGGGGTGCTGAGGGTCGGCTTCCGCGCCGAGTTCGTACGGGACGGGCGGCCGGTGGAGTTCCCCGCCGGCCCGTTCTATCCCGGTGAGCCTCCCTTGGACGTGTCCGAAGCGGTGACGTGGGTGAGCGCGGACGCCGTCGAGCGCTTCGCCGGGGCCCCGGCCGATCTGCAACTGAAGGAGAGATCCAGCGCCGCGCCGTACTTCCAGCCGGTGGAGGTCACCCGGGAGACGGTTCCGGTCGGCGACGGCACGCGCGTGCGGCTGGTGCTGCGTGTGACGGCCACCGTAGATCCGGCTCGCGCGGCGAGCGGTGGTCCGCTGGGGGACGGTCTGTGGGACGCCTTCGTGCGGGTCAGGCTCGGTGGCTGGACCAAGGAGTGCCGGCTGGGCCCGGCCGCGCGGACGGCCCGTCCGACGCCGTACGCCGGGGTCGTGGACGGGCTCGTGGTCCTGCCGTACTGGACGCGCGCGCACACGAGCCTCGCCCTGGACGTCGGTCGCGCGGGCCGGCGGCTCGGCCTCGGCCGCGTCACACCCGGGGACGTCACGGTCGAGGGCGGGCGGCTGCGCATGGTGCTGCCGCTGTACGTGCCCCGTGCCACGGGTGTGCTGCTGCGGCTGACCGGCGCCGGCGCCGCCGTCGAGGTACCGGGCACGCTGAGCCCTGCCCTCCCCGGGCTGGAGGTCGCCCTGCCCGTCGGCAAGGTGGCCGGGACCCGGCGGGCCGCGCTGTGTCTGGCCCCGGACGCCGGGCCGCCCCGCTTCCACCCGCTGCCGTTCGCCCTGCGCTTCGGGACGGGCGGGGCCCGGGTGGTGCCGGTGCCGCGGCCCAGTCCGGCGCGGCGGCTGGCGGGCAGGGTGCGGCGGGCGCTGCGGGCAGCCGTCGCGGGCCGCGGAACCTAGTGCCCCAACAGGCAGCGTTCGCCCCGTCGCGACGCCCGGCACGCCCTCTCGCCGCACCGGCCGAAAACCCAAGTACATCCAGTACGAGGACTTCCGGCCGGCACACCGAGAGCACGCACCGGACGCCGCTCCTTGACGGGCAACGCTGCCTGCCGAGGCACTACCCGCCGGCGCGACGGCGGGTGCGTAAAAACGGGGAGAGCAGGCGGGGAACGGAGGAGACGAACGGCATGCGGCCCCTGGAGATAGCGGGTGGCTGGGTCCTCGAGCCCCAGGTCTTCCCGGACGAACGCGGCAGCTTCCACGAGTGGTACCGCGGTGCGGAGTTCCGCGAGGCGACCGGCCACGGCCTGGCGCTCGCGCAGGCCAACTGCTCCGTCTCGCGCCGGGGCGTCCTGCGCGGGGTGCACTTCGCGGACGTGCCGCCCGGCCAGGCCAAGCACGTCACTTGTGTGCGCGGTGCCGTCCTGGACGTGGTGGTGGACCTGCGGGTCGGTTCCCCCACCTTCGCCCGGTGGGAGGCGGTGCGGCTGGACGACGTCGACCGGCACGCCGTGTTCCTCGCGGAGGGGCTCGGGCACGCCTTCCTGGCCCTCACCGACGACGCCACGGTGGTCTACCTGTGCTCGACCGGATACGCGCCCGAGCGGGAGCACGGGGTGCACCCGCTCGATGCGGACCTGGGCATCGTCTGGCCCGCGGACATCTCCCCCGTGCTGTCGCCGAAGGACGCGCGGGCACCGTCCCTGGCCGAGGCCGAACGGGCGGGGCTCCTGCCGTCGTACGCGGACTGCCTCGCGCACTACGACGGGCTCAAGGACTGACCCCGCCCCGTCACCACGACGTGCTCAGGAGCTGACGCCCACCTGTTCCAGGGCGCGGCGGACCGGCTGCCAGCCCTGGGCGCGCCGCAGGCCCAGGTTGCGGGCCCGTACGAGGGGCCGCCACAGGCCCGCTTCGAGCAGCGTCTGTGGCCGCACCGCTCCCGCCCGTTCCAGGATCGCCTCGGGCACCTTCTGCGGGTCGGGCACGTCGTACTCCGCCACGATCTCGTCGTACCTGTCGCGCAGCACGGTGTTGCGGGGGTCGGCGCCGAAGACGACGAGCTGGCCGGTGGGCTGGGTGTCGACGAGGACGGTCACCAGGTCGGGGCGGTGGCGGGCGAGGATCTCGGTGAGCTTGTAGACGTCGCCGGTCCAGGCCGTGGTGTGGCGGTCGCGGGCGGCCTCGTCGACGCTGCGGGGCAGCATGTCGTCGAGGACGATCACGCTTCCCCAGCCGGAGTGCCGTTCGACGTTGATGAAGTCGCGCAGCGCGTACTCGAACAGGTGCATGCCGTCGATGAAGGACAGGTCGAGGGTGGTGCGGCGCCAGTGGCCGAGGGGATGGCGGCCCCGGCGCAGGTTGCGCAGCGGATGGCGGCCGCCCTCGAGGTGGGCGAGGGGGTTGGCGCGGGCGAAGAAGTCGTCGCTGGTGGCCTTCACCAGGTGGACGTCGCACCGGAGCTCCGAGGTCACCTTGAAGGCGGGGTCGACCGCGATGCTGGGGACGCGGGAGAGCTTCAGGCTGCGGCCGTCGTTGACGCCGATCTCCAGGTAGTTGCGGTTCGCGGTGACCTTGTGCAGTTCCCGCAGGAACTCATGGCGTTTCACGCAGGGACTCCTTGCGGATCAGGGGCAGTGCTTCGTGCAGGGCGGCATGCCAGTCGCGCAGTGGCGGCAGGCCGGCCTCCTGCCAGCGGCCGTGCGCGAGGGCGCTGTACGCGGGGCGCTGGGCGGGCCGGGGGAAGGCGGCGCTGCCGGTCGGGCGCACCCGGTCCGGGTCGGCGCCGACGCCCCGGAACACCTCGCGGGCCAGGTCGTACCAGGTGGCCTCGCCCGCGTTGGTGGCGTGGAAGACGCCGTGGGTGTCGGGGCCGATGCGCGGGCCGAGGTCGGCGACGCGTGCGGCGACGTCCGCGCTCCACGTCGGCTGGCCCCGCTGGTCGTCGACGGCGGTGACGGTGTCGCGGCGCGCCTGAAGGTCGAGCATCGTCCGTACGAAGCTGCTGCCGTGGACCCCGTACAGCCAGGCGGTGCGTACGACGGCGCTCGCGTCGGGGAGCTCGGCACGCACCGCCTGCTCACCGGCGAGTTTGGTGCGGCCGTAGGCGGTGCGGGGGGCCGGGGGGTGGTCCTCCGGGTAGGGGGTGGTGCGGGCGGCGCCGGAGAAGACGTAGTCGGTGGAGACGTGGATCAGGCGGGCGCCGGTCGCCGCGCAGGCGCGGGCGAGCAGGTGGGGGCCGCCGCCGTTGACGCGCAGGGCGCGTGCCTCGTCGGTCTCGGCGTCGTCGACGGCCGTGTGCGCGGCGCAGTTGACGACCAGGTCGGGCCGGTGGACGGTGAAGGCCCGTTCGACGAAGTCGACCCGGGCGATGTCCAGGGCGCAGCGGTCCAGGCCCACCACGTCCGCGCCGCGCCGGGTCAGTTCCGCCACCGTGTCGCGGCCGAGCATGCCGCCCGCTCCGGTGACCAGCCACCTCATGTCGTCCCGCCGTCCCTGCCGGTGCGCCGTTTCAGGGGCTCCCACCAGGCGCGGTTGTCGCGGTACCAGTCGACGGTCTCGGCGAGGCCGGCCGTGAAGTCCCGGCAGGGGTGGTAGCCCAGCTCGGTGCGGGCCTTGGTCCAGTCGACGCTGTAGCGCAGGTCGTGCCCCTTGCGGTCGGCGACGTGCTCGACCCGGTCCCAGTCGGCCCCGCAGGCGTCGAGGAGGAGGGCGGTGAGTTCCCTGTTGCTGAGTTCGGTGCCGCCGCCGATGTTGTAGACCTCGCCGGGGCGCCCTTGGGTGCGGACGAGGTCGACACCGTGGCAGTGGTCGTCGACGTGCAGCCAGTCGCGGACGTTGCGTCCGTCGCCGTAGAGCGGGACGTCTTCGCCGTCGAGCAGGTTGGTGACGAACAGCGGGATGACCTTCTCGGGGAACTGGCGGGGGCCGTAGTTGTTGGAGCAGCGGGTGACGCGCACGTCGAGGCCGTGGGTGCGGTGGTGGGCCAGGGCGAGCAGGTCGGAGGAGGCCTTGGAGGCGGAGTACGGGGAGTTCGGGCGCAGAGGGTGGTCCTCGGGCCAGGAGCCGGTGTCGATGGAGCCGTACACCTCGTCGGTGGAGACGTGGACGAACGGGCCGACGCCGTGTCTGAGGGCCGCGTCGAGGAGGGTCTGGGTGCCGAGCACGTTGGTGCGGACGAACTCGCCGGCGCCCTCGATGGAGCGGTCGACGTGGGACTCGGCCGCGAAGTGCACCACCTGGTCCGTGCCGGCCATCAGCTTGTCGACGAGGGCGGGGTCGCAGATGTCACCGTGGACGAACTCCAGGCGAGGGTGGCCGAGGGGCAGGTTGTCGGTGCTGCCGGCGTAGGTGAGCCGGTCCAGCACCGTGACGCGGGCGGTGTCGTCGGTGGCGAGCAGTGTGCGGACGTAGGCGGAGCCGATGAAGCCGGCGGCGCCGGTGACGAGGACGTTCATGTGTGGATCTGCACCTTGCTGTGGTCGCCGAGCACGAGGCGGTGGGCGCTGGGGACGACGGGGGCCGGGGTGACCTCGACGTGCCGGCCGATCAGGGAGTTCTCGATGCGGCCCACGCCGTGGATGGAGGAGTCCCGCAGCACGATGGAGAACTCCAGTTCGCTGTCGGTGATCCGGCAGTTCTCGGCGATGGAGGTGAAGGGGCCGACGTAGGAGTCGCGGACCTCGGTGCCGGCGCCGATGACGACGGGGCCGACGACCCGGGAGTTCACCACGCGGGCGCCCTCCTCCACGACGACCCGGCCGATGGTCTCCGAGCGGCCGTCCACGTCGCCGTCGATGCGGCGTTCGACGCTCTCCAGGACCGTGCGGTTGACCTCCAGCATGTCGACGACGTTCCCGGTGTCCTTCCAGTAGCCCTTGACGAGTGTGGAGCGCACGTCGGCGCCGGTGTCGATCAGGTGCTGGATGGCGTGGGTGATCTCCAGTTCGCCGCGCCTCGACGGCGAGATGGCGCGCACCGCCTCGTGGATGACCGGCGTGAACAGGTACACCCCGACGAGGGCGAGGTCGCTCTTGGGGTGGTCGGGCTTCTCCTCCAGGCCGACGACCTGACCGCAGCCGTTGAGTTCGGCGACGCCGAAGGCACGGGGATCGGGCACGCGGGTGAGGAGGATCTGTGCGTCGGGGCGGGTGTGGCGGAACGCGTCGACGAGGCCGGTGATGCCGCCGACGATGAAGTTGTCGCCGAGGTACATCACGAAGTCGTCGTCGCCGAGGTAGTCCCGCGCGATCAGAACGGCGTGGGCGAGGCCGAGGGGCCTCGCCTGCGGGAGGTAGGTGACGTCCAGGCCGAAGGAGGCGCCGTCGCCGACCGCTTCCCGGATCTCGTCGGCGGTGTCGCCGACGATCACGCCCACCTCGGTGATGCCGGCCGCGGCGATCGATTCCAGCCCGTAGAAGAGCACCGCCTTGTTGGCCACGGGCACGAGTTGTTTGGCCGACGTGTGCGTGATCGGCCGCAACCGCGTACCGGCGCCGCCGGACAGCACGAGAGCCTTCATCTGCTTCACCATAGCCATGATTGGCCGAAATGGAACCTTGCCCTCAGCTTGTGGAGTGCCCTAATGGGAGCTCGCACCAGACCTGCTTGCCGCCGCTGACCGGCACCGTTCCCCAGGTGTCCGACATGGCCTCGACGAGGAGGATTCCCCGGCCGCCCGTGGCCTCCCAGCCGATGTCGGACGGCTTGACGGGAGAGCGGGGCGAGGAGTCGGTGACGGCGACGCGCAGCCGGTGGTTGTGCAGGATGAGGTCGAGGCGGACCGGGCCGCCGGTGTGGACGAGGGCGTTGGTGACGAGCTCGGAGACGACGAGCAGGGCGGAGTCGATGTCGTCGTCGGGCATGCTCCAGCCGCGCAGGACGCGCCGGGTGTAGCGGCGGGCGTGCCGGACCGCCTCGGGGACGCGCCACACCGTCCAGGTCTCGCGCCGTGGGCGTACGGCCATGCCGTCGTAGCGCATGAGGAGCAGGGCGATGTCGTCGGCGCGGCGGGCGTCGCTGAGGAGGGCGTCGGCGACGAGGCCGAGGTGGGAGGGGTCGGATTCGGCCAGTTCGCGGGCGAGCCGCTCCATCCCCGTGTCGATGTCGGAGTCGGGGGACTCGACGAGGCCGTCGGTGGTGAGGGCGACCACGGTGCCGGGGCGCAGGGAGAGGGGGCTGAGGGGGAAGTCGGCCTGCGCCAGCACGCCGAGCGGCGGGCCGCCGTCCGCCTCCGCGATCTCCGTGGTGCCGTCGGGGTGGCGCAGCACCGGGGGCAGGTGTCCGGCGCGCACGCACCAGGCGGTGCCCTCCTCCATGTCGACGTCGACGTAGCAGCAGGTCACGAAGAGGTCGGTCTCCAGCTCCACGAGGAGCCGGTTGGCGTGGGAGACGACCACGTCCGGGGGATGCCCCTCGGCGGCGTAGGCGCGCAGGGCCGTGCGCATCTGGCCCATGAGGGTGGCGGCGGCCGCGCTGTGGCCCTGGACGTCGCCGATGACGAGGGCCACGTGGTGGTCGGGCAGCGGGATCACGTCGTACCAGTCGCCGCCGACCTCCAGACCCGCGGTGGTGGGCAGGTAGCGGGCGACGGCGACCGCGCCGGGCAGTGTCGGCAGGCGGCGCGGGAGGAGCTGGCGCTGGAGCATGCCGACCAGTTCGTGCTCGGCGTCGAAGGCGTGGGCACGCATCAGGGCCTGCCCGGCGAGGCCCGCGGAGGCGGTGAGCAGGGCGCGTTCGTCGGGGCCGAAGTCGTGCGGGGTGTCCCAGCCGATCAGGCAGGCGCCGGCCATGCGGCCCGCGGCGGGCAGCGGCAGCACGGCGAGGCCGCCGGGGCCGACCTCGGCGAGGGCGGGTTCCAGGGCGGTGCCGGCGGGCCAGATCTGGGCGCGGCCCTCGCGCAGGGCGGCGGCGAGGGTGGGCATGGAGCGCACCGGCGCGTCGGGCCATTCGGAACGCCACTCCAGCCGCCACAGCTCGGGCCACGACTCCGGTTCGGGCGGGTCGAGGACCGTGACGACGAGCCGCTCGTTCTCCAGTTCGGCGAGGGCGATCCGGTCGGCCCGTAGCGGCTTGCGCAGGGCGGCGACCACGGCCTGGCTGACCTCGCGGACCGTGACGGCGGTCGCCAGGGCGGCGGCCAGGCGCTGGACGCGGGCCACGTCGGTGACGTCGGAGCGCAGCGTGGAGGCGTCGGCGACGGTGCCCACGAGCCGGGCCGGACGGCCGTCGTCGCCGGTCAGCATGCGGCCGCGCAGCCGCAGCCACCGGGGCGGTCCGGTGGGCTGCAGGACGCGGAACTCCAGTTCGCGGTCGCCGATGGACATGTGGTCGGCCTCGACCACGGACATCAGCGAGGGCAGGTCCTCCGGGACGGTGAGGCCGAGCAGGGTCTCGACCTTGCCGTCGAACTCCTCACGGGTGAGACCGAACAGCTCCAGAATGTCGTCGCCGACCTCCACGCGGCCGGTGTCCATGGCGAGGCTGAAGGCGCCCCCGGTGAGTTCCTCGCCGACGGCGGGCCGGACCGGGCCGGGGCAGGTGACGGCCTCGGCGACGAGCGCCAGACACGCGCGGTCCTCGGGATCGAAGCCGCCGGGGCTCTCGGTGACGGCGAGCAGACAGCAGCCGTCGGCTTCGCTCTCACGGACGGGCAGGGCGGCCAGGAAGACGTCCTGGGACGCCATCCGTCGCGACTCGGCGCACCCGGCGAGCTCCGCGGGGCCGAGCCAGACCGGCTCCGCGGTGCGGTGGGCGTCGGCGGCCGGGGAGCGCCCGGCGACCGGGTAGCTCTCGCGCAGCCCGTACAGCGTCCTCGGGACACCGACCGACTCGACCAGGCACAGCAGGTCGCCTTCCGCGCCCGGCGCGTAGAGGGCGGCGAGCGTCGCGCCCGTGAAGACGAGAACCTGTTCGAGAGTGCGGCGCACCCGTTCGGGTGATTCGGGGTCACTCGCGAGCGTCTTGAGGGCAACCTCGGCACGCAGAGTCCTCGTTCTGCGTCCGGCGGCGCCCTCACTGACCACGTCCGTATTACAGCGCTTATGAGACGTGTGCGCAGCCCCTGTGACTGTTCGATGAACACTCGGTTCCCGGCCCGTTCGAAAGGGCCGAACATGTCTTGACACGTGCGTACCGCACGGTGATCTCGTGACAGCGGTGACTGTCCGGACCCCTCGACCGGCTGGAAGTCTCGGTGCCGGGTCACGGAGGGGGACGCATGGACAAGCGGTACGAGGTGTACGCGCTGGCGGACGGGCACTTCTACGACACGCCGGACCGCCTCTCGGCGGGCGGGGCGCAGGCCGCGCCCCTGTTCGAGACGGCGCGGCGCGCCCTCCCCGACGGCTGGGCGGCGGCCCGGATCGGGGACTGGCTGACGCTGACGCCGAACGGCCCGGACGGCGAACCGCTCGCCGGACCGGCCCAGGGCTGGAAGATCCACGCCTCGGCCACCCGGGGGAACGCGGACGAGATCGCGGCGATCGTGTGGGACTACTGCGTGCCCCGGCGGATCCCGTTCAAGTTCGTCCCGGGCCCGCACCTCCTCCACCTGCGCAACACCAAGTACGCGGCCCGTGACGGCAGCGGCAAGTTCGTCACCGTCTACCCGGCCGACGAGGAGCAGCTGCACACCGTGCTGGGCGAGCTGGGCGACCTGCTCAAGGGCTACGACGGCCCGTACATCCTCACCGACCTGCGCTGGTACGACGGCCCGCTCTACGTCCGCTACGGCGCTTTCGCGCGCACGTTCGTCGTCGACGAGCGGGGCTCGCTCGTGCCGGCGGTGCGGGACGGCGGGGGCCGGCTGGTCCCGGACCGGCGGGCGCCTTCTTTCCAGGTGCCGGAGTGGGTGACGCTGCCGGCGTTCCTCGCACCGCATCTCGCGGCGCGCAACACCACGACGGTGGGCGAGCTGCCGTACCGCATCGAGAAGGCGCTGCACTTCTCCAACGGCGGCGGGGTGTACGCGGGCACCGACACGCGGGACGGGCGCAAGGTCGTCCTCAAGGAGGGGCGGCCGCACGCGGGGCTCGCCGCGGACGGTGCGGACGCGATCGCCCGGCTGGAGCGGGAGAAGGAGGCGCTGGAGCGGGTGGCGGGGACCGGTGTGGTGCCCGAGGTGCGTGACTGGTTCGAGCTCGGCGGCCACCGCTTCCTGGTCATGGACTTCGTCGAGGGCCGCCCCCTGAACTCCTTCTTCGCCGAACGTCACCCGCTGCTGACGCCGGACCCGGATCCCGGGGCCGTCGCCTCCTACACGGCGTGGGCGCTGCGCATCCACCGGGCGGTCGAGGAGGCGGTCGAGGCGCTCCACGCGCGCGGGATCGTCTTCAACGACCTGCACGTCTTCAACATCATGGTCGCCCCCGACGGGGAGTCCGTCCGCCTGATCGACTTCGAGGCGGCGGCGCCCGTCACCGAACAGGGCCGCCAAGTCGTCGCCCACCCCGGCTTCTTCGCGCCGCCCGACCGCAGAGGCGTCGACGTCGACCGCTACGCCCTCGCCTGTCTGCGGCTGGCCCTCTTCCTCCCCGTCACCACCCTGTTCGTGGTCGACCGCGACAAGGCGGCCCACCTGGCGGAGGTCGTCGCGGAACAGTTCCCGGACGTGCCGCGGCGGTTCCTGCAGGAGGCGGTCGCGGAGATCACCCGGGCGCCGGGGGCGGAGCGACCGGGTGCCGGGGAGGCGTCGGGTTCGGCCCGCCGGGCCGGCCTCGCCGCCGAGGAGGGCCCGGCCCGTCCGGCCGCCGCGAAGGCACCGCGAGCGGCGCGGCTCGTGGGGGCGTCTCTTGTGTCGCCCGGCGACTGGCCCTACAGCCGGGACTCGATGGTGAAGGCGATCCTCGCCTCGGCGACGCCGGAGCGGGACGACCGGCTGTTCCCGGGGGACATCGCGCAGTTCTCCGACGGCGGCGGGCTCGGTCTGGCGCACGGTGCGGCCGGGGTGCTGTACGCGCTGGCCGAGACCGGCGCCGAACGGTACGACGAGGGTGAGCGCTGGCTGCTGGAGCACACCGAGCCGCCGCCCCCGGGCACGCCGCTCGGCCTGTACGACGGTCTGGCGGGCGTGGCCCTGGTCCTGGACCGGCTCGGGCACCGGGGCCGGGCGCTGGACCTGGTCGACGGCATCCTCGCGGAGAAGTGGCAGAAGCTCTCCTCCGACCTGCACGGCGGACTGGCCGGGCTGGGCCTCGTGCTCGGCCACCTCGCGGAGACGACGCGCGAGGCGGAGCTGCGGGAACGGGCCGCCGAGGCCGCCCGTCTCCTCGTACGACGGCTCGCCGAGCCGCGCCCCGACGCGCCCCGGCGACGGGCCGGGCTGCTGCGGGGCGCGAGCGGGCCCGCGCTGTTCCTGCTGCGGCAGTACGGGCGGACCGGCGAGCCGGAACTGCTGGAGGCGGCCGCCGGGGCGCTGCGCCAGGACCTGGAGTGCTGCATGACCCGGGAGGGCGGCGCGCTGGAGGTCGACGAGGGGTGGCGGACCCTGCCCTACCTCGGCGACGGCAGCGTGGGCCTCGGCATGGTCCTCGACGACTACCTGGCGCACGCCGACGAAGCCGGCAACGCCCCTGACACCGTCGAGGAGTTCGAGCGGGCCCGCTCCGGCGTCGTGACCGCCGCCACCTCACGCTTCTACGCCCAGCCCGGCCTCTTCCAGGGCCGCGCCGGGATGATCCTGCACCTCGCCCGCACCTCGGCGCCCGGGGCCGGCGCGGACCGGCTCGCCGAGCAGATCGCCGGGCTGGGCTGGTTCGCGATGTCGTACCAGGGCCAACTGGCCTTCCCCGGGCACCAGATGATGCGGCTGTCGATGGACCTGGGCACCGGAACGGCAGGGTGCCTGCTCGCGCTCGGCGCGGCCCTCGACGCGGGGTCCACCGCTCACCTGCCGTTCCTGCCGCCGCTCGGGCGGCCCACACAGCGCGGCTCCGCGACCTGACGGAGTCGTGACACCACCCCGTCCCCACGGATGGACACCGAAGGAAGGAACCGAGATGGCACTTCTCGACCTGCAGACGATGGAGTCCGACGAGCACACCGGCGGCGGCGGGCAGAGCACGGTCAGCCTGCTGTCCTGCATCAGCGCCGCCAGCGTTCTGCTCTGTCTCTGACGGGCCCCGTTCATCCCGGCCCCGGGCGGTCCACTCCCACAAGGGAGGGCCGCTCGGGGTCCCGTCCCTCACACGCGGGGGCTGCTGCCGCATGACGACCCGTGGCGACGACGAACAGACGGCCCGAGGCACGCACCGCGAGACGCCCCCCGCCGACGATGACCGAGCGGCCGCGGACGCACATGCGCTGGCGCGCCGCGCCGGGCGGCACAGTGGGCGGCGTTGCCTCGCGCTGTGTCTGGTGAGTACCACCGCGACCGGTGTGGGTCTGGCGCTGCCGGCCGCTCTGGGGCGGGCCCTGGACCTCCTGCTGGCGCACGCCCCGGCGACCCGTTGGGTGCTGTGCTGCGCCGCACTCATACTGCTGCTCGCGCTGCTCGACGCGGCCGGGACCGTCCTCACCGGCACGGTCGACGCGCGGACGACGGCCTGGTTGCGCGGGCGGCTGGCCGGGCATGTGCTGGCGGTCGGCCCGCGGGCCGCGGGCCGCTTCGGCTCCGGTGACCTCGTCGCCCGGCTCGTCGGCAACGCCGCGCAGGCGGGAACGGCACCCGCCGCGCGGGCCTCGACGCTCGCCGCTACGGCCGGTCCCGTCGGCGGTGTCGTCGCGCTCGCCGTGATCGACCCGTGGCTCGCCGCCGTGTTCCTCGCCGGAGCCCCCGTGCTGTTCCTGTTGCTGCGCGCGGTCGCCCGGGACACCTCGACGTGCGCGGCGCACTACCAGCAGGCGCAGGGGCGGATCGCGGCCGCGCTCACGGAGGCCGTCGGCGGACACCGCACCATCCGGGCGGCGGGTACGGCCGGAAAGGAGACGGCGCGGATCCTGCGACCGCTGCCCGAGCTGTCCCGCGCGGGACACCGCATGTGGCGGGTGCAGGGGCGGGCCGCCGCCCGGGCCGTCGCCGTGGCGCCGCTGCTCCAGCTCGGGGTCGTCGCCGTGGCCGGAGTGCTGCTCACCCGGCACCGGCTGACGGTGGGCGAGGTGCTCGCGGCCTCCCGGTACGCCGTCCTCGCGACGGGGGTCGGCGTGCTGGTCGGACAGGTGGCGGGGCTGGCCCGGGCCCGTGCGGCCGCCGGGCGCCTGGCCGAGGTCCTGGCCGAACCCGCCCCCGCCCACGGGAAGCGACGGCTGCCCGACGGACCGGGCCGACTGGAGCTGCGCGGAGTGAGTGCCCGGCGCGGCGGACGCACCGTACTCGACGGGATCGACCTCGTGGTCCCCGGCGGCACCACGCTCGCCGTGGTCGGCCGTTCCGGCACCGGCAAGTCCCTGCTCGCCGCACTCGCTGGGCGGCTGACCGACCCGGACGCCGGAGAGGTGCTGCTCGACGGGGTGCCGCTGCCTCAACTCCCCCACGACGACCTGCGCCGCGCGATCGCCTACGCCTTCGATCGGCCCGCCCTGCTCGGCGGCACCGTCGAGGACGCGATCGGCCTCGCCCTGTCGTCCCCCTCCCCCGCCCGCGTCCGGCAGGCGGCCCGCGCCGCCCACGCCGACGACTTCGTCCGCCGCCTCCCCGACGGCTACGCGACCCTCTGCGCCGACGCCCCCCGCTCCGGGGGCGAGTCCCAACGCCTCGGTCTCGCCCGTGCGTTCGCCCATGGCGGCCGCCTGCTGATCCTCGACGACGCGCTCTCCAGCCTCGACACGGTGACGGAGGCCCGCATCACCGACGCCCTGCTGAGCGGCGGCACGAGCGGCACCCGGCTCCTGGTCGCCCACCGCGCGGCCACGGCGGCCCGCGCCGACGCGGTGGCCTGGCTGGACGGCGGACGCGTACGCGCGGTGGGACCGCATGAGCGGCTGTGGCGGGACGCGGAGTACCGAGCGGTGTTCGGACAGGGGGTGGGGTCGTGACGGACGGGATCCACCGGCGCGGCCTGCGGTTCCTGCGGGGCCGTCGGCCGGTTCTCGTGCGGCTCGCCGGGTGGTCCGTGCTGGAGACGGGGCAGACGTTCCTCATCGGCTACGCACCGGCGCGGGCCCTCGACGCCGGGTTCCTGCGAGGGCGTCCGGAGGTCGGGCTCGGCTGGCTCGGGGTCGCCGGGATCGGGGTCGTGCTCGGCGCGTACGGCACCGCGCGGGTGTACGCGGCGGTCGCGGCGCTCGTCGAGCCGCTCAGGGACCGGCTGGTCGAGCGGGTGGTCGGGCGCGGGGTGCGGGAGGGGGACCACCGGGCGCTGTCCGGGCTCACCCAGCAGACGGAGATCGCGCGGGACACCTTCGCCGGTCTGGTGATGGTGTCGCGCTCCTTCGTGTTCACCGCGGTCGGCGCTCTCGTCGGCCTGTTCTCGCTGGCCCCGCCGCTGCTCCTGGTCGTCGTGCCCCCGCTCGCGGCCGGGGTGGCGCTGTTCGCGGCGACGCTGCGACCGCTGGCCCGCAGGCAGGAGGCGTTCCTCGTCGCCGACGAGGCTCTCGCGGGGCATCTCGGCACGGTCTGCCCGGGACTGCGGGACGTCACGGCCGCCGGCGCGGAGGAACGGGTCGCCGCGGACACCGCCGTCCGCGTCGACGCCGAAGAGCGCGCCGCGCGTTCCCTCGCCCGTTGGAGCACCCTGCGCGTGGCCTCCCTGGCGATCGGCGGCCAGCTCCCCATCGTCCTGCTCCTCGCCACCACCCCCTGGCTGCTCCGCCACGACGTCACCCCCGGCGCCCTCCTCGGCGCCCTCGCCTACGTCACCCAGTCCCTCCTCCCCGCCCTGACCAACCTGGTCCACGGCCTCGGCACGAGCGGCTCACGCCTGACGGTGGTGCTGCGGCGGCTGACGGCGCAGGGCACGGATCACTCCCACGGGACCGGCGGTGCCCACCGTGCCCCCAGCGCCGAATCGGCCGCTGTCCCGGGCTCCCCCGACAACACCACCCCTGCCCCCGCCTTCTCCCTCTCCTCCCTCACCTTCGCCTACGGCCCCCACAGCGCCCCCGTCATCGACGGGCTGGATCTCGCCCTCCCCGCCGGGTCCCACCTCGCCGTCGTCGGCCCGAGCGGCATCGGGAAGTCCACACTCACCGCCCTGGTGGCCGGGTTGCTGGAGCCCGGGCACGGGACGATCCAGGTGTGCGGATGGCCGGTTCCGGGGGTCGAGACCTCGGCGCGGCGGGTGTTGATCCCGCAGGAGGCCTACGTCCACACCGGCACCCTCGCCGAGAACCTCGCCTACCTCCGCCCGGACCCCGTGCCCGAGGCGGAGCTGCTCGAGGCGGCCGACGCGGTCGGACTGACCCCGTTGCTGGAACGGCTCGGCGGGCCGGCGGCCGAGGTCGACCCCGCGGCGCTCTCCGCCGGTGAGCGGCAGCTCGTCGCGCTGACCCGGGCCTATCTGTCGTACGCCCCGCTCGCGTTGCTGGACGAGGCGACCTGTCATCTGGACGCGCGGGCGGAGGAACGCGCGGAGCGTGCCTTCGCCAGGAGGCCGGGCGGCACGCTGGTCGTCGTGGCGCACCGGATCAGCTCGGCGCTGCGCGCACACCGGATCCTGGTCATGGACGGTCCACGCACGGCGTACGGCACCCATGAGGAGCTCATGCGCGACTCGGCGCCGTACCGCGAGCTCGTCGCGGGCCGGCCGTCACAGCCAGCCCTCCCCCTGCGAGATGCGGATCGCGTCGATGCGGTTGCGGGCGCCGGTCTTGCGGGTGATGGCCGCCATGTAGTTCCGCACGGTCCCGTGGGAGAGATGCAGGCTCCCGGCGATCTCCGCGACGGACGCTCCCTCGGCGGCCAGGGATAAGACGCTCAGTTCGCGCCGGGTCAGCGGCATCTCGGCGGCCTTGAGGAAACCGAGGCCCAGCGAGTCGTCGACGAAACGTTTCCCCTCGGCGACCCGGCGGATTCCGCACACCAGGCGCTCCGGCGAGCCCTCCTTGTCGACGTAGCCGAGCGCCCCCGCCTCGACGGCCCGCTTGAGCAGCCCCGGTCTGTTCGCGGTGGCAAGCACGAGCAGCCTCGGCGGCGCGTGGTCCGGGCCCGGCCGGGACAGCTCGCCGAGCGGCGGGATGCCGTAGGAGTCCGAGCACTCCAGGTCCGCCGCGCACACATCGGGTCGTACGGACCGCACCAGGCCCGGCGCGCCGGGCCACGAGGTGTCGTGGACCCGCAGGTCGGGTTCACGGCCCAGCCACTCCGCCAGAACCGATCGCACCAGACACGCGTCGTGCACCAGAAGTACCCGGATCACTGCCACCCCTTCAGCTCGCCGTACGGCCTTTTGTTTCCGCGGTGTTGAGCGCGTGCCCATTGTTGACGCCCGCGACCGTTCGTGGGCGCGAAGAACCGGCCATCGGGGTGCGCGGGGGCGCATGTGCGGCGCCCGTTCGCTGCCGCGCGCTTCGACTGTGGGGGCATGGCCGGGCGGCGACGGGGTAGAGAGCGGCGCCGCTCGCCGTGCGCGTCGGGCCGCAAGGGGGGAGATTTGTCCCTGGGACCGCGCGGCCGGGCGAGGAGGTGGTCGGCGTGTCCGACGGGCAGACGTCCCGGCAGGCGCCGGCGGCCGCCAGGCCCCCGGTGGACCAGCCGCTGCTGTCGCTCGCCCTGACCACGATGATGGACGCCGTCCAGGCGCACTCCGGGGCGGTGTACCTGCGGGCGCCCGACGAGCCTGTGCTGGAGATGGCGGTGATGGCGGGACTGCCCCGGGCGTTCGCGGCGCCCTGGGAGCGGGTCGGGCTGAGCGCGCCGATCCCGGTCGCGGAGGCGGTTCGCCGGCGGCGGCTGGTATGGGTGGGCGGCGAGGAGGACATGGCGACCCGCTATCCGCGCATCGCCGTGGTGCTGCCCTACCCGTTCTGCCTGGCCGCGCTGCCGGTGGCGACCGACTCCACGGTGTACGGCGCGGTCTTCCTGACCTGGCCCGGCTCGCATCCGGCGGAGCTGTCGGAACGGGAGCGGGAGCAGCTGACCGCGGCCTGCGACCGGCTCGCGCTGCGGCTGGAGCGGGCCGCCGCGGAGAGCCGTTCGCTGCGCGCGGAGCCGGATCTGCTCGGGGTGGCGCCGGCGGGGGGTGTGACGGGCACCCTCGGCACGGTGGAGGCGGCGCGGATGGTGGCGCGGCTGCCGTACGGGCTGTGCTCGCTCGATCTGGACGGGCGGGTCGGGTTCGTCAACGCGGCGGCCGCCGACCTGCTCGGCGTGCCGGCGAGCCGCCTGCTCGGCGCCCAGCCGTGGGCGGCGGTCCCCTGGTTGAACGATCCGATGTACGAGGACCGGTACCGGGCCGCGTTGATCAGCCAGCACGTCACCTCGTTCGTGGCCCTGCGGCCGCCCGGCGACTGGCTGTCGTTCCGGCTGTATCCGAGTACGACGGGTCTCAGCGTCCGTATCAGCCGGGCGCGGGCCGTGTCGGAGATGAACCGGGCCGGGCCGCAGCCCGGGGACGCGCCCTCACGGCTGGTCACCATCTCGCAGGTGCTGAGTCTGGCGGCGGCGCTCACCGAGGCGGTGGGCGTGCAGGACGTGGTGCAGCTGGTGGCCGACGAGATCCTGCCCGCGGTGGGCGGTCAGGCACTGGTACTGCTGGGGTCGCGGGCGGGTCGGCTGCACGTGCTGGGACACCGGGGATATCCGGATCCGCATATCGTTGAACGATTCGACGGGATGCCGTTGGCCTCGCCGACACCGGGTACGCATGTCCTGCGCAACGGGGTACCGGCGTTCTTCGAGTCCCGGCAGCAGCTGGAGCGGCTGTATCCGACCCGGCCCTCGACACCGGACGGCTTCGCGGCGTGGGCGTACCTGCCGCTGATCGCCTCCGGGCGGCCCGTGGGCACCTGGGCGCTGTCCTACGCGGAGCCGCATCACTTCCCGGCGGACGAGCGGGCGGTGCTGACCAGCCTGGGCGGGCTGATCGCGCAGGCGCTGGAGCGGGCGCTGCTCTACGACGCCAAGCATCAGCTGGCCCACGGGCTCCAGGCGGCGCTGCTGCCCCACTCCCTGCCGCCGCTGCCGGGCATCGACGCGGCCGCGCGCTATCTCCCGGCCACGCGGGGCATGGAGATCGGCGGCGACTTCTACGACCTGGTGCCGACGCCTCCGCTGGCGGCTGCGGTGATCGGGGACGTGCAGGGGCACAACGTCACCGCGGCCGGGCTGATGGGGCAGATCCGCACGGCGGTACGGGCGTACACGACGGTCGGTCAGGAGCCCGGGGAGATCATGCGCAGCACGAATCAGCTGCTCATCGACCTGGGCGCGGACCTGTTCGCCAGCTGCCTGTACCTGCGGCTCGATCCCGGGCGCGGTCGGGCCGTGATGGCCCGCGCGGGCCACCCTCCGCCGTTGCTGCGCCGGCCTGACGGCCGGGTCCGCGTCCTCGATCTGGCCGGCGGCCCGCTCCTCGGCATCGACGGCTCGGCGACGTACCCCACCACCGAGGTGAACCTCGCCCCCGGCTCGATCCTCGCCCTCTACACCGACGGCCTCATCGAATCACCCGGCGTCGACATAGAGGACGCCCTCGCCGACCTGTCCCTCCGCCTCACCGAATCCGCCCACCGCCCCCTCGACGAACTCGCCGACACCCTCATCCACCGTCACGCCTCCGCTGAGGAACGCCTGGACGATGTGGCGTTGCTGCTGTTGCGGGCGCAGGGAGAGGAGGAAGGGTGAGGCGGGCGACTGGAGACGGTCGCAACGCCAACCGCCGCCCACAGGGAGTGTGGGCGGCGGTTGGCGTTGCGGTGGCCAGCAGGTGGGTGGGGGGGGGTGGGGGGGGGGGGGGGGGGGGGGGGGGGGGGGGGGGGGGGGGGCCGGCCCGGCGGGGGGGGGGGGGGGGGGGGGGGGGTTTTTTTGGTGGGGGGGGGGGGGGGCGGGGCGGGGGGGGGGGGTGGG